>JAILZS010000020.1 GCA_023512375.1 Bacillota bacterium | reverse complement strand
AACAGGTGCGGCTTTTCCGCCATCAGCGCTTCGGACCCTCGAGCGAGCGCTCCTCGGCGAATCAGACCCAGCTCAACATAGGCAGCGTGTTCAACGAGGCGGAGGCGCAGGCCGCGCCTAAGGCGCCCGAGCCCGAGCTGCAGACCATCACCTACCGGAGAACAAAGCGCTCCGGCCGGAGGATGGAACTCAAGGGCCTGCCCGTCGAGCGGGTGGACTACGTGCTGGCGGCCGAGGCGCAGACCTGCCCCAACTGCCAGGGACCGCTGCACGAGATGCGCACCGAGGTCCACCGCGAGCTCAAGATCGTCCCGGCCCAGAGGGTGATCGTCGAGCACGTGCAGCACCTGTACGCCTGCCGGGCGTGTGAGAAGGGCGGGCAGACGACCCCGATCGTGAAGGCCCCCATGCCGCGGCCCCTTCAGAGCGGGAGCGTGGCCTCGGCCTCCGCTGTCGCCTACGTCATGGCGCAGAAGTTCCACATGGGCCTTCCGCTCTATCGCATCGAGCAAGAGTTCGCCTCCGAGGGGATCCCCCTGAGCCGCCAGACCATGGCGAACTGGATCCTGCACTGCTCGCAGACCTACCTGGAGCGGATCTACGCTCGTCTGCGCGAGGAGCTTTTGGGACGCCGCTACCTGCACGCGGACGAGACTCCGGTGCAGGTGCTGCATGAGCCCCAGCGCCGGGCGGAGCAGGTCTCGTACATGTGGCTGTACCTCAGCGGGCGGGACGGGCCGAAGGTGGCGCTGTACGACTATGAGGAGACGAGGTCCGGGGCCCACCCGAGGCGATTTTTGGCCGGCTTCGAGGGGTATTTGCAGGTGGACGGGTACGCGGGCTACCACGATCTGCCCGGGGTGAAACTCGCTGGGTGCTGGGCGCACGCCCGGAGGAAGTTCGACGAGGCGGTGAAGGCGCTTGCCCCGCAGAGGCGACAGGGGGAGACAGCGGCGGAGGAGGGGCTTTCGTACTGCAACCGGCTGTTTGCCATCGAGCACCAGATCCGGGATGCCTCGGCAGAAGAACGAAGACGGGTACGGGAGCGAGAGAGCGGCAAGGTGCTGTCGGAGTTTCGGACCTGGCTCGACGAAAAGGCGAAGGAGGTCCTGCCCCAGAGTGCGCTGGGGAGGGCGGTGCACTACTGCCTGACGCAGTGGCCGAAGCTTGTGACCTATCTCGAGGACGGGAACCTCGAGATCGACAACAACGCGGCGGAGCGGGCGATCAAGCCATTTGTGATGGGAAGGAAGGCGTGGCTGTTCGCCAACACGCCGCGGGGCGCACGGGCGAGCGCGGTGGTCTACAGCCTGGTGGAAACGGCGAAGGCGAACGGGCTTGTGCCGCGGTTGTACCTGGAGCACGTGCTCAGCCGCCTGCCGAACCTGGATCCGCAGGACAAGGCCGGGCTTGAGGCGCTGCTCCCCTGGTCCGATGCACTCCCTCAAGAGGTCCGAGCAAGGGCGTAGACCGCCGCCCTGCGCCCGGTAACCCGCGATGACCCTCCCCACGCCAGTCGTCCCTCCCGCGAGGAACCCCTCGTGGGAGATGATCCCATGCCCGTACCCGTCGGACCCAGGTGTGCGGGATTTGACGGATACCGGGAGACGGCGGCCGCGGCGCGAAAGAGACCCCGGGCCGGATGCACCGGGGCCTGACGGGTTAGCGAAGAAGCGGGTCGCCGGGCGCTGACGCGGACGGGCAGCGCGAGCGCCGCTGGGTCCGGCTGCTCGGGATGGCCCCGAGGCCCAAGCCGTATAGCGGACCGGCCCAATACGCGCCGCGCGCGGCCGCCCAGCCCAGGGTCGCCAGGACGGCGCCGGTCAGCGCGGCCCGCCACCACCAGCGGCCGAGAAACGGGGGCGTCCCCCAGGCGTGGTCGACCCAGGTCCGGAGGGCCCCGCCGATCAATACGAAGGGCACACTGAGCAGCAAGGGACCCCAAGGGGCTATCGTGAGGTGCCAGGCAACGTGCATTCTTGGTACGAAGGGTAAGCTCATCAGCGTGGGTCCCCAAGACATTCGCTTCGCCTCCCTTCACGAGAACCGCTTGCTGTTCATCATACGACACGCGACCCGGGGGTTGCCAGAAGATGCCGCGCAGTCCGGGCTAACGGCGGCGATCCTGGGCCAGCACGCGCAGGGCGTCCACAAGGCCCATCACCAGTCGGACCACCGCGATCACCAAGCCGGTTCTGAGAGTTCATCAGCCTGGACGCCCACGGGTTCGGGATGTCTGGGCCGCCACGGGAACCGGGCCAAGCCAGTGTCTCGACGAGATAGCGGTCGTTCAGTAGCCCCCCACGCGAGCTGGCCGTTGAGAGGGATGCGGGGCGTGAGGAACCCCGGCGGTATTCGATGCGGGCCACATGGGCGGCAAACGCCAGCGCGCAGCCCACCCCACGCCGGCGATGATCCAAAACTCCGGCTCCCAGTGGGTAACCATCCGTAAGCGTCTAATGGAACACACATGGAACGGAGGTCGCGGACGTCCGATGATTCTCCCAGAAGCCGACTCTGGGAGGCGAGCGGATGCCGAAGGAAAGGCGGCACGAAGTTGAAACCCTGTGGCGTGACCGGATCGCCGATCTTCGTACGAGCGGCATGAGGGTGGCGAGGTGGGCCGAGGCACACCAGCTGCCGGCCGAGCGGGCCTATTACTGGCGTCGCCGATTCCGGCTGGAGGAAGAAGGCTCCTCACCTCTGCGGGGCCGGTTCATCCCCGTCGCGGTGGAGGAGGAACCGAAGGCCGAGCGATCGGCTCCCGTCCTCACGGTGCGGGTGGGCGTCTTCAACCACACCGAAAAGAAAGACGCCGCTCGCCGGCGCCGGGCATCCCTTCGGCTCGCTCCCCCTCAGCCAATTAGCAGTTCGCGACCGCCGACCGCAGGCCCCGACTTTTGCGGACTACTCGTACCGTGCCGATGCGACCGCGGAGAGGGTTCCGCGCCGCCGGCTCGAACGTGGGATGGACGGTTCACCCTTCCTCATGGACGCGGAAGCGTGAGCGTCGACGGCATTTGGCCGCGCACCGCTTCTACGAGTCCTTGGCTTCCAGGCAAGCCACGTGGGTATGAAGCTCGCCATCGACAGGGGGCAGCCCCGACATGAAGCCGCAGCCCTTCGCAGGCGAGGAAGCACAGCACCTCCATCCCCGCATGGCGCGCAGCCGTAGCCGGGGTTCGCCACCTACGAGGGGCGGCGCCCCTGACCCCGGCACCAGCCGAAGGCGAACGGCCACGACCGGCGTGGCGCTCGAGCGCTCGCTCCGTCCTGACGTCGGCTCAAGCCGCGCCACCCAGCCCGAGGAGGCGGTTGGCCCTGCGGAGCTTCGATTGGGTACATGGCGGGCAACCGTCGCGAACGCTCCGCCCGTGCGCAGGAGGTCAACGGGCTACCTGCCGTACGCTGAACGGGCCATGGTTCGGCCCAAGCGGACCTACGAGTCGACGCTAGGAGGCGCGCACCGTGCGGGTTCTGGTCTCGTCGTTCGGGTCCCGGGGCGACATACACCCCTTCATCGCCCTCGGCCTCGAACTCGCGGCACGCGGGCACTCCGTGGTGTTTGCCCTGGAGAGGCCCTTCATACCGCTCGCGGCCGATCTCGGGTTTCCGACCGTGACGCTCACTGGAGATCCCTCCATGCTGGCGCCTCATGCCGATCTACTCCGGGAGGGATCGAACGCCCTTGCCTCGCTGACGCTGGCATGGAGGATCTACATCGAGCCGACCCTGACCGCAAAGCTCGAGGAGCTTGACGCACCTTGTCGCCGCGCGGACGTCGTCGTCTCCCCACCGGTTCATGTTGCCGCCGCCCTGGCTGCCGACAGACGCCGGGTTCCATGGGTAAGCGTCAGTCTGAGCCCCGCCATTCCGTCCGCCGAGCTGGATCCCCAGGAGTACCCCTTTCCGATGCCTGAGGTGCTCCGGCGCCTCCTGAACCGGCTGGCCTGGGCGCTGGGCGACGTCTTCCTGCGGCGGGTCGCGGACCCTGCGGTGAACCGTCTGCGCCATGCCCACGGGCTTGGTCCGATCCGTGGCGCGCTGCGTGTCGACGCAGCTCGTGCCGCCGCAGCGGCCCTGGCCGTCTCGCCCGCCCTTCTGACGCCTCCGCCCGACTGGCCTCCCACATTGGCTGTTACGGGCTTTTGCTTTTGGGATGCGCCTGACGGTCAGGATGTCCCACCGGAGCTCGGCGAGTTTCTTGCGGAGCCAGGCCCCGTCGTGGCCGTGACCATCGGCTCGTTCGACGGGGGAAGCGGCGACCGCGTGGCTCGGTTCTTTCAGGAGACCGCCAATGCCGCCTCGAGCCTCAACGTCAGGGTCCTCCTGATCGGCCCTGCGGATGCCCGGTCGGTCGATGGGGCCTCTCGTGTTCTCGCCGTCCCGTATGCGCCGTTCTCGTATGTGTTCGAGCGGTGCCAGGCCGTGATCCACCATGGCGGCATCGGCACGTTGGCCCAGGCGTTGAGGGCTGGCGTACCCAGCCTCGCGGTGCCTTGGGGCTTCGATCAGTTCTTCAACGCCGCTCAGGTCAAACGGCGGGGGCTAGGCTTGACGGTGCCTTTTCGTTCCTACAGCCGGGAGCGCGCCGCGCGAGCGCTCGAGCGTCTGCTCGCCGATAACCGCTTCAAGACGGCCGCCGCCGCACACGCCGTCGCCATCGCGGCGGAGAACGGTCCTCGAACGCTGGCTTGCCTCGTCGAGAGCGTGGGCCACGCGTAACCCCTACGCCCCAGGGCCACACGCCCCGGCCCCGGCCGTTAGGCAGGAGGGGCTGTGCGGCGAGGCGCATGGCACCGAGGGCCGACCCGGCTCGCACCGACCAAGGCGGTTAGGGATGATGCAGATCAACGCATCGCTGGGAGTCAGGTCGCGATGCACCCGGCACGCCAAGACCCTTGCCGCCCGTTGGCGTCCAAAGGCGTCCACCTAGATCGCGGCCCCGCTAGGCTACGCCCCGACCTCCAGCGCCCGCGACGCGTTCCAGGCCGGCTCGTGGCGCAGGGCCCGGACGCCGGCGGCGACGTCGTCGCCGTCGCGCAGCACGGGCCATCCGAGGGCGCGGACCTCGGCCTCGAAGGCGGGCTGCGGGTTGAGCACGACGGGGCGCCCGACCCGTTCCAGGATGGAGATGTCCGAAGGCGAGTCGCCGAACGCAACAAGGGCGTCCACGATCTCCCTGCCCGCCGCGCGCAGGAGCCCCTCACAGCGGCGCTCCTTCCAGCGCGGCTCGTTCTCGAACAGGGTGCGCCCGGTCAGGCGCCCGTCCACCACCTCGAGGGGGGTGGCGTAGGTCTCGTCCAGGCCCAGGTCCATAGGTCCGAGGCCTCCCGATGTATGTGATGGTCCGCCTACATCGTAAGCCCCGGGCCCCTCCTTTTTACAGCAGCGCGGGGACATCACCACCCAGGTGTGCTGGATTTGACGGATACGCAGACTTGGACATCAATCAAAGGGGCGTATACGGTTAACTCCTCCTGTCCTAAAATATTGAAACATCCAAGGAGCAGACGAGGGGCAATGAGACATGGACCCAATTATTGCGTGTCGGACGGTCACTGCCGCGCACGTTAGATGGAACATCCGAGACGTGGGTGAGGGTGAGCCTGTGCTCGTGCTTTTGCACGGCGGTGGGATTGACAGTGGCCAGATTAGCTACGGCACTGTCCTGCCCCGCCTTGCGCGTACTCATCGAGTCGTCGTACCGGATCTTCCGGGCTTCGGGGATACCCCGGGTGACCACCGGGTATCCACCGTTGACGCTTATGTGACTTCCGTTATCTCCCTCATAAGCGAGTTGGGTTTGAATTCGGTTTGCCTGGGCGGTCTTTCGCTCGGCGGCGGAATTGCGCTTGGCATCGCGCTGCACAAGCCCGCGTGGTTGCGCAAGTTGGTGCTCGTGGCCCCGTATGGTTTGACCGATCGTATCCCATATCGCCGGTTGACCTCGTTCCTGGTGCGTCACCCACAGTTCTCAATCCGGCTCGGCAACTGGAGCGTAAGTCGCCCGCGACGGGCGCAATGGTCGCTTCGAGGGCTCCTCGCCAACAAGGCGGCCCTAACGCCCGATCTCGTGTCCCTCGTCGTGGCGGAGGCCAAGCGTCCCGAAGCCGGCCGCGCATGGCAGGCGATACAACGCAGCGAAGTTACAGCGCAGGGGCTGAAGACCTGTTACCGGAACCACCTCAGCGCTATCGAAATACCTACCCTTATTCTCGTGGGAGCACAGGACCATCTCGTCTCGCCAGAAGATTGTCGGCAAGCCTCTCAGTTGATGCCGCACGCGTCTCTACAGATCTTCGAGCGTTGTTCCCACTGGGTACCGCGTGACCAGCCGGATCTATTTGTCACCGCAGTTGAAGCCTTTTTGGATGCCGACTGACAAGATGCCCGCTACTCTCCCCTAAAGCGGTCTAAAGCAAACCCCACTATGTCGACGCACAGCACCCCCCCCCCTACGGCCCTGTTCCGGTTACGGTGGTGCAGAATCTGAGCTGCGCTCTTGCCCACGGATCATGCGGAAGCAATCTGTGGTACCCGGACCGCCCCGGGTAGGTAGATCGCCGGTCTCAGCGCTTTAGCCAATAGGAGCGGTCCCCGTTGCTGGTCCTTTCGGGCCAGTGTCCTCTCACTCAACCGGCTTGGCCACCTTGTTCCGCGCGTCCCCCTCAGAACCGGACATGCACGTTTCGCGCATCCGGCTCCCCAGAACCTCTAGGCGAAACGAAAACCCGCCGATCCGCGACGGAGGAATGCGGCCTCCGCGGCGCGACTCGGCGGGCCTGTTTCGGCTAACGGCCGATTAGCCGTCAACCGCGCTTCACTGGATACCGTAATAATCCAGGAGATATCGGAAGGTGCTCAAATTTACGATGTATTCATAGCTCATTCCTCAGAGGATAAGGGCTCGGTTAGACCGCTCGCGGTCGTGAACCTCCTCCTTCGGGTTGTAGCAGACGATGTAGGTCTCGGTGTCTCGAGTCCGACGCCCAGGGACGCGCGCTGCTCGACCTCCTCGACGATCGTGCCGGCCGCGCCTCTACCCTCATTGCAAGCCAGCTGCCGTTGGATCGCTGGCACGGCACGGGCGGCCGTCACATTTGGGGATGGTATTGTGGTAACTAATGCCAAAACCAGGAGTTGGTACTCCCAATAGAAAAGCTCCTCTGTCGGCTTGGCATCACACGTTCAATGCCCTGCCAGGCTGAGGAGAGGAGCGGACTTGACGGTACCTCAGGCGGGGGCGGCGGAGCAAGATCCCCGGGCGGCGTTGTGGCGGCAGGCGGTAGTAGATGCGGTCGTGGCTGCTCATCACCCAGTTGGCGCAAGTGGATCTTGGCGACCCGACCCAGGCCGAGTTCTCCCATATCGAGCGGACGGTTCAAGGCTGGCTTCGGCGGGTCGGCGGCATCCTTTGCGCACGTTGGGCCCTGGGCGCCGCTGACGTTCTGGCCGCTCGCCCCACCTGCCCGGGTTGTCACAAGGTGATGGCCATCAGCCACCGCACCGCCGTGCAGGTCTCGAATCTGCGCACGAAGGAGCCCGGGATGCGCTGGTCGCACGGCGGCATGCAGGAGATCCTTACGCTGCGCGCCCTACGATTGTCCGCCTTCGAGTCCTGGAATTTCGCCAGCGCGCCCCAGACCCGGCGACCGCCCGTTCGTTCCCTGACCTACGCGGCGACCGCGCCAGCCGAGGCGGCCTGACGACTATCCCCGAATGTGACGTGCGCCCGCACGGCACAATTACCAACCCGACGATCGCTGACGCGATCCTCGACCGCCTGATTCACGCAGCCGCCGCCTCAGCCTCAAGGGCGATTCCCCGCGCAAGCTGGGCGCCGCCACCGCGCAGGACGCGTCGTGATGCCCCCTCGCCGCGCCCGCCCGCCTCCTCCGCAGGGAATCCCAAAGCAAAGCCGAACCTACCGCTTCAAACTGCCGATTCCCAACCCCGGCGCTTCGCTCCGACAGGCCGATCGTTTTCAGCGAAACGACTGATCACTGTCGAGCGAAATGACTGATCAGATTGAGCGGAATCCGCACGGGGGCTACCGGATTGAGTTGAGCGAGATCGAGGCAGTGCTGCGGCAGCACGGTGCTGTGCAGGAGGCGGTGGTGGTTGCCCGGGAGGATGTGCCGGGGCAGAAGCGGCTGGTGGCGTACGTGGTGACGGCCGGGGGCACGGAAGTGCTGGTAGGCGAGCTGCGGAGCTACCTGCGGTAGCGGCTACCGGAGTACATGGTGCCGACAGCGTTTCGTGGGACTGGCGGAGCTGCCGCAGACACCGAATGGGAAGGTGGACAGGCGTGCGCTGCCGACGCCGGAAGCGGGGTGCGGAGGGGCGGAGGGCCCGTACGAGGCACCGCAGACGCCGACGGAGGAAGTGCTGGCCGGCATCTGGGCGGAGGCGCTGGGGCGTGACCGGGTAGGCATGCACGACCACTTCTTCGGCCTGGGGGGCCACTCGCTGTTGGCGATGCAACTGATGTCCCGGATTCGGGCGACGCTGAAGGTCGACCTGCCGCTGCGCAGCCTGTTCGAGGCGCCCACGGTGGCGGAGCTGGCCGAAAGGATCGAGGCGGTCGGAGAACGGGACGATCCAACCGGCCAAGCTTAGGGCGCGGCTGGTGTCATGCAAGCAAGCCTATACCACTCCCGGCGACACGAGGAGTAACACTGGGCGCAGTGGGAGGGGTTCACGTGGAAGCCGTATGCGCAGAAGAAGTCTGGAAGTCATATGGCAAGACGGTCGCCCTTCAGGGTTCCTCGCTGACCGTGGAGCAGGGTGAGATCCTGGCGCTCCTGGGGGCCAACGGGTCGGGGAAGACGACGCTGACCAAGACGCTGGTCACGCTGTTGGTGAAAGATTCTGGCCGCATCCACATCCTCGGGTACGACATCGATTCGAATCCGACCCAGGTGCGGCAACTGGTCGGATACGTGGGGCAGGACACGGAGCGCTCCGCCTACGCCCGCCTCACGGTGGTGGAAAACCTCATGTTCTTCGGGCGACTACGGAACATGCGACCCGCAGAGATCAGGTCCCGCATCGAGAAGCTTAGCTACCACTTCGAGTTCAACGAGCACTTGAACAAGCAGTTCATGCACCTGTCGGGCGGCCAGAAGCAGACGGTCGTCATTATGAGAGCACTGCTGCACGATCCGACAGTCCTGTTCCTGGACGAGCCGACCAAAGGGCTTGATCCCGTTATTTCCTGTCGAATTCGCAATTACCTCAAAGCCTACATCAAACAGGAGGGCAAGTCTCTCCTGCTGACCTCGCACATGATGAACGAGGTGGAGGAGATGGCTGACCGGGTTGCGCTCATCCGGAAGGGCAAGGTTCTGTTCACCGAGCGCCCCAACACCATGAAGGCCGCACTGGGGCCGCAGGACATGATCGAGATCCGGAGCGAGGGACTACCCGAAGCCACAATCCAGAAGATCCTCAACCTCCCGTCCGTGGTGAAGCAGCTGCACAGGAAACCGGAATGGACCTGCTTCGGCGTCTCGGACTTCTTTGAGGGCACGAGCGAGATCTTGCGAGTACTGAAGGAGGATGGGCTCCGGCTACCCATCCGCCATCGCGAGATTACGCTGGAAGACGCGTTTATCCACCATGTGGGTGGCCTGGACGAATCACTGGAACGATAGAAAGGTTGAAATTGCCTTGGAGCAGATAAAGGTCCGGCCCCAGGCCACCGCCATGTCGGCTACATCCCCGGTCACGCTTCCCCGCCCGGCTTCGTTCTGGACCGTCCTCAGCGCGACCATCATCAAGAACTTGCAGGTCATCAGGCGCTATCTGCCCAACCTGGTTGGGCTCATCGTCCAGATGTTCGTCCGGGTCGGATTCTTCCTGATCCTTTCCGGGTTCATGGTCTTCGAGGGCACGAACAACCTTGCAGGAGAGCGGCTGTTCACCTTCATTCTGGCCGGCCTCGTATTGATGGTCTTCAACAGCACCGCACTGTATACGCCGCTCAACTCCGTCACCCAGGACTTGATGAACGGGACGCTGGAGTACCTCTACGCAAATCCGATCTCCCGTTATGCCTACTACGCCGGGACCGTCGTTGCCAGCGCCATTATGGACCTGATCGTTTTTGTGCCCCTATTCCTGTTCCTGGTCTGGCACGCCGGCGCGGACCTCATCAGTGCGCTTTCCATATTGGCCGCCTGTCTTGCGGTGATGGTCACCCTGATGGCGTTTGGCACAATGATCGCACTGCTGGGGGTACTCTGGCGTCAGGTAAACTCCATTGTCGGCGTGATCAGCCAGCTGTTCGAGTTTCTGGCAGGCGCGTACTTCCCCATCTCCGAGTTCCCGATGGCGCTGAAGTATGCGGCCTGGGCGCTGCCGTATACCTGGGGCTACGATCTGGTGCGCTACTACAGCCTGGGGCAGGGGTGGAAGACCCTGCTCCCTTACCAGACAGAGTGGGTCATCCTGATAGCGGAGGCGGCGGGCTTCTCGATCGTGGCGATGGTCCTATTGCAGTTGGTCGAACGGCGTGCCAAGAAGCAGGGGCTGCACCTACTGTAGCCATGGCGGCCGCCTGGGGAAGGCCCGCAGAACTGGCAGGATTCGTACCGCAAGAGGGGCGTTAAGTTGAAACGCATCGGTGTTGTTGGCGCGGGGGTCATTGGTGTGGGGGTAGCACACAGTGTCGCACAGGCCGGATACTGCGTGGTGTGCAGGAGACAAATTAAGAAAATCCTGAGCAAGGTTGTTCTCTTCTAAGTATAGAATGCCCAACGCATGGCAGTCATGATGCATGGGCCGTGCGCGATTACAGGAAGTCTGAGTCCGAGCAGAGTCGCCATTGCGGCGAAGTCGGTCGGCGCGAGTCTCGTCGCGACCATCGAAGAGGCGCTGCAAGGCTACGACGTCGCCGCCGTCACGGTCCAGGACCACGTTCTCACCCTGCTCGCGCAGGCGAGCGCTGACGCCGTGCCCTGTTCCGCTTGCCACCACCTCTGCACTCGCGTGCGCAGCCGCTACTGGCGATCTTTCCGTTACCTCGTGCCCTGCGGCCTGCAGCTCCTGCTCCGCGTGCGCGCCCGCCGCTTCCAGTACGACAACCCCGACTGCAGCCGGCGGGTGTTCGCCGAGCGCCTGCCCAACGTCGCCCCCTGGGCCCGGCGCTCCGAGCGCATCACCACGCTGCTCGCCTACACCGCCCTCGCCGTCGGCGGCCTGCCCGGCCGGTGGGTGGCGCATCTCTACGGCCTGCGCTACAGCCGCCACAACCCTGCTGCGTGCCGCACGCAGCCGCCTGCGCAGGCCCGATGCCCCCGTCCGCGTGCTCAGCGTCGACGACTTCTCGTTCCGCCGCGGCGTCTCCTTCGGCACTCTGCTCTACGACTGCGAGCGGCGCCAGGTGGTCGACCTCTTCGAGGGGCGCTCCGCCGACTTCCTTGCGCAGTGGCTCCAGGCGCACCCAGGTGTCGAGGTGATCGTCCGCGACCGCGCCGGTTGCTACGCCGACGGCGCCCGCCAGGGCGCGGCCGACGCCGTGCAGGTCGCCGACCGCTTCCACCTGCTGCAGAACCTCGGCGACTGCCTCGAGCGGCTCGCGCAGCGCTGCCCCGTCCGGCTGCCGCGCGAGACCACCCCGCCGCCACCGGCTAAGCCCCCGACCCGGGAAGAACTCGCCAAGCTGTCGACGCGGCGACGTCGCGCGGAGCGCCGGCAGGCGATCCTCGACCTGCTCGCACAGGGACTCTCCCAGCGCGCCGTCGCCCGACGCCTCGGGCTCTCCCGCAAGACCGTCCGCCGCTACGTCCACGGCATCCCGGACAACGCGCAGGCGAAGCGCCCGAGCCTCCTCGACCCGTACAGCGACTACCTGCGTCGGCGCTGGGAGGAGGGCGAGCAGAACGCCCGCTGCCTCCACCAGGAGTTCTGCCAGCTCGGATTCACGGGCTCGGAGTCGCTCCTGCGACGTCGGCTCCGCGCCTGGCGGACGGGCGACGGGGAGGGAAGAACACCCGCCGGGCGGCGACAGCAGACGATCCCACCTCGCCGCTTCCGCCGGCTCGTGCTCGTCGGCAAGCGTTCGCAGCCGGAGGCGGAGCTGCTCGCGCGCATCTGCGCGGGCAGCGAGGTAATCGCCCGGAGCGTCCAGTTGGCGGAGGATTTCGCGCGGGCTGTGCGTGAGGGCGACTGCGACCAGCTCTCTGCCTGGCTCGTCCAGGCGCGCTCGTGCGCCATCCCCGAGTGGTGCGCCTTTGCCCAACGCATCGACGGGGATCTCGAGGCGGTGCGCAACGCGCTGCGGCTACCTTGGAGCCAGGGCCCGATCGAGGGCACGATCAACCGGATGAAGACCGTCAAACGCGACATGTACGGACGCGGCAAGTCGGATCTCCTGTTCGCCCGCATGCGCAACCACCTGCCCAGCTAGCTCCTCTGCCGCCACGCACCTGCGTACTTCCCCCTGCACACACTGCACCAAATTTGAGCAAGAGCCCCTATTGCAAGATCGTTCGCACCCGGGCTTGACGAGCTCGTTGCCGGCGCCGAGCGCCGACGACGAAGACGGATGTCAGGCTGCCGCTCGGAAAGACGACCGTAAGGCGCGACGTGCCGGCGGAGGAGCCCCCGTAGGTCACCGGGAAGCCGGGGTTCTGCAAGAGCGCCATCGCGTACCGGCCGCCGTAGAGCGTGGGATCGGTTTGGGGAACGGCGACAACCCCGTCCATGCTCCCTTTGAGCCGTAGGGCTTGAGTGCCGCGGTGACGTTCGCCACGCCAGCACATCGTAGTAGGCGCCCTGTAAGCGTCCAATGGAACACACATGGAACGGAGGCTGCGGACGTCCGATGATCCTCCCAGAGACCGACTCTGGGAGGCGAGCGGATGACGAAGGAAAGGCGGCACGAAGTCGAAGCCCTGTGGCGTGACCGGGTCGCCGATCTTCGTGCGAGCGGCATGACGGTGGCGAGGTTGGCCGAGGCACACCAGCTGCCGGCCGAGCGGGCCTACTACTGGCTTCGCCGATTCCGGCAGGAGGAAGAAGGCTCCTCGCCTCTGCGGGGCCGGCTCATTCCCGTCACGGTGGAGGAGGAACCGAAGGCCGAGCGTTCGGCTCCCGTCCTTACGGTGCGGGTGGGCGTCTTTTCTGTCGACGTACGCGCCGGCTGCGACAGGGACATGCTCCGCCGCGTGGCTAAGACGCTGATGTCGCTGTGATCCCCTCCGACCTATCGGACGGCGCCCGGGTCTATCTCGCCGCCACCGATGCGTGCAAGTCCATCGATTCCCTTTTGCCTTCGGACACGGCACAAGCGGGTGATCGCCGGCAGCGACGCCGACGCCCATTTGGTGTCGTGGAGGGCGGAGCGGCAAGACTGGAGCGCTGAGGACCCGAACGAAATTACGCGCAGACGGGACGAGTGTCTGATCGGTCGATAGTCCTTGGACCTCCCGGGACGACGGGGCCGGCGACGTTGGCTGCCCCTATGTCTAGACCTATCTGGTGCGGAAGGCGAGGTGTCCCGAGAATTTCTATTCTCGGGAATTCCGGCGTGCCCGCCCCGCATCGCGACGCGGTCTTCGGGACAGCCGGCGGCAGGACGTCCGACAAGTTTCCGGGAATTTCCTCCGGCGGGGTGGTGGAGAGGTGGCGCAAGCACCCGAGGCGGTCACCGGTGCGGCCCGCGCCTTCCTCCTCGCCCTGCGGCAGGGGGGAAGGAGCGAGGGGACCCTCAGGCGCTACCGCCGCGTGCTGGACGACCTCCTGGATGGGGGCCTCGCGCAAGCGCTCGGGGACGAGGAGGCGTCGCCTGCCACGCGGAGGCTCAGGCACGCGGTCCTGAGCCGCTTCTTCCGCTGGGCGGTCGCGGAGGGCCTTCTCCAGGCGAACCCCCTCGCCAACCGCCCCCCGCCGCGGCTTCACGAACAGGTGCCGCGCTCTCTTCCCGCGGACGAGCTCTCCCGCCTCGGGGAGGCGGTGCGCGCCCAGCCGCTGCGCATCCGGGCGCTCTTCACGCTCATCCTGGAATGCGGCCTTCGGGAGGCGGAGGCGACGGCGCTTCGGGTGCGGGACGTGGACCTCTCCACGCGCGGCCAGGAAGGCGTGCGCGTGCGGGGAAAGGGCGGCAAGGAGCGGTTCGTGCCGCTCCCGCCGGGCTACGAGAGCCGGGCGCTCCTCAGGCGCCTTGCGGCCGGGCGCGACGGGGCGGAGTTCGTCTTCACGGCCCGGGGAGGCATGCCGCTCACCACCTCGGCGGTGCGCAAGGCGTGGGCGAGGATCCGCAGGGCGGCGGGCGTGGACGGGTATTCGGTCCACTCGCTCCGCCACACGGCGGCCACCAGGATGCTGGAGCGGACGGGGGACCTCCAGCTCGTGTCGCGCCTTCTCGGGCACTCCAGCGTGGCGGTCACGGCGCGCTACACGCTCAGGGGCGACAGCGCGCTCAGGCGGGCCATGGAGGACGCGGGCGGGGGCTGGCGGCGGTAGGAGGGGAGGCGAGGGCGGTGCGGTTCTGCCAGCCGGAGGCGGCGGAGTTCCTTGGCGTCGACACGGACACCCTCGCCTTCGGCCTCCTCGTCGAGCTCGTGCTCGCGATGGACCGCGAACAGGCAGCGCAGCTGGCGCGAGACGCGCTCGGCAAAAGCGTCCCTCCCAAGCGGATGAAGGACGCGGCGGGTTTCATCGCCTACCGCTGGGTGACGGACGACCGCGCCTTCCTAGAGCCCGTGGTCGAGGCGGCGCTGGAGGAGGAGGTCTTGCGGGGCGGGGAGACGGCGGAGATCGCGGGGAGGCTCCCCCCGCTCTTCGCCGCCGCGGTCGTCACGGCTCTGGGGCGGCCGCTGGAGGAACTCGCGGCCGTGGGCGAGGACTGGGTCGCCCGTGCCCGCGAGGCGGCCGACCACGCGCGGAGGCTCCTCCATGCCATGAAGGCCCAGCGCCAGGACCGGCTGGCGTGGGCGGGGACGTCGGCCGAGCGGGCGGCCGACCGGATCGCGCGGCAGAGGACGCGCGGCCTCCTGAGGGAGATGGAGCGGCTTCGGACGAAGGCGGCCCGGGCGGAGGATGCGGTGGGCTCGGCCGTGCGGCGCGAGCGCGAGCGCGCGGCGGCCCTCAGGGCCGAGGCGGACGCCCTCCGGCGGGAGGCGGAGGCGCTCAGGCAGGAGGTGGAGAGCCTTCGGCAGGAGTGCCGGGAGCGCGAGGCCGAGGTGGCCTTCCTCAGGCGGCGCGTGCGCGAGCTCTCCACCCTCCCCGCGGGCGAGCGCCTTCCCCTGGCCGGGCAGGGCGTCCTCGTGGTGGGCGACCCGGGACACTGGCCCGACTACCGGCGCGTGTGCCGCGAGCTCGGGGCGGACGAGGTGGGGTTCCTGGACGGCTTCGGCAACCCCGCCGAGGCGGCGGCGCGGGCGTGGATGGCCACGGTGGTCCTGCTGGTCACAGCCTTCGCCTCGCACAAGATGACCCGGGCGCTCGAGGCGACGGGCGCCGAGGTCGTCGCGGTCCCGGTCGCCGGGGTGGACAGCCTCAGGCGCTCGGCCCTCGCGTGGGCGCGCAGGGACGCCCAGACGCCCGCATGAGGCGGAAGACGGTCGGGAGGTGGCCTGTGTGACGTATCCCGCGATGAGCCTGTACATCAGGATCGCCAGCGTGTTCTCGTGGGTGGTGGCGGCCGCGTTCTTCGTCATGGGCCTCGCGGCGCTGGCCGCCGGGGCGCCGGGCGTCGTCGCCATGTTCCTGCTGTGGATCGTCGGCTTCTTCAGCTGGCTCGGGATCCGCATCCTGCCGGAGCTCTTCCAGCTCCTCATGCGGATCGAGGAGAACACGCGGGGGCTCGTGAACCCTGGCGCCGAGGTCTCCAGGCCCGGCGAGGAGCCGGTGGTCGGTACGCCCGGCGTCTGAGCGGACCGCGCCCATGGGAGGAGCGCCATCATGGACGGCATCGGCATCGTGCGGCACCTGGACCAACTGGGCCGCGTCGTGCTCCCCAAGGAGACGCGCGACATCCTGGGATGGGAGGGAGGGACGCCGCTCGTGGTCTCGACCGAAGGCCACATGATCGTGCTCAGGCGTTATGAGTCCGGCTGCGTCTTCTGCGGCGGCAAGGTGTTCACGACGATCTTCCGGCACAAGACGGTGTGCCTTGCGTGTGTCCGCGCCCTGAGGGCGGGGCCCGATCCCGCATAGTCCCTCTTCCATCCACGCACCAGCGCGGCCCGGGGCCTCACAGGCCCCGGGCCGCCGCCTTTCGTCGCCTTGAGGCAGGAGGTGGAGGGGATGGTGGTCGTCGATGCCGAGGAGTGCCCGTTCATCCGCGTCCTACCCGCGCGGCCCCTGCCAGAGGCGGCTCGTGTCCCTGGCGAGGTGCGCCCTTCGGCTGGCGGTGGCGGCGATCCTGGCGCCATCGCTGCGATCCAGGCCGACGAGTGACGGCGGGAGGTCGAGGCGGTTGACCACTGTGGAGGTTCTCGTCCGGGCGCGCGACATGGCGAGGCGCTACGGCGGGTGGTTCTCCGCCCAGGCCGCCGCCGGGGACGCGCCGGCGGAGCTTGCCGAGCGCGCCCTGCCTTGCCTTCCATCCCCACGTGGGCACCTACGTGGAGAGCGCCCGCGAGATCGACGCCTTCCTCAACCCCGTCGACGGCCTGGACGTGCGCCTTTGCGTCGACACGGGCCACCTCGTGTACGCCGGCGTCGACCCGGTCGACGTCGTCGAGCGCCACAGCGCGCGCCTCGCCTTCTGCCACGTCAAAGACGTCGACACCGCCGTGCCTTTGGCTTCGCGCCGGCGCGGCCTGGATTTCAACGCCACGGTGCGCGCGAGCGTCTTCGTCCCGCCCGGAGCCGGCGCGGTGGACTTTGGCGGATCGTGGCCAGCCTGCGACGGGCGAACTTCGACGGCTGGCTCGTCGTCGAGCAGGACCGCGTCCTCGATGACCCCGAGCAGCCGCTTAGGGACGCGTTCGGCGCACGCGAATACCTGCGCGCCTTCGTGGGGCGGTAGACGGCCGCCCACGCGCAGGCGCCCGTGCACGAGGCGCCCGGACCCACGCACGCCATCTACGGCCGGGTCGCGCCTGCGCCCCGGTCGAAGAGCGCCGCCCGCGCGGCCGCCCGCACGCCCTCGATGTCGAGGGCGGCGCGCACTTCGCGCGGCCAGCGCCACGACGCGGTGTGGATCGGCAGGAGGTCGGCTCCCGCGACCGCCAGGTCGACCGCCCGCGGCGGCGTCACGGGTACGTTCGCGTGGTCGGCGACGACCAGAACGAACGGCGCCTCCGGGTGGTCCGCGTTCTGGGAGAGGACCACTGCGAGGGAACGGTCGGCGAGGCGCACGATCGTGCCGGTGGGGTACACCGCCACCTTGCGCATGAGCTGGTAGACGCTGTCGCGTTCGAACAGCTCGGGATGGTGGACGAGGAACGCCACCGCCCGGTGCGGCGGCCACGGCGGTTTGTACGGACGCATGGCGCACAAGGCGTCGTAGACGTCCGCCACGGCGACGATGCGCGCGAAGCGGTGGATCTGCTCCCCCCGCATGCCCTCGGGGTAGCCCGAGCCGTTGAGGCGCTCGTGGTGCTGGTAGGCGACGGCCGCGACCTGGGCGGGCAGAGTCGGGAGGTCGCGGCTGATCGCTTCGAACCCGAGCTGGCTGTGACGGTTCATGACCTCCCGCTCGGCTGGCGTGAGCCGACCGGGCTTGGCGAGGATCTCGACCGGGATAAGCGCCTTGCCCAGGTCGTGGAGCAGGCCGCCCAGCGTCACGAGCTCCAACTCGCGCCGAGCGAGCCCCGCGCCGATGCCGATCAGGGCACTGTAGGCCGCGGTGTTCACGCAGTGCTGGAGGAGGTCGTCCTCCTTCGTACGCAGCACGGCGAGCGCCATCGGCACGCCGTCGGCGCTGAGGACGGCCTCGACGATGCTTTCCGCCGCCCGAAACGCCTGGACGCTCGCGTCCTTGCCCGTGCGTCGGCGAACGACGTCGATCGTGGTCCTGAGGCTGTTCATGGCGTCCTGGCGCACGCGTTCGTCGAGGTCGACGTCCTGGACGTCCAGATCGGGCAGGACCTCGTTGTGGACGAGGATGTAGCGCATGCCGAACGTGTCCTGCAGACGGCGCGCGTCGTGGGCGGTGAGCACGACGCCGGCGCGCAAGAGCACGCGCCCGTCTCTGGAGCGGATCGTATGCGACAACCGCTGGCCGACGGCACGATCGACCGGGATGACCGGCATGGCATTCCCTCTGCCACAAAAACCCTTGTGAGGAGCGACCCGACCTGCCCCTCGCTGCGGGGGCGGTCGGACCGCGACCCACGACCGCGGCGGTTCGTGCCGTCAGGGTTGCACAGGCGCTGGGGGCGGTCAAGATCGCCGGCACGAACGCCCTGGTTCCCAGGCACCTGGGGAGGGAGGCGCCGCCCTGGTCGCCGCCATGGTGCGAGCAGGACCCACAGCGCTCGGGGCCCCCGACGACCTCTACCCGTCCGAGCCTTACGGCCTGATCGTCGGCATGGTGGGCAACGGCGGCGAGGCCCAGGAGATTCTCCAGTAGACCATGTGGCGGGCCTGGCGCGACAGCGCGCGCTACGACCCGGCGCGGGCGTGGGTGCGGACGCGGCTACACATGATCACGCGAAGCCGCGTTCTCGATCGGCGCCGATGCACGGGCACGCGCTGGCGCCCCGCGGAGCTTGCTGACGTGGAGAGCGCCGAGCCGCCTCGGGCACGCCCTCGCCGGCGCGCTCGGGGAGGCCGGGCGCAAGGCGGCCGCCCGCGAGGCGGCCGCGGTAAGTCTCCCCGCCTTCTCCCGCCCTCCGCCGAGCGCCGGAGCCGCCACCGAGCCGTACGACGCGATCGCCTTCCAGGTACGGGAGGTGGCGATCGGGAGCGTGCGGATCGTGCGAGCGACACGGACGCCGGGTCTTGGCGCGAAGGTGGCGTGCGCCGGCAATCTTGCTCGCCCTGGCGGCGTTGGGTCCGGCCAGGGCGGCGCGGGTCGAGATGGCGGGCGGGAGCCTCCTGGTCTATGGCGCCCCCGAGGACATGCCCCGGCTCGTGGGCGCGCGCGGCATGAACGCGAGGCTTGCGAGCGCGCTCGTGGGCCTTCTGATCTCCGTGCGGCGGATGTGAGCGGGTTGCGAGACAAGGAGGCTGTGTATGTCTGCCGACGACCGTCTTGCGCGCGACGTGATGTGGCATCCCGTGGCGCGCCTGGACAGCCTGGAGACCGTCTTCGGGGTCCTCATGCCGGGACCGGAGTGGTACGCAGCGACACCCCGGGACCAGCGCGCCCGGGCCATCGTCAACCTCATCCTGTCCTACCGGCTGTTCGAGCGCAGGATCACGCTGCCGATCCTCGTCCCGGTCGAGCCGGACCTCCCGCCAGCCTACGACATCCGCCTGTCCGAGACCGGAGACGTCGGACTCTTCCTCCCGGATCCGCACACGCTCGCGGACGAGGTGCGCGACGTGATCGTGCCCATGTACGACGTGCCGTGGTGCGTTCCGTACGACCGTTCGCTCGGGAGGCTCTCCGAAGAGGAGCGCAAGAGGATCGAGTTCGTGCGGATCGACCGGGAGGTCCGCCGCGACAGGCTGGACGAGGCGCTCGAGTACATCGACTGCGGCGGCTGGCGCCCCGTGGCGTGGGACGTGGCCGATGACGTGGAGGCCGACGACCTCCTCGCGCGGGGCGTGCTCCTCGGCCACGGGCCGGGCGCCGTACCGCCCATGCCGGCGATGGAAGCCTTTCCATGGGGGGAGCCGAACGATGATCCGTTCGCCTAGCAGGGGAGAGTGGGCCGCCCTGGGGGCGGCCCTCGCGTTCGACGTCCTCGCGCTGCCCACGTTGGCGGCGGGCCTGAGCTTCCTCCTCACCGGAGGGACGCACGGCACGTACGGGCTCGTGCCGCCGTGGACGGGGTGGGCGCTGGTGGCGACCGACGCTCCCCTCCGGCAGGTGTACCTCGTGCTGGCCGGCGCCGTCGTGGCCGGAGTGGGATACCTCGTGTGGCTCGCCCGCTCCGGCTCCGCCGCTCCGGCCTCCGGCGCCGCAGCCTACGGCTCCGCCAGGTGGAGGACGGGGCGGGAGCTCTGCGAGGGGCTCGGCCTGTGGACGAGCGGCGCCCCGAGAAACCCGGTCGGCCTCGTGGTGGGCGCCGAGCACGGGGGAAGGCGCGTCCGGAGGGCCTGGGTGGTGTCGCGCGACGGGCACACGCTCGTCATCGGCGCCCCCGGCGCAGGCAAGTCCACCCGCCTCATCGAGCCCACCCTCGCCGTCATCGCCGCCGGCGGCGAGGGCGTCCTGGTCAACGACCCGAAGGGCGAGCTGTACTCCGCCTGCGCCGGGACGTTCCTCCTGCACGGCTACGACGTCGTGCGCTTCGACCTGCGCGAACCCGCCCACTCCGTGCGGTGGAACCCGCTCCTGCCGGTCGCCCGCGCGCTCATGGCCGGGGACACTGCGGCGGCGACGCGCCACGCGCGCCAGCTGGCGCAGATCGTCACCTCCCAGGGGGCGCCGACGGGCGGCAACGACGCCTTCTGGCGGGAGAGCACGGTGGCCTTGGTGACGGCGCTCGCCCTGGCGGTGGCGGACCAGGCGCCGCCGGAGGCGAGGAACCTCGCCTCCGTCCACCGGCTCCTGACCGAGACGGCAGACCTCGACGCCTTCTTCGCGGCCCTTCCCCAGGGCCACCCGGCGAGGCTCGCTTACGGCGCGGTGCGGCTCTCCGGCGGCGAGACGCGCAAGTCGCAGCTCACGGTGGCGGCCGTGGCCATGGGCATCTTCGCCGATCCGGGCGTCGCCTGGCTCACCTCCGGGGACGAGCTCGACCCCGCCTCGCTCGCCGGCAGCAAGCGGGCGGTGTTCGTCGTGGTGCCCGACGACTCCTCGGCGTACTACCCCGTGGCGGCGCTGTTCGTGGCCCAGGTGCTCCAGGCGCTCGCGGCGGAGGCGTCGCGCGGGCCGGGCGGCCGCCTCCCCTCCCCGGTCCACCTCGTCCTGGACGAGTTCGGGTCACTCCCCAGGATCCCGGACTTCGACAAGGCGCTCGCGGTGGCCAGGGGCAGGGGCGTGCGCATCCACCTCGTCCTGCAGGCGTTCAGCCAGCTCGACAGCGTCTACGGCCCGGACGTGGCGAGGACCATGCGCAACTCGTGCAACACGTGGGTGTACCTGTCTTCGAACGACGTGGAGACGGCGCGGATCGTGAGCGAGAAGACCGGGCAGTCCACCGTCGCCACGACGACGCGGGGCGTGAACTGGCAGAGCGCCCAGCAGAGCCGCAACGAGACCTACGCGTACACGGCGCGACCGCTCCTCACGCCCGACGAGGTGGCGCGCTGGCCCTTCGGCGAGTCTCTCGTCCTCCAGGCGGGCCTCCTTCCGGCGAGGCTTCCTCTCCGGCCGTTCGAGGAGTGGCCGTGGTCGGGGTACGCGCCGCCCCCGGCGCGGGCGCGGCGCGTCGCCCCTCCGGCCACCTGGGATCCGCCACAGGCCCCGGCGGGCTACGGCCCTGAGGACGGCATCGCGGTTGACGGAATCTAGGCCGATGTCCGTGGACGTAGAGGGAGGAGGCGACGGCGTGGCGATGCGGGTCGAGATAACGAGGCACGGGCGATCGACGACTCAAAAGCTGCTCATGGCTGTTGTTGAGCGCGACAGCAAGGGTCCGCTTGTTGTGGATCCTTTGGAATGGCGGGGGAGTGTTCGGTCGTTGGATGGCAGCCAAAAACCGCAGAAG
The DNA here is from genome assembly GCA_023512375.1 of Bacillota bacterium. Classification (GTDB taxonomy): domain Bacteria; phylum Bacillota; class Sulfobacillia; order JAJZYS01; family JAILZS01; genus JAILZS01. The sequence goes on along the minus strand of JAILZS010000020.1, from coordinate 24,007 downwards.
GGCGGCTGAAATCGCGGAGCCCAGTGCGATTGTTAGGGTCGCGGCGGGCGGGGACATGCCCCGCCCGCCTTTCGCGTTCATCGGGAGGTGTCGCCATGGAGGAGGTCGACCTGGAGGCCATCGAGCGGTTCAAGCGGCGGGCCAGGGGGGACTGGTACACGCACGAGCCCGGCACCCGCGAGGGCGATCTCGTCGAGCCGTACACCGCCCGCAACCGGCCGATCGTGCGCGAGCAGCTCAACGAGTCGCGCCGGCGCCACCCGGACTGGCCGTCGGAGTGGTACGTCCGGGTGCCGGGCAGCCTCGTCACCTGGGACCCCGCCGACGTCCGGGCGTGGGGCCTGGAGGGGAAGAACGTCCTGGTCGCCTTCCCCGACCGGGAGAAGGCCGAGGCGTTCGCCCAGAACGTCTGGCGCAAGGTCTGGGGCAAGGGCGACGACGCGGTGATCGAGGTCGAGCGGCAGCGGGTGTTCGTGTGCGACGCGAAGAGGCCCAAGGATCTCGAGGCGTACGAGCGGTGGAAGAACACGGCGAGTCCCGGTCCCGGCGAGCCGCCCGTCGTGATCTTCCGCAACGGCGCGGTCACGCCCTCCGGCGGGGTCGGCGCCATCATCGACGAGGAGGCCGAGGCCAGAAGGGCCGCGTGGCTCGGCGAGCGCGGCGTCCGGGCCTCGCGTCCGGACGACGTCTTCTTCGACCCCGCCGCCCTCGACCGCGCCGGGTACAACGCGTTCCTGGCGCGGGCGCGGCTGGCCTGGCTGGATGCTAGGGAGATCGCCCGCCTGGACCCCGGGCACAAGCGCTTGGCGGACGACCTGCGCGGGGCGATCGAGCGCTGCGTGGGCGTCCTCCAGGACGACATCGCCGCCGCGTCCGACCACCAGGCTCCGGCGCGTCCTGCCGCCTCGGGCACGGCGCCGGTGCTGGCCGAGTACGCCGAGTACGAGGCGGCGCGCCGGGTGCGGGCCGCGGACGCGCCGGCGCCGACCCCTGTCCGGCGCGCGCCGTGGGATCTCATGCGTGCGGTCGACGCCATGGTGGCGAGCGCGCAGGAACTGGAGGAGGCGTGCGCCGGAGGTGACCTCGCCGGGAAGGCCCGGACCTTGCGCGCCCGTGTGGACTCGCTCGCCGAGCGCTCGGCGGCCTTCCGCACGCGAGAGGTGGGGATCTACTCCACGGGCCACGTCGGGGAGGTCCACGCCGAGGCCGCCCTGGAGGGCCACGGGGGGCTCGCGACCGACAACCGCGTCGGCGCGGCCGACGACCGCGCCCTCGCCATGGCGACGAGGCTTCCCAGCGGGAAGTTCATCGCGTGGCTGGGCAAGGACGATGACGTCGGCGACCCCGTCCTCCCGGTCTCGGTGCATAGGCGCCTGTACGGCTCCTTGGAGGAGGTCAAGGCGGCGTTCGAGGGCCTGCCGGTGACGGTGGCCCACAGCGAGGAGGCCCTGAGCCGCTGGAAGGACGCCGTCCGCGACCCCGAGGCGGTCCGCAAGGCGCTTGCGCCGTCCGGCGAAATCGCGCAGGAGGGGCCCCAGGCCCCCGAGGAGCCGAGGCCCGTCGCGTCGCGCTGGCGCTACCGCGTCGCCCCCCTCGGGCCGGGGGCGTCGGTGGTGTTCTGCGAGGACACCTGGGGGGTGCGGGTCGAGCCCGTGCCCGCCACCGAGGCCGACGGGAGGCTCGCTCCCCTCACGGCGGGGCGGGAGGGCAGGCCCGCCGTCCTCTCCGGGGGCACGTTCGCCGACCGGGTGCTGGAGGCCCGCGCCCGCTGGCCGGAGGCGGACGTGCAGGCGGCGGACCTCCCGCTCTCCGTGGCCAGGACCCTCGCGTCCCTGGGCATGGCTCCCCTTCCCGTCGGGGCCAAGGACGCCTTCTGGCACGTCTCCCCGGCGGGGGAGACGGCGCCCGGCCTCGCGGTCGCCTGGACGTACCGCCTCGGCGTGGACGGGAAGGGGGAGGTGCGGCAGGCGGCGGTGCCGCTCGTGCGCAAGGACCGCTCGCTCGTGCGCTTCACCGCCCCGACCGCGGCGGACGCCGTGTGGTACGGCTACGCCCTCCTCAACGAGCGGGGGCTCGCGGCCGAGGGGACGCGCGTCATGCCGGCGGAGGTCATGACGCTCGCCCGCCGGGAGGCGATCCGGCTGGACCTGGTGGCGCGGGGGCTCGCGGCCCGGCGGCCCGACGACCCGTTCGACGCCTACTGGCGGCTCGACCCGGAGCGGCGCGCGAGGGCGCTCATGGCCGTGCCGGAGGGCGCGAGGGGCGTGGTCGACGCGGCGGCGCTCGGGCTCATGCCGAGGGAGCTCGCCGGGGCGCGCGGACAGGGGGTCGAGGAGATCGTGCGCCAGTTCCGGGTCGCGGAGCGGACGCTCGGCGACCACCTGAGCCGGGTCAACGTAGAGAAGCCGGAGGTGGAGGGGACGTCCGTGCGGCTCACCCTGAGGCCGTGACCGAGGCCGCGCGCGGGAAGTTCCGCGCGCGGCCTTTTCTTTCAACGAAGTGACGGGTCATGGAAGCGGGGGAGGGCGGCCATGGCGGTGGAGTTCCAGGATTTCCGCCCGCGCGAAGCGTACAGCACGGCGTGGAGGTGCGCGGCCGTGCGCTCAACGAGCCCCTTCTATCCAGAGCAGGCTTTGCCGGAGGAGCTTCTCTACGGGCGCGAAGCGGAGATCGACCTCCTGGAGAACCGCGGGATGAGGACGGCAAGCGAGGGACGTCAGGCGGCCTTCTTCCTGCGCGGAGGCCGTGGCCTGGGAAAAAGCTCGCTTGTCCGGTACGTGGAGCGCATGGCGGCGGCCAGATACAACTTCGTGCCGGTCCATGTGTCGCTGAGCGGCGTGAGAACCGAGACGGACATAGGCGCGGCGGTTCTCGAAGGAATATCGCGAACCGTTGGCACCTGGCACGACCTGTTCGCCATGCTCAGCAGGTACGTCCGGCGGGTGGGCCTGTTCGGCGTGGTGGAGATCGACTTCGAGGCGGTGCGGCAGGATGCCCCGGTCGTGGCGCGCCCCGAGCGGGTTGCCGCCCTACTCGAGCGCCTGCGCGAGGAGGCGCGCGCCGCGGGTGTCCTTCTGGCGCTGGACGAGATCGAAGATGCCAGCCGCGAGCCCTGGCTGGCCGGTTACCTGAAAACGCTGTGGGAAAGCGATGCCACGGTCGTACGTCGCCTTCCGCTGGTGCTGTGCCTGTGCGGAACCTTGGCAGACCATGAGTTCCTTCGTCGGGGCCACCCTTCGGTTCCTCGGATGTGGAGCGTGGTGGAGGTGGGTCCGCTTGCGCCTTCGGACGGCCTGCGGGTGCTCGAGGACGGGTTCGCGCGGGCGGGCATCGTCGTGGATCGTGACGAGCTTAGCAGGCTCGTGTCGGCTTCGCTCGGTCATCCCGCCGCCCTGCAGATGCTTGGGAACCTCGCGTTCTGGCGCAGCCGGGGCGCCGTTGGCGAGCGGGAGGTGTCGCAGGCGCTTTTGGGCGCGCCGGCGGAGATCACGCTCAAGTTCCTGCCGGGGGAGGTCGGATCCCTGCCGGAGGACGCCCTTCGGGCGCTCGCGAGGGTCTTCGCCTCCAGGGCGTTCGCGTCGCCTGTCGCCGCCGACGCCGTCGAGCCCGTTCTTGGGGAGCTTGCACCGCTCCTCACCGCGCCCCTTCCGGCCGGGCGCCTGGCCGTGGTCGATCCAATGCTGGAGGTGTACACGGCGTTGCGCCTGGAGTGACACCGTCTGCCATAGGGGGCCGCGCTCTGGCGCGGCCCCTGGCCGTTGGTTGGGGAGGGATGGCCAAGTGGAGACCCGCGCGCAGGCGGGCCTTACGGCCCGCGAGGAGAGCGTCACGGCGGCGGTGAGCGCCGCCATCTGCTGGGCGATCGTTTTCGCCCAGGGCGGGCGGCTGTTCAACCTCCACGACCCGCTCGGCATCGCCATCGCGCTCGCCTCGATCCCGGTGGTCGTGGCGGCAGGGAGGTGGCTCAAGAAGTCGGCCAGCCCGCGGTAGGCTACCGGCGGCGGCGTCCCCAAGCAAAGGGGGCGCCGCTCGCCGTTCTTCGGGGGTGATCCCGGTGAACGGCCACACGCACATCGTCGGCGGGCTTCTCGCGGGAGCTGTCGCGGCGTCGGCCTTGGGACAATCTGGGGCGCACCTCCTGCCGTTCCTCGCGGCGAGCGCGCTGGCGGCGCCTCTTCCCGACGTGGACCACCCGGGGAGCATGTACGGCCGGTACGTCCCCCTTCCCGGTGTCGCCCGGGTCGGCGGCAAGGTCGAACGCTACGAACCAGGTCCGTTCGGCAACGGCAGCCGTTCGTTCGGACATGTGGGCAGGCGGATTCCCGGCGGCGTGTTGTGGCATCGCGGTCCGACGCACTCGCTCGTGGCGGCGGGTATCGCGGGGATCGTCGCCCTTGTCGTCCTCTTGGCGGCGGCGAGGGGACTCGCGGCGACGGTGGCGCTCGGGGTGGCGGTGGGCTACCTGAGCCACCTCGCCTTGGACGAGCTGAACGTGAGCGGGGAGCGGCTCCTGTGGCCGTTATCCGGGAGGGAGATCCGCCTGCGCTGGCCGTCGGTGCGGGTGGGCAGCCTCGGCGAGGCCGCCGTCCTCCTGCTCATGCTGGGAGGGCTCGCCCTCGTCGGCGGGCACGACCTTCCGCGCGTTCTTCTCGCGCTCGTGCGGGTGCGCTAGCCGTGGCAGTGCTCCAGGCTTGGCGCTGGCGCCGCCTTCTTCCCTACGCGCTGGCCGCGGCCATGTTCGCCCTCATGGCGAGCCTGTTCGTGCCGGCCATGGTCGTGCTGTCCATCGGGCACTACGTGTTCGGGCTCGGCGGCTCGCAGAGCGTGGTGGCGACGTGCGCCGAGAGCGTCTGCGGCCAGATGCCGGGACCCCAGACGCCGGCGTGGTCCGGGGCGGGGGCGCAGGCCGTGGCCGTGACATGGCTTCCCCTCGAGACGCAGGTGGTGGACTACTACTGCGCGAGGCAGCAGCCGTGCGTTGACGTGGCCTTCGTGCAGGCGGTCATGATGCAGGAGAGCGGCGGCGATCCCGTGGCCGTGTCGGCAAGCGGCGCCTTGGGCCTCATGCAGGTCGAGCCGTCGCACTTCTCGGCCGGCCAGAACCCCCTCGACCCGCTCACGAACCTCATGGCGGGCGTGGGCTACCTCGACAGCCTGGACGCCATGTTCCACGGCGACCTGCCGCTCGTGGCGGCGGGGTACAACGCCGGTCCCGGCGCGCCGGAGCAGTGGGTCTCCATGTACGGCACGTCGGACTGGTCCGTCCTGTCGCAGGAGCCCGTGGTCGAGTCCTGGGGGGCGAACCAGGGGATCACGACCGCGCAGTACGTGGACGACGTCATGGCGTATTACGGCGAGTTCTCCGCGATGGGCGCCGCCGGCGCGCCGCCTTCGGCGGGCACTCCTTCCTGAGGTCCCGGGCGCTTGCGCCCGGGACCTTTTCATCGGGGGACCGTCCCCCCGCAAGATCTTGCGTTTGGAAGGAAGGGAAGCCCGTGAAGCGACTCGGAGCCTCCGCGCGGCGCCTCGCGGCGGCAGCGGGCGCGATCGGCGCGTCGCTCCTCGTGCCGGCCCTCGCGTCTGCGGAGACCATCAACTTCGGCCACGCCAGCGGTTCGATCGTCACGGCCGTCGTCACGCCGATGGAGAACATGGCCGCGACGCTCCGGCTCATCCTGTACGGCGTGCTCCTGCTCGTGATGGTGATCGGCGCCGTGATGCGGGCCATGGTGCATAACCCGCAGCTGCAGATGAACGGCACGAAGGCGATCACCGTCTCGATCGAGCTCATCCTCCTGCTCACGTTCGCCCCGCTCGTGCTGAACTGGCTCACCGGCATCAGCGTCCCGTTCACCCCGAGCGGAGGCTGACCCGAAGGCCCGCCCCGCGGGGGGCGGGCCTTCGTGCTTCTTGACGGAGGCGATCCCATGGTCTTCGAGGCGCTCGTGTATCTCCTGCTGGCGTTCGCAATCATCATCTCGCCGCTCATCTGGTTCGCCCTGCATGTGGCCTTGCCTGTCGCGGGCTTTGTCATCGTCTACGGTGTGGCGGCCATCGTGTTCATCGTCGCTCCCGTGTACTTCGGCCTGTTCCTGTTGCGGCCTCGGCTTCCGGCCAGGGGGTTTGGCGATGTAGCATACATGGCTGTCGTTGCCCCTCTGGACGCTGCCGTTGTCATGTACAGCATGTGCTGGTTCTGGGCGATTCCGTGGCCTGCGAATTACCGAGGACCGTTCTTCGACATCATGCGAGCACTCAGCTCGTACGTCGCGCGAGTGCCGGTCGTCTGGCCGTTGCGGCTGATCGAGCGGGTTTCTTTGCCGTACGTCCCGCGCAACTTCGCCGTAGGTATCGAGGCTTGGGTGCTGTTGTTCATCGTCGCGCTCGTCGTGGACATCGCCTTGCCTTCCTCCCGGAGGGAACGTGCCGGCTCCGAGGACAACGGTGGCTCCGAAGAATCCGCAGGTGACGGGGCGGACGCGGAGATGGCATAGAAGGCGACTTGGCATGGCGACCGCTGTGGCAAGGCGGGTTCGGAATCGGCCCGTGGATCCGACGCGAAACGGGCTTGAGGGCGGGAGGCGACGTGGATGCGGATTTGGCATGCTCTTGGAGCAGCGCTCCTCATGACGGCCGTGGTCACCGCGGCGCCGCATGGCTTCGCGTTCGCCGCTCCCAGCGCCACGTCGGCCACGACCGTCCGCCATGGGGGCGTCGGAGGAGGGTTTGGCGGGTCGCTTCTGCCCGGACAGGGAGCCGCTTCTTCCGGCGCGCGCGGCCCGGTTAGCGGCGCCTCGTCCGGCGCATCGTCGGGCAAGGGCTCGTCCTCCGGCTCGTCGGGCAGCGCTGGGAACCAATGCACTCCCACCCAGATCCGGACGGGAACGTGCCAGACGGCAAGCGGTTCAGGCGGCAAGGGTTCGTCGTCCTCCGGCGGTTCGTCCGGTCAGAGTTCGTCGTCCTCTGGATCATCCGGTACCACCTCGACCGCCTGCACTCCGACCCAGATCCGCACGGGAACGTGCCAGACGGCAAACGGGTCGGGCGGCGGGGGAAGCGGCAGCAAGAGCGGAGGCGGGTTCTTCGGGTTTCTCTCGATCTTCAACCCCGCGAACTGGCTCAACCTGTTCGCCACGTTCATCGGCGGTTTGATCCGGACGCTGATCGTGAACCCGCTCATGTATCTGGCGACGGCGCTGCTCAGCGCCACCGTCTTCAACCCGGAGTCGCTCACCGGCAAGGGAGTCGTCGCGAGCGCGGCCTCCGAGTTCTGGAAGGTGAGCGCGCTCGTGTCGGTCGGCGTCGCCCTGTTCGGCCTCGCCTGGGGATCGTTCACGCGGGCGCTCTCCCAGATGAGCCCAAAGCCGCGCGACATGACCGAGGTGTTCGAGGCCGCGACCGTGTACGTGGCGGTGTTCCTGGCGGGCTACCCGTTCTTGGCCATGTTCCTGGGCCTGGCCAACCGCGTCACGACCACGATGGTGGCCGCGGCATCCGCGCTCAACGGCGGGTCGAACCACATCACCCTGGGCATCTTCGCCGGCGCCGCCACGGTGCTGGGCGCGCTCCTATACCCCACGTCCCTGCTCGTCATCGCCGCGCTTCTCCTGTGGGCGTGCGTGAGCTGGGTGATGCGGATGGTCGACCTGATCTTCTACGTCGGCCTTCTGCCGGTGACCGCGGCGCTCACCTTCACGGGGAACAAGAACGCGTTCGAGTGGAACTTCAGCGAGGCGGTCGGGGCGATCCTCACCCAGATGGCGATGGCGATCGCGTGGTACGTCGCGTGGCTCATCTTTTCGACTCCTGGGGGCAGTCCCATCGTTCGGCTGTTCGTCGGCATCGGCGCGATCGCGCTCGTCACGAGGGCGCCGGGCATGCTCCAGCAGATCGTAGGGCACAGGACGGCAGGAGTGGCGGGCTTGGCCCTGGGGGTCGCGGCCGGAAGCCTCCTCTCGCGCGAGGCGCGGTCGGCCGCGCGCATGTCGCCCATGGGCGCCGCGCTGTCGGAGATGGGCCGCCAGCGCCAGGAGCGCGCGAAGGCGGCGGCCATGCGGTGGGCGCAGGGGCCCTCGGTCGGGGAGCGCCTTGCCGGCACGAGGCTGGGCAAGGCCGTGTCGGGCGGGCTCAAGAGCGCCGCCTCCGGCCTTTCCTCCGCCGCGTCTGGTGCGGCCGAGCGGGCGGGCGAGGCTTGGCAGGGCCTCAAGTCGACCGCGATGGCGGCCGACCCCGTTCTGTTCGGGGCGATGGCCGCGGCGGAGACCGGGGCAAGGGCGGCGGGCGCGGGCGCGAAGGCGGTGGCGCCGATCGCATACGCCGGTGCGAAGCCGGTGATCCAGGCGGCGCGCACGGCCGCCTCGCTCGCCTACCAGCCGCGCGTCACGCTCGGCCGCGGCCTGGAGACCTCGGTCGCGCTCGGCTACGCGGCCAGGCACGAGTACGAGGACCACGCGCACACCGCCGGCGCCGTCGCCCACGGCCTCGGGCCGGAGGAGATCGACCGTCCCATCGCCGCCCAGGCGATGGCGGCGCATGTCCAATCTGCGCGGGTCGAGAGCGCCGTGCGCGACTCGGGCGAGAGGACGATGAGCCCCCAGGCGCGGGAGGCCATGCGGGAGGAGCTCGGCCCTCCTCCCGCGCCGGACGCCAGCCATGGCGAGATCGAGGAGTACAACGCGAAGGCCAGGGCGCTCGCGGTCAAGTACAACCCCATCGTCGAGCGCCTCAGGCGCCAGCGGGAGTGGACCCCGAAGACGCCTGGGCGACTGGAGTGAGGTGAGCGGCTTGCAGGTGAAGGTGCCGGTGAACTACCGCCAGTCGTTCAAGTGGGTGGCGAACTACGACGCCCTCTCCCTGGCGCTGACCGGAGTCGGCGGCATGCTGGGCATGAAGATCGTCATGCAGGGCGCCATGCCGCTTCCCGAGCGCCTGGCGCTCGCGGTGCTCGTCGCCGGGCTCGGGGCGGCGCTCGGGCTCGGGCGGTGGCCGATCGAGTACGGCGACTCGGCGGTGGACTGGATCCGCCGGCTCATGGAGTACCGCGGGCGCGGGCACGTGTGGCGGGCGTTCCGCGCCCTCGCGGTCCAGGAGGCCGTGCGGGACTCGGCCCGGTACGACGCGGAAGGCGGTGAGGCGGCGTGAGCGTCCTCGACGGGATCCTGAAGCCGGCGGCCCGACCTGTTGCCCGGCCCGCCGCCCGCGCCCCCGCGGGGAAGTCCCCGGCGGTCGAGGCCGTCGACGTCGTGGCGGTCGAGGACGGGGTGATCGAGCGCAAGGACGGCGGGCACGTGGCCCTCGTCGAGGTCGAGGGGGAGGGTTTCCACTTCCTGTCCGACGAGGAGCAGGACATGCGCCTTTCCGCCTTCGCCCAGGTGCTCAACGGGCTCCCCTGGCCGGTCGAGATCGTCGTCTACACGAGGCCGGTCGACATCGACGGCTACCTCGCGGCGATGAAGGGCGTGGAGGCGGAGGGCCAGGGGGTGCGGGCGGAGCTCGCCCGCGCCTTCGGCGAGCTGGGGGAGGCGCTCGCGCACGACGTGCTTGCGGTCGGCGTGGTCGTCGCCGTCCCCGCCCCAACCGCCAAGGAGGCCGCCTCGCGCGCCCGCAGGCTGCACGCCGCGCTGGAGGGGACGCAGTTTCGGCCCCGCATCTGCGACACCGACGCCGCCGTGCGGCTGCTTCTCCTCACGTACGACCATCCGGCGGGATTCGACGCCGCCGACGCGCTCTCGGGGCCGCAGGCGGCGCTTCGCGCCGCGGGCGGGGCCTTGGCGCACAACGCCACGCGCCTCGCGGACATCCTCGCCCCGAGCGCCGTCGTCGAGCGCCCGGGCATGGTCGAACTCGGGGGCACCTACGCCCAGTCGTTCATGGCGGTCGCCTACCCGGGAAGCGTCTCGAACGGCTGGCTGGAGCCGGTGCTCCGGTTCACCCACGGCAAGGTCCGGCGGCGGATCGCCCTTCACATCCGCCCCATCCCCCAGAACGTCGCCCTCGCGGAGTTGGGAAGGCAGCAGGCCAACCTGGACCTCTCGGCCAGGTGGGCGGCGCGCCAGGGAAGGCGCGCCGACGTCTACGCCGAGGAGGCGCGCTACGACGCAGAGGAGCTTCGGCAGGACCTCGCGCGCGGCGTGCAGCGCATGTTCGACGTGACGCTCCTCGTGACGCTCCTCGCGGACACGCCGGAGGAGCTGCGGGAGGCGGCGGCCGAGCTCAAGCAGGAGGCGGCGGGGGTGACGCTGGCCCTGCGGGAGACCTACCTCGAGCAGATGCCGGCGTTCCGCTCCACGGCCCCTCTCGGGCTGTGCCTGGTCGACCGCAGGCGGCCGCTCCCGACCCTGTGCGTGGCCACGACCTTCCCCTTCACGGCCGGAGAGCTCCTCCACCCGGAGGGGCACCTGTGGGGGGTGAACCTCCAGACCGGCAACGCCGTCATCGTCGACCCAAGGAAGCTTCGCCAGCCGAACATGCTCACCGTCGCCGCCACCGGCGCGGGCAAGAGCCTCGCGTTCAAGAACCTCGCCACGCAGTCGCTGCTCTTGGGCTACGAGGACGTCATCGTCATCGACCCCTCGCCGCCGGTGGACTACGAGCGCTGGACGGCGGCCATGGGGGGCGAGTACGTGCGCTTCGGCGTCGGCTCGCCCGACCAGCTCAATCCCTGCGAGATCCTCCTGCCCGCGGACCCCAGGCGCATGGAGGACGAGGACTTCCGCCGCCCGGTGTCGACGAAGGTCGCCTTCCTCACGGCGATCATCGAGGCCATGACCTTCACGGGCGACGAGCGCATGCCGGGAGACGTGCGCGCCCGCCTGGAGGAGCCGCTCTACCGGGTCTACCAGCACTTCGGCATGACCGACGACTGGAAGTCCGTCGTCGACCCCGACCAGGCGTCGGCGCGCCTTCGGGCCAAGCCCTCCCCGACCCTCAAGGACGTCCTGGCCGAGATCGAGGCCACGGAGGGCCTGCGGGAGGTGGCGCTTCGCCTCAGGCCGTTCGTGACGGGGACGCTCTCGATGTTCTCCGGCGAGACCACCGTCGACACCTCCGGCCCGCTCGTGGTGTTCAACGTCGCCCAGCTCGTGCAGGCCGGCGGGGAGGCGCTTCAGACGGTGGCGTACGCGCTCATCGCCGAGCACGTGCGCCAGCGCCTCCTCGCGTCGCGCCGGCGAAAGCTCGTCGCCATCGACGAGGCGCACGTGCTCTTCGCCCGCGAGGACACCGCCCGGTTCGTGAGCCTCCTCTCCCGCACGGCGCGAAAGCTCGGGGGCAGGACCGCGCTCATCACGCAGTCGATCACGGACCTCCTCGGCGACCCGAGGATCGGCGTGAAGCCCGCGGGCCAGCACCACGCGCGCGTGTACCTCGGGCAGGTCGGGCTCACGCTCCTCCTGCGCAACGACAAGGGCGCCGACGTCGACCTGATCGCCTCGGTGTACGGCCTTTCGGAGGCGCAGGCGCGTGTGATCCGCCAGGCGACGCCCGGGCGCGGGCTTCTCATCGCCGGCGACGAGAAGGCGGTCGTCCAGGTCGTGGCGCCCGACGCCCTCATGCCGCTCATCACCACGGACGTCGGCGACGGGTAGGTGGCAGGCGCGGGAGCGGCGGTGGTCGCGCGCCTCTCATGCCGCCACCCTTGCCGCACAGATGCCCAGGACGGGGCGGGAGGAGACCGCGTGTTCGATGAGGTCGTCTACGGTGAGGCCGGGCGGGTCTGGGGCGCTCGCGCCATCGGCACCGGCGTTCGACTGGGGATCTTCTGTGTGTTCCTGGCCCTGTTTGCCCTCGTGCGGCTGGTCATCGGGGTGTGGCCGTGGACGGGCGCGGTGCTGGTCGTCGTCGCGGCGGAGCTTGCTCTGGAGGTGGCGGCATTCGGCTCATGGGAGGCTTGGCCATCTCTGGTGGCGCTCGCCGGAGCGCTCGTCTTGTCCCTGTCGCGACCCGTCCCGCTTGTGATGGGTCTGCCGCTCCTGGCCGTGGGCAGCCAGCCCGCGCTGAGCCTTTGGCTTGAGAAGGGCGGCTACGCGGAGGCTGGCCGGTTAGGAACGCGTCTCTTCGACCTCGCGTGCTCGCTTGGCGTGCTCGTGACGGTTGTACTCTTGCCACGTTAGCGTGGCGCGGCGGAGCACTTGGCTGCAGGTGCCGGTCGGCTTGAAGACCGCTTGCGTCAGGCCATGCCAACGGTAGGCGACTGGTGCTAGAACGAGGTCAACTTTGGCGAGAGAGGCGTCCACCTGGTTCATGGCGGAGTCCAGGTCGGGCTGGCTCAACGTCGCTAGGGTGTACAAACGGAACAAGCGCACGTACTCGGCCGATGTCTTGAGCGGGATGAGGAGTGTCGCCAGCATGCTCAAGTCGCGCGGTGTGAGGGCGATTTCCAGGCGAAACCGCGTCTTCTGACTGGGAGCGGGTTCGAATTTGGTCCACGTGTACAAACCGCGTCCGACTTGGCCGGCGCCACGATTCAGGTGGAAAACTTCGAACCGGCTGGCCGCGTGATGGACGAAGTGGCCGTCCGGTATCGGTAGCACGTGTCTTGGCCGGGAACGGAAGAGAAGGCGGTCGATCCACAACTGGACGCCGGATTCAAGAGTTGAAAAGGGGCCGGCAACGATGCGAGGGTTCATCGCGCGGACACTCCTTACTGTTGCCTTGGGCTGCGTGCTCTTGGTGGCTGCAGCTCTCAGCCGGAAGCACGTGCCGCCAGGGGATGGTGGGTCACAGGTTCGGGCTCTCTTCGGCGCTTGGTGGCCGGTCTGGCGTGTTGATCGGGTTGCCGTGCCTGTCGCCTTCATCGCGATCCTGCCACTTCTTGTCGCGGCCGTCTTGGTCGCCCTCGCCTGAGCGACAGAACTGGAGGTTTGCCGATGCCTGAGAAGATCCTGGCCAAGGCAACACACAGGGAGGGGCAGACCGTGGTCTACTTCCGCGCCTTCTGCCCTACAGCGCCGCAGGGGCGTGACATGTGCCCGCCGTCGATCGCGAGCTTCGGCGACGGGTAGGTGGCAGACGTGGGAGCGGCGGTCGTCGCGCCCGCGGCGGACGAGGCGGTCGAGACGCTCTACCGCATGGCGAGGCGCGTGGTGGCGAGGAGCCTCAGGCCCGTCCGCGACCGCATGCTGGACGGCGAGGACCTCGTGCAGGAGGCGGTCATCCGCGCCTACCGGGCGCTCATGCGCCTTCCCTCCGGGGTCGAGGGCGCCCAGGCGCGCGGGTGGCTCTATCGCGTGATGCGGCTTGCGGTGTGGGACGCCCTGTCGCGCGCCCACCGCTCTGCCGAGACGAGGCTCGACCCCGTGCGCATCGAGGACCTCGAGGACGCGGACGACCAGCTCCTCGTGGCCGCCGCGGACCTCCTGAACGAGCGGGTGGCGGGGCGCATGGCCGCGGCCCAGGCCGTGCGCATGGTGGTGCCGCTCCTCACGCCGGTCGAGCGCGAGGCGCTGGCGCTGCGGATGGCGGACCTCGCGGCCGGAAGGCTCCGCGCCATGCCGAGCAAGCGGCTGGACAACGCGCTTTTGCGCGTGCAGCGCAAGGCACGCCGCCTCCTGGCGGGCGAGACGGGCCGGGGGCAACGGGACCCGGAGGGGCGCGTGCTGTCGGCCCTCGCCCGCCTGCCGGACGCTGCCCCCGGCGGGCCGGGCGTGCCGTACTCCGCCGTGGCCCGCGCCTGCGGGTACGCGGCCGGGTCGCGCTGGGTGGCGAGCGTGTGCCTGCGGCTCGAGGCCAAGGGCCACCTGGAGCGTGTCGGCGCCGGCCGCAGGCGCGGCGTCCTTTGGCGGCGCACGGGGCGCTGAAGACGGGGCCGGGCCGCGCGGGGCCCGGCCCTCTTCTTGCGTGCAGGCGACAGCGAGGTGGTGCGTGTGGCGGCCAGGGTAGGCGACCTTGAGACGGCAGGCATCCTGTACGGGGTCCTGACGGGCGTGGTGCCCATGCGGATGGCGCTTCAGCCGATCGTGGACATGCGCTCCGGGCGGGCGATCGGCCACGAGGCGCTGTTCCGCGTCGAGGGCCGCCCCGGCCTGGACCCCGCCGCGCTCTGGGGCGAGGCTTCGCGCACGGGTGTGCTCGAGGAGCTGGAGGACCTGACGGCGCGCGCCTGCAAGGCGCTTCTCCCTCTCGACGGGAGGCTCTTCGTCAACGTGGACCCGCGCTCGACGCGAATCGTCGAGCGCTGGGCGAGGACGCCGGGCGTGGTGCTGGAGCTCACGGAGGCGGCCCGCGTCCCCATCGGCCTCGTCTCGGCCCTGGAGGACGCGGGCATCCCCTACGCCCTCGACGACGTCGGCGTCGGGGAGGCGAACTTCGCCAGCCTCGTGCGCATGCGGCCCCAGTTCCTCAAGGTGGACCGGTCGCTCGTGGCCGGCTGCGACCGCGACGAGCGCAAGGCGGCCTTCCTCGCCGCCCTGGTCGCCTACGCACAGAGGGTCGGCGTGCGTCTCATCGCCGAGGGCGTCGAGGCGCGGGGCGAGATGGCGCTCCTCCTGCGGCTGGGGGTGGACTATGGCCAGGGCTTCTACTTCGGCCGTCCCGTGGCCTAGCGCCGTCCCCCGTGCCGGAGAGGCCGCGCGCCTCACCGTCGCGGCGCTCGCGCTCTACGCGGCCTTCGCGCTGGGAACGTTCCCCGCCGACCTCCATCCCGCCGACACGCGCTACACGCCCATCGGCGGCTGGGGGAACCTCCTACCCCTGTGGGGCTGCTTCGCCCTGTCGGTCGTGGCCTGGCATGCCGCGGGCGCGGACAAGCGCTCGGGCCTGTGGGCAGTCGTCGGCGCGGCGGCCGCGAGCCTCCTCGTGGGCTGGCCGATCCTGACCGCCGACCCCAGGGAGTACATCCTCCTCGCCCACGCCGAGGCCCTCGGCCTCGACCCCCTGCGTGCCCCATACGGCAGCGTCGCCGCCATGGCGGAGTTCCCTCCCATGCGCATGGCCGCCTACCCGAGGCTCCTCGACCCGTACGGGCCGGCGTTCTGGGCGCTCATGCGCCTCTGGGCCGTCTTCCCCTGGCAGGCGGGCATCTGGGCGTGGCGGGCGGCGATGGCCGGGCTGTACGTGGGGACGGCGCGGCTCTGGCTCGGGGCGGTCCCGTCCTGGGCCAGGCGGGGCTTCCTCGCCGCCTACGGGTCGCCGTTCGCGGCGCTGTCGCTCGCGGGCGGGGCGCACAACGTCATGCTCGTCCTCGCGCTCGCGGCGCTCGCCCTCCGGCTGGCGGACTCGTCCCCCGCCCTCTGGCGGGACCTCGCCCTCGGCGGCGCGCTCGGCCTCATGCTGTCGTTCACGCTCCTCGGCGCCGGCGTGGCGGCCGGGCTGTGGGGGCTCGTCCTCGGGCGGCGCGGGGCCCGCTCCGCCGCCCTGTCCGCGGCGGTCGCGGCGGCGGTCTTCCTCCTCGGCTACGCCGCCTACGGGGGTACGCCCCTTGCCGCCCTTCACGACTGGGTCAGTCCCCACGGCCAGTCGCGGCAGGTGTTCGTGAGCCTCGCCAGCGCGTTCGGCGCCTGGCCCGGAGGGGCGCTGGCGGACACGCTGACGCGCGCGGCCGCCGCGCTTGCCGCCTTCGGGCTTGTCATCGCCGCCCTCGCCGTCATCCCGGCCGCCGCCCGCGCCGGCCGGCGCGACACCCTCGCCTGGGCGCTCCCCCTCGCGGCGGCGCTTCCCCTGGCGTTCGTGGGCTCGGTCATGCCCTGGTACGCGCTCCCGGCCCTCACCCTGGCCGCGGCGCTCGGGAACCCGCGCCCCGGCCAGGCGCTCGTGCCCTACGCCGTCTCCTACGGCGGCGCCATCCCCCTGCTGCTGGTCCGGCACGTGCCGGGAGCGCTCGGGATCGTCTCCTGGGGGCTCGTCGCGGCGACCGCCGCCGCGTACGCCCTCTCCCGCGCCGCCTCGCGGGCGCGGCCCCTTCCAGCCGGTCTCGTCAAGGGGTGAATGACTTGGACTTCGCCATCGCGGCTGCGCTTCTCGTCGGGCTCGTGCTCGCGCACGAGGCGGGCCACTTCTACGCGGCGCTCCTCCACGGCGTCCCACCGAAGGCGTTCTCCTTGGGCTTCGGGCCGACGCTCTGGCGCATGGAGCGAGGCGGCACGAGGTACCAGGTGGGCATGTTCCCGCTCGGGGGGTTCGTCCAGTTCGAGCCCGGGGACCTGGAGTCGAGGCCGGTCGCCACGCGCCTCGCCGTGGCGGGCGGCGGCGTCGCGGCCCAGATCGTCCTCGCGCTCCTCCTCATGGGGGCCGTGTACGGCGCGTGGGGGGTGCCCGCCGGATCGGCGGTCACGGTGACGGGCGTCGCCCCCGCGGGTCCGGCGGCGAGGGCGGGGGTGCGGGCGGGCGAGCGCGTCCTCGCCATCGACGGCGTTCCGGCAAGCGGCTTTGCCGCGGTGCTGCCTCTTCTCGCCCGGGCAGACCGCGCGGACCGGCCCGTCCGCCTGCTCCTGGCCCTCCCGTCGGGCGGCGTAAGGCGCGCGGTCGTCCCGCCCGAGGGGCACCGCATGGGGATCGACCTTGCCGCCGCCGCGGCCTGGGCGCGCAACTCGAGTTTCGTCCGGCGCGAGGAGGCGGCGGCGGGCGCCGTGGCGGCCTTCCTCCAGGCGGAGGCGCGGGGGCTCTGGGCGCTCGCGACGGGGAGGGCGAGCCTCGGGCAGGTGGCCGGGCCCATCGGCCTCGTGCGGGCGACGTCGCAGGCGGTCGTCCTCGGGATCCCCGAGACGCTCAGCTGGACGGCGCTTCTCAGCGCCAACCTCGCGCTCGTGAACGTCCTCCCGGTGCCGGGGCTCGACGGGGGGCAGGTGGCCCTCCTCCTCCTGGAGCGGCTTCGGGGCCGGAGGCTTGGCGCCGCGCTGGAGGCGGCCGTGCAGGGCGCCGGCCTGGCCCTGGTGCTCCTGTTCGCGCTCGTCGTCACCATGCACGACGTGGCCGTGCTGATCGGGGGGTGAGAGACATGCTGGGCATCATCGCCGCCGCGCTTCTTGCCTTCGGGGTGTGGATGGGCGTCTCGGCCTTTTTCCCTTCGGCGGACCTGGCGCGCGACCTGGGGGTGGCGCGCCGCCAGGAGCGCTCCGAGAACCTCGTCCAGCGCGTCGCACGCAAGGACCGGGAGGAGCACGTCCGCTTCGGCGACTACCGCGCGTTCGCCATCCGCCTGCGCATGGCCGACGTGCCGATGACACCGGAGGCGTACTGGACCGTCATGGGGCTCGGCGCCGTGTTCGTCGCGCTCGTGGGGCTCGTCCTCGTGTCGGCGGCCGCCGCGGCCATCCTGGGAGTCGGCATGCTCGCCGCAGGATACCTGTTCGTGGAGCGGCGGGCGCAGGCGGCGGAGGAGAAGCTGCGCGGGCAGGCGGCGTCGCTCATCGGCACGGTCGGGAGCGCCATGAAGAGCGGGGCGAGCATCCAGACGGCGGTGAGGCGGGCGTCCGAGATGCTCCCGCCGCCGCTGGGGACCGAGGTGCAGGCCCTTCTCGCCCAGGTCGCCGTGCGGCGCGAGCCGATGAGCCACCTGTTCGCCCGCCTGAGCGTGTGGCTCAGGCTCCCCGCCCTGGGCATGTTCGCCAACGCCCTCGACATCGCCGAGCGCGAGAAGACGAGCGGCATGGGCGACATCATGATCGGGATCGCCGACGACATGCGCAAGACGCAGGCCATGGAGATCGAGCGCCGCTCCAAGCTCAACGCCCACGTCCGCACGTTCAACATGTTCCTCGCCGCGCCCGTCCTGAGCATCGTGGCGATCGTGTTCTTCGAGCCGTCGATGTGGCAGGCGCTGACGCACACCGCCTTCGGGATCGTCGTGCTGATCGCCGAGGCGGTCACGGTGCCGGGGGCCTACCTGTGGATGCGGTCGGAGACGAGCACGAGGGACATCCTGGCGAGGTAGGTGAACGAGGTGGTCGTGGGAATCGCGTCCGCGCTCATGCTCATGCTGGGCGGGGCGCTCGTGCTCGCCGAGCCGAACGAGCTTCTCGCCGACCTGCGGCTTGCGATGCCGGAGGGGCGGTCGCGCCGCATGCGCGTCGCGGCGGTGGACTTCGTCTCCTCGATCCTGCCGTACCTGGGGCCTTCGTTCGTGGGGGCGTACAGGTTCCTGGAGGCCACGCCGGCGACGCTCCTCGGGCCGGCGGCGACGGGGGTCGGGATGGTCGGCGTGTTCGCCCTCGCCCTGGGCGGCCCCAAGGCGGCCCCGGTCGCCCTCCTGGGACTCGCGTTTCCCGTGGTGGCCCTGCCCATGCAGGCCGACGGGTTGAGAAAGCGCCTTGTCGCCCAGCTTCCCGACTTCGGCCTGTACCTGGGCATCTTCCTGGAGCTCGGCTACAGCATGCACAGGGCGATGGCCGAGGCGACGAAGTACATGACCGGGCCCCTGCGCAAGGAGCTCGACCGGGTGCTCACGCGGCTGGTGGTCGAGCCCAACCCGGAGGCGGCGATCCGCAGCCTGTCGGACAGGATCGGCAACACGGACGCCGGGCTGTTCTTCGACGCCGTCCTGAGCGGCTGGAACACGAACGCGCCGGTGGAGGTCATGCGCGGCATCACCCAGACCATGGACCGCCTGCGGGACGGGGCGATCACGGCCCGCACAGGCCGGATCCCGAACACCATGCAGGTGCTGATCCTGGTGGCGCTGGTGGACACGCTGCTGCTTTGGGGCGTGCCGTTCGTCACGAGCATGATGGCGCACATGTCGACGTTCTCCGGCGGCCTGTAGCCGCCATGCGGGGCCGGCCCGGGGGTCTGCGGACCCGGGGCCGGCCCCTTTCTTGTGGGCCGGGTCGGCCCGCGCATCCATCGGGCAAGCGGAGGTCGTGGCATGGCTAGCGTGAGCGATCGGGTCATGGTGCTGGCCGTCCGGGCGTACGCGGCGCCCCAGGCGCTTTGGCGTCGGGGCGAGGCGTTCGTCGAGCGGTTCGCGCGGAAGATCGGAGGGAGCTCCGGCCAGTCGGAGTGGGTCGGGACGGCGCTCAAGGTGGGCATCGGCCTTGCGGCGGCTGGGCTCGTGTACGCGTTCGTGGCGGGGCCGCTCAAGGGCGTCTTCACGGGCGCCGGCTCCAACGTGACCAACCTGAACGGGGGCGCGGCCGGCGGCTCGCTTCCGTGACGGCGAGGGGGACCCGGTGATCCGGGTCCCCCTCGCCTCTATTTTGCGCTGCCGTTTAGGGCGGACCGCCGTTCCAGAGCTGCAGGAGAGCGCCCAGGTCACGAACGATCTCGGCAGCAGACCACAAGAAGACGAGCATTTGAGCCAGGAAGACACCCGCTCGCAATAGCGGAACATCCCTTGCCGCGCGACGCATCATGTCGAGAGCCGACAGAACGGCGAACGCGATAACCGTCTCCTTGAGGCTAGCCTTGGTGGCACCAACGACGAAGGCCCAAATCGTATTCGCGAGGTTGGTGAACGATGCGTCGGGTGTGGGGTTGTTCGCGGTCGCGACTCTCCTCGTGCGCACGAGGCATCGTGTTCGTTGTCGCACTGGCAAGTGTTGCGTGGGTGCTATTCGCATGGGCGGCGCTGG
This sequence comes from Bacillota bacterium, assembly GCA_023512375.1. Classification (GTDB taxonomy): domain Bacteria; phylum Bacillota; class Sulfobacillia; order JAJZYS01; family JAILZS01; genus JAILZS01. The sequence goes on along the minus strand of JAILZS010000020.1, from coordinate 4,505 downwards.
TGGCGCGTGCCCCAAGTCGGCACCTACCGTCCATCGTCGGCCTCGGCATGCTCATGTCGGTGGTCGAGGCTCTCCTCGTGGCGGCCTGGTCCGCGGAATACGTTCGACGGGAGGTGATGCCTGACCTTTCCAGGGGGCAGCGGGCCGTATTCCTGGTGATCCTGTTTGCGGCGACGGCGGGGTTCATCTGGCTCGCGCTCTGACGCTGGCGCCCTGGGTCCTCTTCTCGTTGGGACGGGCTTGTCTCGCCGCGTGTCGCCAGACATGCGGGGACCGGAGGGCCTTGTCTTGGGCGGAAGGACGTCTCCGAGCGGCGAGAGAAGGGGGTGGACATCTGGGGCCTGCGCACCGCCGAACAGCTCTGCCAAGATCTGCAGGCATGTGTGGTCGTGTTTCTTGCGCTATGGCGAGGGGGCGATGAGGTGGATGGTAACCCAGTCGCATGGAGGGTTTTCTGGGGAGCGCTCACTGTGGTGGCACTCCTTGGATACCGCACTCTTCATGCTGGTCCACAGCCTATTTGGTTGGGAATCGCCGTGTTCGCCATCGGATTTCTGCCCATGGTGAGCCGGTGGACAACGCCTAGAATACGTTGTGGCATGCTTGGCATTCCTATTATGGTGGTGCTGATGGGACTGGCGAGTGCTAGATAGGAATCAGGCCGAGCGCTGTAAGTAACACAAACATAGCTGTCGCCATCACGGCGTACCCGGAAACGATCAGAGTAATACGTACTCCTGCATCAGGGAGCATGGCGGACACGATGCCTCCGTCGGTGGTGTCAAACCACTCTTTGGAGTGAGGCGTCTCTAGCACCAGCCGCGGATCCGGGAGAAGGTTGCCACCAGAGTCGATGAGCCAGATGAAGGCAGCAGCCGAACAAGGCTGTCGAATGGTGCTCCAGTATAGTCCAGCTTCGAGGGCAACAGCAGCGGACAACAACATGCCGACGGGAGCTGCGAGAGCGATGGCGGCAACGCGCTTTGGCCCTAGTCGAGTCAGCTCGGGCGCTGGGAGAGGCCAAGGTTCGGTTATGCCGTAAGCATACGGCGGCCAACCGATGTGAATTGGACCCAGGTGTAGCCGCTTGTGAGTTGGACTTGTTGATTGCTTCGGAGGGATCCAGATGGAAGATGGAACTCGCAGCGCTGTTCGTGCTAGGAAGTGCCATGATTCGTGCAATAGTACCCGAAGACCGATGGCGACGACCAAGGCTACTACCGTCGGAAGGAAGTCGCCGGAGTTCATTGATCACCTCCGGGGTGTTTGGTCGCCTTCCTCTGCCTTGTTGGAATTGGGGGCGTTTGCCCTATTTTGGACTCTAGTGTACGCATTGGTGAAGTGAGCCTGGCCCGAGCTCTTGGCAGGATCGTGTGGACAACCGCCCGTCCTGGTCAAGAGTTCATTCGCCGGAACGGAAGACGGTCTGGGAAGGTTTTGCGATGCCATCTCGCAAGACGGGGGGGCTTTGAGGTCGTTGACCACGGTGTTCGAGGCGGCGAGGTCTTGCGAGGGGGACCCGGTGATCCGGGTCCCCCTTCTTATTGGGCTGTCGTCGGGACAGTCCGTTCGAACGGATTCAAGTCTCGCTGGGGGGTCAGCCATGCGTGCGAACGAGCGCGCTGGCCTCGGCATCCGGGTGTACGTGAAGGCGCTGGCCGTGCGGGCGCGCGCGGAGGACGCGGTGAACCGGGTCCTCGGGCGCGTCGGCGGCCAGGCGGGGCAGAGCGAGTGGGTGTCCACCGCCCTCAAGGTGGGCATCGGGCTCGCCGCCGCCGGCCTCGTGTACACGTTCGTGGCAGGTCCGCTCAAGACCATGTTCTCGAACGCCGGGGCGAGCGTGACGGGCCTCAACGGCAGCGTCGCCGGAGGCTCGCTGCCGTAGACCGGAAGGGGCGGGGGCCGTGGGCTCCCGCCCCTTCGCCTGTCCAGGGGAGGTGATGCGCGTTGCGCCTCGTGCGACGGCTTTCGGACCGGCGCGGGCAGGCGGAGTGGGTCGAGTTCAGCCTCCAGCTCATGCTGTTCCTCTTCCTCGGCACGGCCGCATGGGCCGTGTTCATCGCCGGCCGCGACCAGCTCATCCTCAACCATGCCGCCAGCATGGCGCTGTCCAGCGAGCGCGTGTACGGGTGCTACACGAACGTGGCCGACCAGGACCTCAAGGACTACTTCGCGAGCCAGGGCCTTCCGCCGCAGGACATCCAGGTGCAGGCGTCGCCCACGTCGGCCCAGGCGGCCTGGGGCATGCCCGTTGCGGTGGCCATCCGCGCAGACGTGGCCATGCCGGTGTTCGCCTGGAGCGGGTGGTCGCTCGAGATCGGCACGAGCGGGGCCGACGTGGCCCAGCCCGTGACGCAGCAGCCGACCGGCTCCAACCTGGCGCCGGGGTCCTCCACGCCCGTCTACTGCCAGCCGCCGACGATGACCGCGACGGTGAACCCCGGCACCACGCCGTCGTCGGCCCCGTTCGCCTGATGGAGGTGAGGCACGTGATCGAACGACTGCGGCGCCTTTTCCGCTCCAGCCGGGGGCAGGCGTCGTGGACCATCCTCGGCTTCGTGGGCATGTTCACGATGCTGGTGGGCTCGACGGCGCTCGTCGCGTGGTCGGAGGTGCGGGCGGCGAACAACCTCGTGGGGACCATGGCGCAGGCCGCCCTGCACGAGGCGATGGACCAGCAGGTGCAGTGCGACCAGGTGACGGGGGCCGTGACGCTCAACCCGGACGCCCTGGAGCAGGACTTCCTGGCGGCCTACGACCAGCTCGCGACCCAGGGCACGCTGCCGCAGCCCAACGCGGACTCGTGCGTGTACGGCGGGGCGGGCACGCCCGCGGGCACCACCACGCTCACCCTGAGCAACATGCCGGCCCCCAGCGGGAGCAGCGTCATGACGCGCCCGATCAGCGGGACGATGGTGGTCTACCAGGCGGGGGCCACCGACCCCGTGACCGGGGGCGTGGCCGACGGGCCCGGGGCGTGGGTCCAGGTGCAGGTGCCGGTGGACGTCTTCACGTTCGCAGCCGGCGGCTTCACGTACTCGGCCTCGCTCGTCTCCCAGGTGCAGGAGACGCCCACGGGGCAGGTGCTCTACACGAACGGCGGCAACCAGACGGCCCAGGTGTCGCAGCTCTCGCAGTACGCCGCCCTTGGCGCCTCCGGCTACGGGGGCGGGGCGGCCGGCGGCGGGTCCGGGGCCTCGCCTGCGGGTGGCGGCAGCCTGGCGGGGAGCGGCGGAGGTCCGACCGGCGGCGGAGGCACCTCGGGGGGTCCGTCGACGGCCGGGGCCTCCGCGCCCGCGGGCCAGGTCTGCACCGTCCAGTCCGTGCCGCAGACCGTCACGACCACGGTGAACCAGCAGGTCTGCTCGGTGCAGCAGGTGCCCGTGCAGCAGACGGGCTACCGGCAGGTGTGCACGACCCAGACGGTGCCCGTCCAGGTCACGCAGTACCGCACGGTGAGCGTGCCGGAGACGGGCTATCACGACGTATGCACCACCCAGACCGTCCCGGTCACGTCGTACCGGACGGTGTACGTCACCCAGACCCAGTACCGCTACGTCTGCCGTTACGAGCCGCAGCTGCGCCACACGATCTGCGGCTACTACCCCTACACCGTCCGGGTGCCCGAGACCGTGCCCTACACGACCTACAAGACCGTCCAGTCGTGCTCCATGCAGCCCTACACCTACTACGTCACGACCCAGCAGCCCTACACGACGACCGTGTACCAGAGCCAGCAGGTCTGCACCCAGCAGCCCTACACCTACACCACCTACCAGAGCCAGAACGTCTGCCAGACCCAACAGGTGCCGGTCCAGCAGACGGTGTACGTGCAGCAGACCGTCTGCCAGTAGCCGGGGCGAAGCCGGTCGGGAGGGGGATAGCCGAGGTGGAGACGCGCTCGACCGTGGCGACGGTGGCCGCAGGTCTCGCCGCCTGCCTTCTGGCCGTCGGCGGCCTGAGAGCCCGGGCGGAGGAGACGGCGCAGAGCCAGGCGGCGCGGATCGCCGGGATCGTGGCCAGGGCGGCCCTGCCCGCGTTCGCGGCCCAAGAGGGCTGCCCGGTGGCGCTAGGGCGGGGGGCGGTGTACACCCAGGCGTTCTGGTCGGACCTGAGGTGGCAGGCGGCCCGGGCGGGGGCGGCCCCGTGGCCGGACGCGGCCTTCGGGCCGTGCTCGCTTCCGCCCGAGGTGTCGGTGCCGGCGGTGGCGCGCGCGTCCTGGCGGGAGGGGGAGGCGCGGGTGACCGTCACGCTCTACCAGGCGGGGTACGGCCCGGCGAGGGGCGTGCCCGAGGCGGTCGTGCGGGTGGCCAGCGGCGCCCGCGTGCCCTTCGTCGGGAGCGTCGTGGGGGTGGCCACGGCGCGGGCGGCGCCCGCCGCCTGGCCCCGGCGCGGACGGGCGGTGGTGGACCCGCTCGCGGGCCGGCTGTGACCTTTCCTCCCCGCCCGCCCGCGGCAAGGGCTTCGCTTCGCGGCTTCGCCGCCATTGCTTCGGGAGGCAGGGG
>JAILZS010000079.1 GCA_023512375.1 Bacillota bacterium | reverse complement strand
GCTGTCGGAGTTTCGGACCTGGCTCGACGAAAAGGCGAAGGAGGTCCTGCCCCAGAGTGCGCTGGGGAGGGCGGTGCGCTACTGCCTGACGCCGTGGCCGAAGCTTGTGACCTTTCGCGAGGACGGGAACCTCGAGATCGACAACAACGCGGCGGAGCGGGCGATCAAGCCGTTTTGTCAAGGCCGACTGGAAACTGACCCACTGGGGCCGATTGGGAATTGACCCTCCCCCGGGTACGTAGCGGGTGTGGGAGCGGCTGTCCCCCGCCCCCCTTGGGGGGCGGGGCGCGCGCCCGCAACTGGGGAGTCATCGCGGCTGCGCGTCGGTCGCCGTGACGGATGTCAGCATGCCGGCTCGCCGCTTCTCCCGCAGCCGGTAGCTCTCCCCGCGGATGTTGATTACGTGGCTGTGGTGCATGAGTCGGTCCAGGATGGCCGTGGCGACGACGGCGTCCCCCAGCACCTCGCCCCACTCCGCGAACCCCTTGTTCGATGTCAGGATGATACTGCCGCGCTCGTAGCGGGCGCTGATCAAGGTGAACAGCGCCGTGGTCGCTATCCGATCGCACGGCCACACCCCGAACTCGTCGATGATTAACACCTTGGGAGCGAGGTACACCCGCATCCGGCGGTCAAGCCGGTGCTCCGCCTGGGCTCGGGCCAGATCCTCCAAGAGGTTGTGGGCTCTTACGAAGTAGACACCTTGCCCCTGCTCGATCGCCTTAAGGCCCAGAGCCACCGCCAAGTGCGTCTTGCCAACCCCGGGCGGCCCGAGAAGCAGAACGTTGGCCGCCTCGTGCACGAAGGCCAACGTCGCCAACTCCCGGATCTGCCGCTCGTCCACCGAGGGCTGGAAGGCAAAGTCGAAGTCCTCGAGTGTCCGCCGATACGGCAGATGCGCCAGACGGGTGCGGGTGCGCAGGTACCGTTCCCGCCGCGCCTGCGCCTCCACCCCCAGAAGGTCCTGGAGGAACTCGGCGTAGGACCACTCCTTGCGGGCGGCCACCTCCAAGGTGTGGTCGAGTGCCTGTGCCGCCTGCGTGAGCCCCAGATGCTCAAGTTGGTCGCGGCACCGCTCGAGTGGGATCACAGCCCCGCCACCTCCTCGTAGATGCGAAGCGACCGCCGACTCACCGTCACGTCCGCCACCTGCTCGGCCAGGGCCTCGGCCTGCGGGCGCGCGGCCACGCTATCCAGGCCGGACCACTGGCCCGGAACCCGCAAGCGTTCACCGGGACGCGTGGCTCGGGGATGGACGGCCACCATCTCGTCACCGGACCACAGCTTCACCGTGTCGGCCGCGATCTCGACCGACACGGTGGTCCCCGCATACCGGACCGGCACGCCGTACCAGGCGCGGTCGACGACGACGAAGCCGTCGCGACCGACCTGGCGCTTGTCTCGCAGCAGGTCGGCCACACGGGACAAAGGCGGGACCGGATTCAGGTAGGGACGCTCCTGGGCGAGGCGATCGGCTGGCTTCTCGAGGGTGGTGCCATGGATGCGCTGGTCCGCGACCTTCACGCACCACGTCCGAGCCTGGCGGTTCAGGTCACCCAGGTCGGTGAAGCGGACAGACGGCCAGAAGTTGCCGCGTACGTACTTCACCCCCGACTCCACACGGCCCTTGGTCTGCGCCCGGTAGGGCCGGCACAGCTTGACGGTCATGCCCACCCGGCGCGCGAAGTCCAGGAACTCGGGGGTGATGATGGGCTGACCGGCGTCGTCCCGCCCGAGGGTGACGACCTTGGCGTTGTCGTAGAGGCCGCTTTGGGGGACGCCGCCGAAGTGCTCGAAGGCATGGAGATGGCAGCGGATAAAGGTGGCCAGGTCGGCGCGCTGGATGAACTCCACGTAGATGGCGCGCGACCAACTTAGGACCATAACGAACGCCCAGAGTGAGCGAGTACGTCCGTCGGGGAGTTTGTAGCGAAAATAGCCGAAGTCGACCTGGGCCTGTTCCCCCGGAAGGGTCTCGAAGCGGCGGGTCACGATGGGAGCCTTGGGAGGCCTGTGGCGCTTGAGATAGTCCTTGAGGATGGACCGGCCACCGGTGTAGCCCTGCTCTCTGAGCTCTCGCAGCAGAACGACGGAGTTGGTGCAGCCTTCGCTGAAGCGACGCTCCAGGTAGGGGTAGAAGGGCTCGAGTTTCGAGGGGCGCTTCGGTCGGGGGGCGCGGGTCGGCACCCCTTCAGCCCGGATGTACCGACGGACGGTGTTGCGGGCAATGCCCAGTTCGTCGGCGATGCTCCGGATGGATTGCCCCTTCGCGTGGCGCTCGTACAATTCACGCATGAGCCCACCTCCTAACATCGTGGCACCTCCGCATCTGGCGGGATCCGGACGGTGCTTTCGACGGGGGGTGGGTCAATTCAATTCCGGCCCACCTGGGTCAATTTAGAACCGGCCGCTACACGAAGAGCCCGCAAAGCCGCGCTGGGCTTGGCTTTGCGGGCTCATCGCATGCCTACAAATGTCGAAGTCGGGTCGACGTTGGGCTTGGGTTTGGCAGGTTACGGGCCGTTTGCGTCCAGGTGCCGCGGTGTATCGGGATTGGTGACGGCCTACTTCCGAATTCCGTGCTACAAAAGCGGTAGAACAAGTACGGGCAATATGTCTTTTGCCATACGCCTCGTGGTGTGCCAGTATGGTGTTGCAATGTACGTCCCCACCAAGGGTGTCAAGTCCGAAGGCAAGACCTACGAATACCTCGCCCTGTGCGAAAGCATCCGCGAGGGTAGGAAGGTCCGCCAAGTCGTCGTCGCCAACCTCGGCCGCAAGGACCTCCTCGATCCTGCCCGCATCGACGCCATGGTCCGCGCCCTCGACCCCCTCGCCCTCAACGCCGCCGTCTTCGACCTCGACGACGACCGCCAAGGCCCCCAGACCTCCCTCGAGTACGGGCCGATGCCCATCCTCCAGCGCCTGTGGGAGGATCTGGGCATCGGCCCGCTCTTGCGCAAGGCCTCGGCCGAACGCTCTGCCACCGCCCCCCTCGAGCGTGCCGCCTTCGCCATGGTCGCCGCCCGCTTCCTCCACCCCGCCTCCAAGCGCGACACCTTGCGCACCTGGCTCGACTCCGTCTACGCCCCCGACCTGAAGGGCCTGTCGCTGCACCACCTCTACCGCGCCATGGACCTGCTCGAGCGCACCAAGACCCGCATCGAACGCGTCCAGTGGGGCCGCGTGCGCACCATCTTCCGCCCCTCGGTCGACCTCGTCCTCGTCGACACCACCAACACCTACCTCTACGGCGGGGAGCGCGCCTCACTCGCCCAGTACGGCAAGTCCAAGGAGAAGCGCTACGACCGAAGGCTCGTCAGTGTCGGGCTACTGGTCACGCGCGACGGCGTGCCCATCGGCATGGTGTCGGACGAGATCCTCGCTCATCTTCGGGAGGAGAAGATCGAGTACGTGGCGGGCTCGCGCCTGACGCGCGAGGCCAAGGCGGCCCTTGCCTACCGTGGGGAGCGTTGGCGCGAGGTGGCCGATCTGGGGATCCGGATCAAGGAGCTCGCGATCGGCGAGGAGGCGTACGTGGTGGTGCACAACCCGGAGGAGGAGGTGCACGACCGTAAGCGCCGGCAGGAGATTCTGGCTCGGCTACGCGCGGCGCTCAGGCGCAACCCGTCGGGGTCGAACCTTCTGCGCAACTCGCTCTACCGGCCGTACGTGCGGCTTGGGGGGCGGGCGGTGACGATCGATCGGGAGGCGATCCGGCGGCGGGCGAGGCTGGACGGCAAGTACGTGTTGCGGGCGAACACGGCCCTGAGCGGCGAGGAGATCGTCCGGGCCTACCGGCAGCTGTACCGGGTGGAGAGGGCGTCTCGGGAGCTGAAGGGGCCGTTCGAGATGCGGCCGGTGTACCACTGGGTGGACCGGCGGATCCGTGGGCACATCGTGGTGTGCTTTCTGGCGTACGTGCTGGAGATGGCGCTTCGGCAGGCGTTGGGGAAGGGAGAGGTGGTGAGCGAGAAGGACTACCGGGCGGTGATGGCGGACGTGCGGAAGTTGAAGGTGGTGGAGGTTCAGACCCGGCGTGGACGGTACGTGATGCGCACCACGCTTAAGGGCAGGGCGTTCGAGGCGTTCGCGGCGGTGGGGATGCGGGTACCGCCCAAGGTGCTGGAGGGCAGCGCGGCGGCGGGCAGCACGGAGCCGGTGAACGTCATGTAGGTGGGGCCGTAGTGCCAAGCGGCCTGGCTGCGGGCCTTCGTGCCTACGGCCAGGCCGCTTTCGCGGGAGGAGGTGTCAAACGTACGTCCGGGCCCGGGCACCCCCGCGGTTGCGTGGGCCTCTACCGCGCTCCGGGGGCCTCTACCGTCGACTCCCTTTTCCACCACTCCGTGAGACTCTAACCACCAGTCGGTGACAAAATGGCATTTGTCTCCGGATGCCTCCCGCATAGCACGTGCCAGTTAGTAACGAGGAATGGCCTGTTCTAATGCCAGACGACAAAACCCGTTGCCGTCGACAGAGGGTTCCCGTTGACCAGGCATGTGACATGAAGACTTGTGGCGCTTAAGACATCCACTGTTGCCACCACCGTTGCCCCCTTTGCCCTGCCTTACGGGCTGGGTTGCTACCAACGGCCGTTGAACAACTTAAGAGCGATTCTGCAGTTTGCACAATTCGTCCCAGCGGAGCAGCGTATTCGCATGCACTTCTATTCTGGATAATTCTTGTCTAATGAGATTTGGCAACCTTGCAAGAGCTTCGGCAAGTGAAAACCTCGACCACATGAGTGAGTCATGGATCAGACGCCGGACGTCTGTCCTTACCTCCAACAGCACGCCATGGCGCAATAACGCCTCGCGGCTCTCATGGTGCACGTCAAGCGTGCCCTGATTGTGAGCGAGTGCTACAACCATGCCACGCTCGATCCCAGCCTCCTGTAGCCGTCGCGCAAAGTCGAGCGGCTCCCCTCCGATCACGGGTTTTGCTCGGACCTCAACAGCCATCACCGATTGAGCATTAATCATGACGTTGCAGTCTCCCGGAATATGCCGAGACGGGTCGTTAACCCTCGACGTCCTAACGTCGTCGTACACGACTTGCAGGATGGCCGTTACGACGGCCTGCGCGCGCTTGCCCTCCTCCGCCGATTCAGACAGGAAGGTGGTAACTGCGTCGCAGACGCCGTCAACAGTCAAGCCAGGCAGGACTACCAGTCCCTGCGGGACTGCTGTCTTCATCCGTTCTCTGATGAGAGCTGCTAGCGCGACGAGTGCTTGCTTCTCAGACAAGGTGTTAGCAAGCCGAACTGTCTCAACAAGGAACTGATATGATTCCCGTGCCCTTGAATGGACTCTCTCCATGCCATCGATGCGGTCGTAACGAAAAAAGGGCTGGTTGTTCAAGGGCTCTCTGCCTCGAGCGCGCAAATCGATCCCGTGATTCCGTGCAAAGGGCACAAGAACCTCATGTGCGAGGGACCTCGCCGAATACGCACCGAGATCGGGATTGGTCTCCTTGAGGATAAGAGCATTAACCCTGGAATCAGTGGCTCGAGCGAGTAGAGCAGTCGCAAGCGCGACTAGAAATGTCTTGCTTGGCGACTCACCAACCGTGTGCGCGCGGTTGGCCCACTCCTCCGACAGCAAGTCACCTGAGCAGGCCAGCTTGTAGGCCTCTTCGAGGCGTTGCCGGGCGAGGCGCTTGTCAATCCGAATCCCCGTTCGAGTCCACCTCCGATCTCCGATGGTTCGAATAGCCCACAGGGGACCGTTTCTCCGCCTGCCGGAGTACTTCGGAGGGGCGCAAGCCGAGAGCCTGCGCCATCCTCGCAAGCGTGTCTAGGGTCGGAGACTGCTTGCCGTTCTCGATGCGACCGACAAAGGTGCGGTCAACTCCAGCCCTGTCGGCCAGGGCCTCTTGCGAGAGTCCCGCCTTCACACGAGCCTCTCGAAGGACAATGCCCACACTCTGGCTGAGTGAATCTCTGTCCATCCCGCCCTCCCGAGAGCGGAAAGTCTCTTGACAAGGATGCCTGTTTAGATGACAATTCGTCTACGGACTATAGTCATCTCGGCGCGCTGTAGGTACCTACCTTGGTGTTAAGGGGGCAACGATGGCCATTTCCAGCCCTCGCGCCTCGAGATCCGATGGAACACATCAACCGTACGAGCCCAAGGATCCGCGAGCGAATCTCCCTTGGTCATCCGTGGCCGAGCCAGGCTTGCCTGCGATCAGCCTGTTTTCCGGTGTGGGCGGTCTCGACCTAGGCATCGAGTGGGCGGGCTTTCGGGTGAGGGTCGCCGTTGAGTGGGACGCCGATGCTGCTGAGTCTCTGCGGCGCAACAACCCTGACCGTCCGGTACTTCAGCGTGACATTCGTAGCACCTCCACGGATGAGATTCTTGCTGCGGCCGGACTTCGACCAGCAGAGCCGGCTCTGGTAGTAGGCGGCCCGCCCTGTACACCATTCTCCAAGTCCGGATATTGGCTAGAGTACAAGCGTCTGGGTCTTGATCCAGACCGCGCGTTGCTGGATGAGTTTCTCCGTGTCGTCGTGGAAGCGCGGCCAGAGGCGGTGCTCATGGAGAATGTCCACGGGCTCGCCTATCGCAACCGCAACGCTGCTGAGTTTACCCGACTTGTCACAGGGCTTCAGGATGCTGGATATTCCGTTAGGTGGAAGGTCCTGAACGCAGCCGACTACGGAGTCCCCCAGTTACGAAAGCGCTTATTCCTCTACGCCACGCGCGAAGGGACACCTCCGAACTTTCCACAGCCGACGCACAGTGGGTGGTCGGAGACGCGTCGCCGATTCGACGAGCGCTTGAGGCCTTACGTGACGTCCCGCGAGGCAATCGGTGACCTTGAGGCTCGCGATGATCTTGCTGAACCGGAGGAGCGAGTTGAGGGCAAGTATGGGGATCTGCTCCGCGAGATCCCTCCCGGTGACAACTATCTCTTCTTCACAGCCGAACGCGGTCACCCAAATCCTTTGTTTCGATGGAGGAGCCGGTACTGGACGTTTCTTCTTAAACTAGATCCAAATAGACCTTCCACGACGGTTCAGGCTCAGCCAGGACCATTCGTCGGTCCGTTCCACTGGCAAAGCAGACGCCTCCGAGCCTTGGAGGTGAAGCGATTGCAGACGTTTCCTGACGACTACGACGTATGCGGCAACCGGAGGTCGCTACAGGTGCAGATTGGCAACGCAGTCCCGCCGCTGTTGGCCGCCATCGTGGCGAGACCGCTTTGGAATCGCCTTCGGGGAAGCGAGGATGCACTGGGCCGTGTGGAGGGCGCTCAATTGACCTTGGGACTCAATGCATGACGACCCTACGGCGCAGAGAGCGCTTCCGAGTTTCATCGCACGGGGTGGACCCGGTGAACAAGAGTCAAAGTGGTTCATGGGCTTCAACACCGATCGTTAGGCGAATCATGCAGTCGAACCGCTCGGTGGATACGCGGCCGGAGAAAGCTATGCGTTCAGCCCTGTTCAGGTCGGGTTTGAGGTTTCGGAAGGCCTACAGGCCTCTCACCGGTGTGTTAACCAAGGTCGACGTTGTCTTTCCGAGAGAACGTGTGGCGGTCTTCTTGGACGGCTGCTTCTGGCATGGCTGCCCGCTTCACGGCATTGTCCCGTCCACGCATGAGGGCTACTGGAGTAGCAAGATCCGGCGCAACCAGGAGCGTGATCGTCGCATAGATGCCGCTCTGATGGCGGCAGGGTGGACCGTTGTTCGGGTTTGGGAGCATGAGGATCCCAATGAGGCAGCCGTTCGCATTGCCTCACTTGTCCTTGAGCTGAGAAGGCGCTCTCAAAGCTGAGCCAGACTGACAGCCTATCGGCTCCTACGCGCCCTCTTGACCCTCTCGCGTGCCGCCGTGACGTTTAACCGGAACTTCGTCAACTGTTCCGTGACGCCGTATTCCTGCGCCGCCACCTTGATGGGCTGCCCAGCCCACGCGACGGCCAGCGCTGCTTCTTCTGAGATAAGAAGTGCGGCAGCGAGCCAACGAGGTAGCCTCAAAAGGTGTGGAAATGCTGAACGCGGTGTACCCTCCTCCTGAGAGAAACCGCGAGGGCTTGGGAGCCCAAGGAGGAGAGACATCGCCATGAAGGAGCGG
>JAILZS010000078.1 GCA_023512375.1 Bacillota bacterium | reverse complement strand
TGGAAGGTCTTCTCCACCCAGGTGTGGACGTAGGTGCCCCACTCGGTCGGGTCGACGATCGCCTTCACGCCGATCGCCTTGAGCTGCTGCTGGATGATGAGCGCGTCGGAGTTGTCGACCGGGAACGAGGGCGGCGACATGATGTGGAAGGTGAAGCCGTGCGGGTAGCCGGCCTGGCGCAGGAGCGCCTTGGCCTTGGCGATGTTCTGCCTATACGACGGGTAGTCCTGGACCGGAAGGGCCCACGTCTTCAGGGCGGGCGTGAGCAGGCCCGAGACCATGCCCTGGCCGTCGGCCGCGGCGGCCAGGATCTGGCCCCGGTTGATGGCGTAGCTCAGGGCGAGGCGCACGAGCGGGCTCTGAAACGGCCCCCAGTGGGTGTTGAAGCCGAACATGTGGTACTCCGTGCTCAGGGCGCGCACCAGGGAGATGCGATGCTGGCTGGCCAGGGCCTGGAGCTGGGCACCCACGGTGGGGTCGAGGAACCAGCCGAACTGGGCCTGGCCGGACTCCAGGGCGGCGATGCGGCTCTGGTCGGAGGGGATGACCTTGAACACGATCTTCTGGAAGTAGGGCTCGCCCGGGACGAAGTAGTGCGGGTTGCGCATGAGCACGATTTCGTTTCCGGGCGTCCAGGAGGAGAGCTCGTACGGCCCCGTGCCGTCCTCCACCCGGGTGAGGTTGCCCTTGTTCTGGGCCACGAAGGACGGCGGCACGACGGTCAGGAACGAGGCCACGGCTGTGAGGAAGGGGCCGTAGGGCTGGGAGAGGTGGACGACCACCTCGTACGGGTTGGGCGTGTCGACGGCGGTGACGGGCTGGAAGAACGACGCCCAGGGGGAGGCCACCTTGGGGTCCATGAGGCGCTGGAAGCTGTAGCGCACGTCGGCCGCCGTCATCGTGCCGCCGTGGTGGAAGACGACGCCGTGGCGGAGGTAGAACGTGTAGGTCTTGCCGTCCGGGCTGATCGTCCAGCGCGTGGCCAGGTCGGGGACGAACCTCAGGTTCTGGTCGATGGCCACGAGGCTGTTGTAGAGGAGGCTCTCCACGGGCTTGGAGTTCTCGTCCGTGGTGAGCGTGGGGTCGAGGGTGAGGGCGTCCCCGGCGGCGGCGATGACCAGCGTGCCGCCCGGCCGGGGGCCGGCCCGATGCGCCGCGTTCGCCGTAGCCGCCGTGGCCGCCATGCCCCCGAGGGGCAGGGTGAGGCCGGCGGTCACGAGGGCGGCGAGGCCGGCGCGCAGACGACGCGAAGCCAGCATGGTGGCGATGCTCCTTTCTCTCGGGGCATGGGACGGGCCCGGTCGCCTCATGGGTCCGGGCCGGGCAGGGCGCGCATGGCGTCGACGAAACGGCGGGCGATGACGTGCGGCATGGTGATGGCCCGCCCCACCACCACGGCGAACGCGCCCTCCTCCAGGGCGGCGCGCGCCTCCTCCGGGGTGGTGACGCCGCCCTCGCGCAGGACCGGCACCGACACCGCCCGCACCAGCCGGCGCACGAGGCCCTCGGCCGTTGCCCCCGCAGCGGCGCTCAGGGTGGTGGCCACGGCGTCCACGCCCGCGTCCTGGGCGAACAGGGCGTCGTCCACGGTGGCGATGTCGCCCAGGACCTCCACACCGGCGCGGTGCAGCGCGGCCACGGTGTCGGCCAGGCGGCCGCCGTCCGGGCGGGGGCGGGCGGTGGCGTCGAGGGCCACGATGTCCGCCCCCGCCGCCGCCACCGCGAGGGCCGCCTCTTCGGTGGGGGTGATGTAGACCTCCCGTCCCGCCTCGCGCATCTTGTACACGCCCACCACGGGAAGGCGCGTGGCGGCGCGGGCCGCGGTCACGTTGGCGGGGCGGTCGACGCGCACACCGCTCGCCCCCCCGAGCTCGGCCGCCCGCACCATCTCGGCCACCCAGGCGGGCGAGTCGAACGGCATGCCGGAAAGCGCCTGGCAGGAGACCACCAGGCCTCCCCGCAGGGCTGCGAGCCCCCGGCCGCGCCCGGGCGGCGCTGCCGCCCTCACCGCCCGTCCTCCTTGCGCCGGCGCAGGAGGGCGGCGCGCGAGCGCATGCGCTCCAGCCGCTCGGGTTCGCGCGCCACGATCGCCACCGTCAGGGCGTCGATCACCGCCAGGTGGACGATGCGGGAGGTGAAGGTGCCGAGCATGACCGGCGGGTCGAAGGCGGGCGTCCACAGGACCTGGTGGGCGGCGCGGGCGAGGGGGCCTTCGCGACCGGAGGTGATGGCGATCACCTGCGCCCCCGCCATGCGCGCCGTCTGGGCCGCCTCCACCGTGTCGCTCGTCTGGCCGGAGTGGGAGATGGCGATGGCCACGTCCGCCGGCGTCAGGTTGGAGGCGAACATGATCTGCAGGTGGGGGTCGGTGTACGCCCAGGCGGGAAGGTCGAGCCGTCCCAGCTTGTGGGCGCCGTCCATGGCCACGAAGCCGGACGCCCCCACGCCATAGAGCTCGATGCGGCGCGCCGCCCGCACCCGGTCGGCGCACTCGCCCAGGGCCGCCTCCGACAGGGCGTCCGCCGTGTCCACGAGCGCCTGGGCGATGGAGCGCAGGACAGTGGCGGCCACGCCCTGGCTCGGCCCCTTGGCCAGGGCCTCGTCGTAGATCGTGGGCAGCTGCGCCCCCAGCTCCGCCGCCAGGGTGACGCGGAAGTCCTGCATGCCCCGAAGCCCCAGCTCGCGCACGAAACGGATGACGACGCTGGGGCTCACCTGCGCCTCGGCGGCGATCTCGTACGTCGACCGGGTGAGGGCCTCGCGCGGGTGGGTGCGCACGTACTCCGCCACCCGCCCGAGGGCGGGGGTGCGGGCGAACCGCGCCGTCTGGAGAAGGGCCATGACCCCGCCCACCGGCGTCACGCTCCCACCCCCTCACCGAGGGCGAGGGCTTCTCGCCTCGAGAAGAATGTTCCTGCTTGTCGGCAAAGGGATAACAGAATATTTTTCTCGTAGCGGGACAGGGGGGAAGCGACGTGCGCGCAGGCGGCCGCAACCTGGCCGTGGGGCTCATGTCGGGCACCTCGGCGGACGGCATCGACGCCGCCCTGGTGGAGTTCCGGGAGGACGGGGAGGGCGCTTGCGCCCTGCGCCTGGTGCGCCACCTCCACCGCCCCTTCGCACCCGCCGAGCGCGAGCGCATCCTCGCCCTGTGCACCCCCCGGGCGCGCCTCGTCGACGCGGCCGCCATGCACGTCCGCCTCGGCCGCCTGTTCGGCGAGGCGGCGGCAGACGTCATGCGCGAGGCCGGCGTGGGGCCCGACGAGGTGGCGGTGGTGGGGTCGCACGGCCAGAGCGTGGCCCATTACCCGCACGGCCTGCCGCAGGCGGGGGGGCCCGGATTCACCGTCCAGATCGGCGACCCGGCCACCGTCGCCGCCGTGTGCGGCGTGCCGGTGGTGAGCGACTTTCGGGCCCACGACGTGGCCCTGGGGGGCGAGGGGGCGCCGCTCGTGCCGGCCTTCGACCGCGCCGTCTTCGCCTCCCCCCACGAGGACCGGGTGCTCCTCAACATCGGCGGCATCGCCAACATCACCGTGCTGAGGGCGAAGGCGCCTGCGGAGGCGGTGGTCGCCTTCGACACCGGCCCGGGCAACATGCTCCTCGACGCCGCGGCGTGGGAACTGAGCGGGGGGCGGGAGGCGTTCGACCGGGACGGGGCGTGGGCGGCGCGCGGCAGGCCGCACGATGCGCTCCTCGCCCGCTGGCGCCGCCATCCCTACTACGCCCTGCCGCCGCCCAAGAGCACCGGGCGGGAGGCGTTCGGCCGGGCGTACGCGCGCCGCCTCCTGGGCCAGGCGCGCCGGGCGGGGGTGGGGGCGGAGGACGTCATGGCCACCCTCACGGCCCTGGTGGCGGACACGATCGCCGACGGCGTGCGCCGCGCCGCGCCCGGGCCGGTGGCCCTCATCGCCGCCGGCGGGGGCGTGCGCAACCGCACCCTCATGGACGCTCTGGCGGCGCGCCTTACGCTCGTAAGGCCCTGGCAGCGCACCGACGACTACGGCGTGCCGGCCCAGGCCAAAGAGGCGATGGCGTTCGCCTTCCTCGCCTGGCAGTTCGTGCACGGCCGGGCGACGAACCTCACCTCGGTCACCGGGGCGCGGGCGGCGGTGCCGCTCGGCAGCTGGACGCCGGCGCGGGCGTGGGCCGAGGGCGATCCCTGGACAGGCGAGGAGGGGCGCGCGTGAGGTGGCACGTTCCCGCCCTGGCAAGGGCTCAGGCGCTGGTGCGGCGGGCGGTGGAAGAGCGGCGGATCCCGGGCGCGGTGGTGGCCTTGGGCCAAGGGGCGGAGGAGGTGTGGCGGTTCGCCGCCGGATGGGCGGACGCCACGCCCGGCCGAGAGCGGCCGATGCGCGAGGACACGGTGTTCGACCTCGCCTCCCTCACGAAGGTGGTGGTCACCCTCCCCCTCGTCCTCGGCCTGGTGGAGGAGGGCCTCCTCGCCCTGGACGATCCCGTGCAGGCCTACCTGCCGGAGTTCGCCGGTCCCGACAAGGGGCGGGTACGCATCCGCCACCTCCTGGCCCACACGGGCGGGCTCGCCTGGCACCGGGAGTTCTACCGCACCCGGTCGGGGCCCGACGTCCTGGCCGCCGCCATGGCCGAGCCGCTCGTCGCCCCGCCCGGCGAGACGACGGTGTACAGCGACCTCGGGTTCATGCTCCTGGGCGAGGTCGTGCGCCGGGTGCGGGGCCAGGATCTGGACGCCGTAGCGTGCCGGCTCGTCTTCGAGCCGCTCGGCATGGGGACCGCGGCCTACCGCCCCCCGCCCGCCTGGCGGGAGCGCATCGCCGCCACCGAGGCGGCGGCGGGGGGCGGGGGGGCGAAGACCGGGGTGGTGCACGACGACAATGCCGAGGCCATGGGCGGGGTGAGCGGCCACGCAGGCCTGTTCGCCTCCGCCGCCGACCTGGGCCGCTACGCCGCCGCCTGGCTGGGCGCGGCGGGGGAGGGATGGCTGTCGCCCGCCGTGCGCGCCCTCGCCCTTCGGCCGGCGACGCCGCCGCCTGCCCGCCGCGGTCTGGGATGGGTGCTCAGGGGGGACGAGATGGACTTCATGGGCGATCTTTGGCCCGCCGCCGCTTTCGGCCACACCGGCTTCACCGGCACCTCCCTGGCCGTCGACCCGGGGGAGGGGATGTGGGCGGTGGTGCTCACCAACCGGGTCCATTTCGGCCGCGCCGTCGACGTCGGGCCCTTCCGGGCGCGCCTGCACAACGCCTTGGCGGGGGCGTGGCGATGAGCCGGGACATCGACGCCGTCCGCCCGGCGGCCGCCCAGGACGTCCCGGCCATGGCCGCCATCTTGGCCGGACACGCCCTGTGGCGCCACCTGCCGGAGGAGGCGTGGCGGCAACGGCTGGAGGAGATGCTCGCCGACGGACACGAGGCGTTCGTGCATACCGACGGCGAGGGGAAGGTGGACGGCTTCGCCCTGGTGTCCGACCGCACGTTCGGCGACTGCGGCTACTTGCGCCTCATCGGCGTGTCGCCGGGGGCGACGGGGGCGGGGATCGGGGGCGCGCTCCTTTCCCGGGTGGAGGGGCACTTCGCCCGCCGCGGCCGGCGCGCCCTCGTGCTCATGTGCACGGAGAGCAACGCGGGCGCCCGCCGCTTCTACGAGCGCGCCGGCTACCGGGCCGTGGGGGCCTTCCCCGACTGGGTGCGGGAAGGGGAGACGGAACGGCTGTACGTGAAGGAGCTGCCGAGGTGCTCGGCCGCCGCCGCCCCCGCCGCCGTCCCTACGGCCGTCGCCGCGGCGTCGGACCAGGTGTGGAGCACCGAGCGCCCCAACCCCCGCACCCTCGACCTCGACCGGCGGCCCACGCGGGAGGTGGTCGAGGCCCTGCACGCCGAGGACCACGAGGCGGTGCGGGCGGTGGACGGGGTGCTCGACCAGGTGGCGCGGGCGGCCGACCTGGCGGCGGAGGTGTACGCGGCCGGGGGGCGATGGGTGTTCGTGGGCGCGGGCACGAGCGGCCGGTTGGCCTTCGCCGAGGCGGCGGAGTGCCCACCCACCTTCGGCACGCCACCGGAGCGCATCGTGGCCGTCATGGCCGGGGGCACCCAGGCCCTGTGGCAGGCGGCGGAGGGGGCGGAGGACGACGAGGCGGCCGCCGCCCGCGACCTCGCCGCTCTGGGGCTGGGCAAGGAGGACCTCGTGGTGGCCATGGCCGCCAGCGGCCGCACGCCCTACGTCCTGGGGGCGGTGCGCTACGCACGGGAACGCGGTGCCCGCACGGTGGCGATCACGGCCGTGCCGGACTCTCCCCTGTGCCGGGAGGTGGACATCGCCATCGCCCCCGACACCGGCCCCGAGGCCGTCCTGGGCTCCACCCGCCTCAAGGCGGGGACGGCGCAGAAGCTGGTGGCGAACATGCTCACCACGGCCGCCATGGTGCGCCTGGGCCGGGTGTACGGCAACCTCATGGTGAACCTCCAGACCACGAACCGAAAGCTTCGCGCGCGGGCCGAGCGCCTGGTGGCGCTGGCGGCGGGGGTCCCCCTCGAGGCGGCGCGGCGCGCCCTCGACGCGGCGGGCGGGGACGTGAAGGTGGCCATCGCCCACTTGGCCGCAGGCTTGGACGTGGTGGAGGCGGCGCGCCGCCTGGCCGAGGGAGGCGGCGACCTGCGCGCCGTCCTCGCCCGCGCCCGGCAGGAAGAGGACGGGGCCTAGGGGGAACCAGGGCGCAAGGTCGGCGCCGGCCCATGGGTGCGGCGCCGGGAGAGGACGGCACGGGGGTGGGGGCGTGGCGGTCACGGCGTCGGATCTCGCCGCCCTGCGGGCGATCCTGGGGCCCCAAGGCCTCATCGAGGACCCGGAGCGGCGGCGCGCGGCGGGAACGGATTGGCTGGGCGAGTACGGGGGCCTTCCGGCCGCCGTGCTCGCCCCCGCCACGGTCGAGGAGGTCTCCCGGGCGCTCGCCTACGCGAGCGCCCACGCCTTGGCCGTGGTGCCCCAGGGCGGCAACACGGGCCTGGCGGGCGGCAGCGTGCCCGAGGGGGACGAGCTCGTCTTGTCCCTCGGGCGCATGCGCGCCGTCCGCCGCCTGGACGCCCAGGCCGGGGTGGTGGTGGCCGAGGCGGGGATCGTCCTGTCGGAGCTCGAGCGCGTGGCGGGCGAGGCGGGGTGGCGCGTGCCGGTCGACCTGGCGGCGCGCGACAGCGCCCAGCTCGGCGGCGTCCTGGCCACGAACGCGGGAGGCGTGCGCTACCTCCGGGACGGGCCGCTGCACGGCTCGGTCCTGGGCCTGGAGGTGGTGCTGGCCGACGGCACGGTGCTCGACGGGCTGAGCGTCCTCCCGAAGAACAACACCGGCTACCACCTGAAGAACCTGTTCCTCGGGAGCGAGGGGACGCTGGGGGTGATCACCGCCGCCTCCCTCGCCCTGCGCCCCGCCGACCGGGTGCGCGCCACCGCCCTCCTGAGCCTTGCGGACCTAGAAGGTGCCGCCACGGTGGTGACGCGGGCGCGGCGCGACCTGGGGGCGCTTTTGGCAGCGGCGGAGCTCATGGAGGACGGCGCCATGCGCGCCGTCCTGCGCCACGTTCCCGACACACGCCTGCCGGTGGCCCAGGCGCCCGCCTACCTGCTGCTCGAGGCGGCCAGCGCCGCCCCGTCCGATCCGGCGGTGCGCGAACGCCTTCTCGCCGTGGCGGAGGGGGCGATGGGGGCGGGGCTGGCCGTCGACGCGGTGCTCGCCGGGTCGGAGGGGGAGGCGCGCGCCCTGTGGCGCCTGAGGGAGATGGCGCTCGAAGGGGCGCAGCGGGCCGGAAGCCGGCACATGTACGACGTCTCCCTTCCGGCCGCCGACTTCGGCCCCTTCGTCCGCCACCTGCGGGGGGAGCTGGGGGAGAGGCTGCCCGGCTGGGACGTGCTCGTCTACGGCCACGCCGGGGACGGAAACCTCCACCTCAACGCGGTACGCGCAGAAGGGGCGGCGCCGGCGGGGGAGGAGGACGGATGGCGTCGGCTCGACGAGGCCGTGTACGGCGTGGTGGCGGCCCATGCCGGGTCGATCAGCGCCGAGCACGGGATCGGCCGGGCCAAGCGCGACTACCTGGGCCTAAGCCGCACGCCCGCCGAGATCGCCCTCATGTGGCGGATCAAGCGCGCCCTCGACCCCACCGGCTGCCTCAACCCGGGGAAGGTGCTGCCGCC
>JAILZS010000019.1 GCA_023512375.1 Bacillota bacterium | reverse complement strand
TAGGCGACCAGCGGGAGGAAGCGCGGCCACGGGCGCCATCAGCGCTCCTGCCTCCCGTCGTCCCCCTCGCCCGGCGCCCCCGCCCCCCCCGGCCCCGGGCCCCAACCCCCCCCCCCCGGGGGGCCCCCCCCCCCAAATTCTGGGGATGGGCGCGCGAAGAGGTAGCCCTGCCCGAGCTCCACGCCGAGGCCGCGAAGGGTCTCGTAGCAAGCCTGGGTCTCGATGCCTTCAGCGACCAGCGTCGTCCCGGACCGGGCACCGAAGTGCACCATGGAGCCCACCATCGCCATTCGTCGCGGGTCGGCCTCAACGTCGCCTACCAGCGACTGCCCGAGCTTCACGTACTCCGGGCGAAGTGTCAGCATCCGTCCAAGACTCGCGTACCCGTCTCCCAGGTCGTCGATGGCGAGCCGGTAGCCAATGGAGCGAAGGGCGTCCAGGGTGCGCAAGAACTTCTGTTCCTCATCCCTGCCGATCGGCCGACGCTCGGTGATCTCAAGGACGACACGATCGGCAAGCGGTTGCAACGGCTTAAGCGCGTGCCGACACGTAAGCAGGGTGGCGGGCGACACGTTCACGAACAGGCGTGCGCCGGGTGGAAGCCTTCGCACGGCCTCGCTAGCGATGGCCCGAATGGCCAGGACGTCCAGCGCGGCAGCGTATCCACCCGCCTCGGCGGCGGCGAACGCGTCGTCAGGGCGGACAACACTGCCCTTGTCGTCTGTCAAGCGACTCAGCGCCTCGTATGCCTGGATGCGCCCAGAGGCCAACTCAACGATGGGTTGGAACACCGGACGGACGGTCAGCTCGATCCCCCTCTGGCACGCATCGCGCACCCTTGCCACGCGCATCCGCACCACCCGCTGGGACGGCTTTCCTTTGGGTGTTTCAACACCACCCCTGCGAGTCCTCCTCGCGCCTTGGGGCAAATCAGACTAGCCGCGCGGCATCCGGCTACGACACGATCCGACGGCGGGTGTCAGCCGGAGCGTAGCGCCCCCTTCGACGAGCGCTCTGACCGCGGCGCAACTACACCACCACGCCAGCTGGCGAGTGTAGTCCCAGACCGTCCAGGTGCTCAGCGGCACGAGGGCACGAGCTGGGGAAGCGCGTTCGCGTCCCCGGTGACGAGCTATTGGCAGGTCGGCGCGTCGATCCCGTTACCAGGGCCAGGCACGGGGCAGGAAGAAGCGCCGGAGGCGGCGGTCGACACGCCGGCACCCGTGCCACTGCCCGATGTGACCGTCGAGCCGCCCGAGGCCGTCGAAGACGTCCCGGCGCCCGTGCTTCCGTTCGCCGACGTGCCACCCCCGGCCGCTCCCTGCGCCCACACCGGACCCGCCGCCGCGAGCGCCAGCGCCGCCGCGAGACGGGCGCACCACACTTTTGAGGGATTTATGCGGAAGTCGCATGGTCGCCGTCGTGTGTACTCTGGCAAGAGTGTGTCGGGCCAGTCAGGAAGATTTTATCCAGGAAGGCCCGTATCCTGGTTTACCAGGATACGGTAAATCGTCATGCCCTCAACTTTGTGGTGCGCCCGTATGCGCAGGAGGCGGGTGCGCCTGTGCGGAAAGGCCTCGTGCGACTCGATCCATCGCAGAGGAAAGGATCCCCGATGGCGCACGTCGACCTCACCCAGGACGCCGTGGTCTTCCACCTGAGTTTGGCGGACGAACTCCTCTCCGTGCACGGTTCCCTTCGGGTCCCCTACACGCACATCGTCACCGTGTCGGCCGATCCGGTACCCGTCGAATGGTGGCGCGGATTCCGTGTGGGAACGAACATCCCCGGCATCAAGGTCGCAGGCACCTTCTTCGGGCCGGACGGTGCCGTGTTCTGCGACTTCCACCGCAACGATCGGTGCCTGACGCTGGAGCTGAGCCACGACACGTATCGCCGGGTGATCGTGGAGGTGGACCCGGACCAGAGCGCGGCCGAGCTTGCCGCGATGCTGTCTGCCCGCATCGGTGCGAGTGCCGGTTGAACGCTTCAGCCGTCGCGCCGTCCCGGCACGAAAGGCAGCCTGCCCAACCACTACCCCACCCTGGGAGGAAGTTCGGTACCGCCGGCCGAACGAGCCGTCTCCAGCGCGAAGGTCCCGCCGCCCATCGCCATCGAGCTTCCACCGCCGTCGCTCTCGCTGCAGGGGAGGTGGTCGCCATGCATGCGCGGGAGGTCACCGTGGCCATCCCCGTGTCCGATGTCGCAGCCGCCGCACGCTGGTACGAGAGGCTCTTGGCACGCTCGGGGCCGGACCTGACCCCCGTGCCGGGGATCGTGGAGTACCGCGTCGCGGGCACCTGGCTTCAGCTCCACGCCGGCCGAGGCGCCGGCGAGAGCGGATGGGCCGTGCGCATCGGCGTGGCTGACGTCGGAGCCGAGCGCGCGCCTGGAGGCGGAAGGCATGGCACCGGGCGACGTGGTGGAAGTGCCCGGCCTCCTGCGCATGTTCGACGTGGTGGATCCCGACCGCAACCGCGTCACCCTGTACACCCTTCTCGGTGCGGAACGGGACGAGACCTGACGCACATCCGGGGGGGTGGAAATCTCGTTTCCCAGCCGCTGGGCTAGGCTCCCGGAGAGAACAGAGGCGGCAGCCGTCCTCGCAACGCGACCGCACATTGCCCTCTTCATCCGGGCAGCCTGCCGGCCTTGGCCGCCCTCCCCCTCTCTCGCTCCCCCTCGGGTTCACGTCCCACCCGTGCCTACCAGCCCCCGTCTCGACGCCGCGGTCGAGGTCGGCGCGCCGTCCGATGACGCCCATTGTGAAAGCTCCGTCCATCCGATCGGGAACGCGGGGAGGGGGAGCGGCCATGGCGGAGGGCGGTAGCCTCCGGTCGGCGCCTTCGCCGCGCTCCGGCCGGGCACACCACCTGCCGCTGGCCGTCGTCGTCGCCACCCGGGGGCGGCCCGCCCGGCTTCGCCTCGCCCTGCGAAGCGTGGGGGCGCAAACGTCCGGGCCGCGCGAGGTGGTGGTGGTCAACGACGGCGGCCCCGCCGCCGACACCGATCCCGTCGCCCTAGCGGAGGCGGCGGCAGGCGTACGGGTGCGGGTGGTCGCCCTGCCCCGGCCGCTCGGCCAGGCGGCGGCGCGGGCGCTGGGCGTCGACGTGGCCGACGCCCCCGCCCTGGCCTTCCTCGACGACGACGACCTGTGGCTCCCCGACCACCTGCAAGGGCTTTGGCGAGCGCTGGAGGGGGGAGCCGACCTCGCGTACAGCGACGCCGAGGTGGTGACCATCGACCGGGCGGCGTATCCCGAACGGGTGGTCGAGCGCCGCCTCTTCGCCCTCGCCTGGGACCCCGCCTTCGCCCGCCGCTACAACCCCGTCATCCCCTCCGGGGTCGCCTTCCGGCGCGCGCTCTTGGACCAAGCGGGGCCGATCCGCCCCGAGGCCGGCCACCACTGGGACTGGGACTTCCTCCTGCGGGCCGTGGGCGCGGGCGCACGCGTGGCGCGGGTGGCGCGGGCCACGCTCCTCTACACGGTGGACGCGGCCGGCGACAACGAGAGCGCCCGCACGGCCGAGATGGTCGCCAGCGTCGGTCGCCTGGCCGGATCCCACGGCCTGGGCGCCCTCGCGCCGCACACCTTTCGCACCATGCTGGACCTCCCCGAGGTGCGCGACCGCCTCGCCCCCTCGGAACGCCCCTGGGACGGCGGCTGGCCCCCCGAGGCGATCGCCTGAGGGGCTCCGGAGCACTGCGGCGAGGGGTTGGACGCTCGGGCTACGGGCGCGCCACCACGCTTGACAAGGCCTCGCCGCGCGCATAGCGGGCCAGTTGCTCGCGCACCTCCTCGCGCTGTCGACGCATGGCGCCGTCCGTGTGGGCGCCGATGCGGGGGGTGAGGATCACGGTGCCCAGACGGTCGAAGGCGCGGTGGGCGGTGGGGCTGTCCACCGCCTCCTCGTCGTAGCTCACGTCCAGGGCGGCGCCACGCAGGTGGCCCGAGGTGAGGGCGAAGAACAGGGCGTCCTCGTCCACCACCGCCGCACGCGACACGTTGACCAGGAAGGCGCCCGGCTTCATCCGGGCCAGCTCCCGTTGCCCGACGAGGCCGCGCGTGGCGGGGGTGAGGGGCAGGGTGACGACGAGGACGTCGGAGGCGGCCAGGAGGGTGTCGAGGAACTCCGGCCCTCCCAGCTCCATGAGCCCCATGTACTCCTTGAGGTAGCCGTCCGGGGCGCGCTTGAGGGCGAGGATGTCGCAGTCGAAGGGGGCAAGGCGGCGCGCCACCTCCCGACCCACGCGGCCAAAGCCCAGGATCCCCACCGTGCGCCCGGCCAGCTCGACCCCAGGCGCCAGGCCCGCGTCCCCGGGCAGGCGGCAGCCGCGCCGGGTGGCCCGCTCGGCGGCGGGGAGATTCTGGGTCAGGGCGAAGGTGAGACCGAGGGCGTGCTCGGCCACCGAGGCCTCGTAGCCCCCCACAGCCGCGACCACCGCCTCGGGCGGAAGGAGGTCGTAGGCCACGTCGTCCGCCCCGCCGCCGTACACCACGAGCAGGCGCAGGCGGGAAGCGAGCCGGGCCATGGACGGCGGGAAGCGCCGCGCCACCACCGCCTCCGCCTCCGGAAGCCGTTGCGCCAGGCCGCCGGCGTCCCGCTCCCGCACCGACTCCCCCTGCCACCCCTCGGGCAGGGGGCGCAGGTCCTCCAACAGCCCGCGATTCGCGTCGTCCGCCACCACCAGGAGCCGCACCGCCATCCCCCCCTTCCGTGTTGCCCGCGCCGCCCCCCTGCGTCAGGTCACGGCCCCACCCTCGCCGCCCGCCACGGGCTGGGCATCCGCGTCCCGGCCCTGGAGGGGGTCGGAAGGGGCCGCCGGCGACCCCTCCCCTTCCGGCGCTGCCTCTTCGAACCGGCGCCGCCGGCCCGAACCGCGGGGCATAGGCTCCACCGGCCACTCCACCGTGAAGCGGCTCCCCAGGCCGAGGCCGTCCGACTGGGCACGTACGTGGCCGCCGTGCGCCTCCACGAGGTGGCGCACGATGGCCAATCCCAGCCCCGTGCCCCCGCTCTCCCGGTCGCGCGCCTTGTCCACCCGGTAGAAGCGCTCGAACACGCGCGGCAGGGCCGCGGCGGGAAGCCCCAGGCCGGTGTCCTCGACCTCCAGGCGATAAGCCCGGCCTACTCGAAAGACGCGCAGGACGATACCACCGTGGCGCGTGTATTTCCGCGCGTTGTCCAGGAGGTTGCGCAGCACCCGCGCCACCGCCTCGCGGTCGGCCACGAGGGGGAGGTCGCCTTCCGGCATCTCCACCCGAAGGTAGAGGCCCGCGCCCTCGACCAGGGGCCGGTAGACCGCGATCACCTCCTGCACCAGCTCGGCCAGGTCGAAGCGTTGGGCGTTGAGGGGGGGGCGCGTGCCCTCCCACCGCGACAGGTCGAGAAGGTCCGCCACCAGTCGGCTGAGCCGCTCCGCCTCCCGCTCCACGATGCCCAAGTACCGCCGCCGCCGTTCGCCGTCCGCCCCCGCCTCCCCCGCCAGCGTCTCGGCGAAGCCGCGGATGGAGGTGAGCGGCGTCTGCAGCTCGTGCGTCACGTTCTCGATGAAGTCCTGGCGCACCCGCTCCAGGCGGCGTTCGTGCGTGAGGTCGGAGGCGACGATGAGCAGGCCCGTCGTCCGCCCGCGCGGGTCGCGGATGGGGGCGAGGCGGTAGCGCATCACCCGTTGCTCGCCCGGGCCCGGGTCGAACTCCGCGCTCGCCGTGGTGCCGTGGGTCAGCGCCTCCTCCGCCAGGCGGTCGAGCTCGGGATCGGGGATCACCTCCAGGAGGGAACGGCCCACGGCCTCGCCCTCGTGCACGTCGAAGAGCACCTCGGCCGCGGCGTTCATGGCCAGCACGCGGCGCGCCTCCGTGACATACACCACGCCCACGTCCAGGGCCGAGAGCATGGCCGCCAGGCGAGCCCGGGCCATCTCCTCCTGGGCATGCCGCTCCCCCAGGGCGCGGGCCGTCGCGTTCGCCGCGTCCGCCACCCGGCCTAGGGCGTCGGCCCGGGCCCAGCGCAACCGGCCGCGGTAGTCGCCCTCCGCCCAGGCGGCGAGGAGGCGCTCCAGGTCGGCCAGGCCCTCGTCCATCCCCCGCTCCGCCAGGAGACCCACAACCACGGCCGCGGCGGCCGCCGCCGCACCCGCCGACAGGCCGGCGCCGGCACCCGAGACGGCCAACGCCGCCAACGCCGCCGCCGCGCCCGGCACGAGCCAGCTCGGCCGGAAGGTCACGCCCTTCCCTCCCTCCGCAGGCGGTAGCCCACGCCGCGCACCGTCTCGATGCGGCGCGGGCGCGCCGGGTCGTCCTCGATCTTCTCCCGCAGGTGGCGCACGTGCACGTCGATCGTGCGCGCATCCCCCTCGAAATCGTACCCCCACACGCCCCGGATGAGGTCCTCCCGGCTCAGGGTGCGGCCCGCGTGCTCCGCCAGATGGCGCAGGAGGGCGAACTCCGTGGCCGTGAGGCGGACGGGGCGGCCGCGCACGCTCGCCCCGTGGCCCTTGAGGTCCAGCTCCAGGTCGCCCACCCGGAGGACGGCCGCCCCTTGCCCGCCGCCGGCCCGCCGCAGCACCGCGCGCACGCGCGCCACCAGCTCGCGGGGAGAGAAGGGCTTGCCCACGTAGTCGTCTGCGCCCGCCTCCAGGCCCTCGACCCGGTCGTTCTCCCCCGCCTTGGCGGTGAGGAGGATGACCGGAAGCCGCCCCTGGGCGCGGATGCGGCGCAACACGTCCGTCCCCTGCATGCCGGGCAGCATGCGGTCGAGAAGGACCAGGTCGTAGGGCTGCCGCTCCAACCGCTCCAAGGCGGCGCGGCCGTCGGCCACGGCGTCGGCCTCGAACCCCTCGCGCTCCAGGGTATAGGCGACGAGTTCGCGAATCGCCTCCTCGTCGTCCACCACCAGAACCCGCGCCATGCCGTCCCCCTTCCCCCTTGCGTCCCCGCCCCGCCCGCCGCCATCCGCATCGAACGGGAGGACGTCATCCGTGATCCTCGTGGTCGGTTCCATGAACCTCGATCGCATCGCCCGCGTCGAGCGCGTCCCCGGCCCGGGCGAGACCGTGCCCCTCCAGGCCGTCGACCTCGCCGCCGGCGGCAAGGGCGGTAACGCCGCCGCCGCCGCCGCCCGCATGGGCGCGCGCGTGGCCATGCTCGCCCGGGTGGGTGAGGACGCCGACGGCGCCTTCCTCAAGGCCGCCCTGGCCACCGCCGGCGTCGATGTAGCGGCCGTGGCCGAGACGCGCGAGGCGCCCACCGGCACGGCCCTCATCTGGGTGGAGGCCTCGGGCGAGAACCGGATCGGCGTGCTGGCCGGCGCCAACGCCACCCTGACACCGGCGGCGGTCGATGCCCAGAGCGCCCCGGGCCGCCTGTTCGAGACAAGCCGACTCGTACTCCTCAACCTGGAGATCCCGCTCGCCACCGTGCGCCACGCCGTCGACCGGGCCCACGCCGCCGGCTGTCGCGTCCTCCTCAACCTGTCGCCGGTCGCCGACCTCCCCCTGGACCGCCTGGGGGCGGCGGACGCGGTGGTGGTGAACGGGCCGGAGGCGGCCGCTCTCCTGGGGGGAGCGCCCCCCGCCGACCTCGAGGCCGCCCTGGATGCGGCGCGGCGCCTGGTTCGGGCGGGGCCGGGCACGGCCGTCGTCACCCTGGGCGCGGCCGGGGCGGCCGCCGCCGCGGCCGGGACGGAGATCGCCCGGCCGGCGGTGCCGGTGCAGGCGGTGGACACGACGGGCGCGGGCGACGCTTTCCTCGGCGCCCTGGCGGCCGGCCTGGACCGCGGCCTCGACCTCGAGAGCGCCGTCGCCGTGGCCATGGCCGCCGCCGCCTTCACCGTGACCCGCCCGGGGGCACAGGCTGCGCAGCCGACCCGGTCCCAGCTGTGGGCGTGGGCGCGGCGCCGCCGCCTCGGACTGCCGCCGTGGCCGGCACGGGGCGACGGCCCCGCACCCGCAGGGCGCGGCGGGGCACCTCGACCGCGCGCAGGGTGAGGTCGACGCGCAGGACGTTGAGCGCCGTCCAGCGCTCCACCTCCGCCGCCACCGCCTGCTGCACGGCCGCCATCCTCCCCATGAGGTCGAGGGCGTCGCGCAGCTCGATGTCGAGCGACAGCCACACGCCGTCGTCCTCCACCCGGACGCCCACCCGCTCCGCCCGCTGTGCCCCCGCCCGGCGGGCGGCGATCGCCGCCACCTGCGCCACCGCCCGGTCGTCGATGCTGAACCGGCCCAGGGCGCTGTACGTGGGGCGGACGATCGACTTCTCCACCTCGTGCGCCCGCCCCTGGTTGGAACGCAAGAGGAAGCGCAACGGGTCGACGAGGTAGCCGGAGAAGCCGCGCTTCACCTGCAGGGTGGGAGCGGGGATGACGTGCTTGCCCTCCGTGCGGCGCACGTTCTGGGCGGCCGAGATCTCCTCCGGCCGCGCCACCTCCTCGATGGCGACGGTGTGGGCAGGCGGCGGCAGGCCCAGTCGGGCGGCGATGCGCTCCACCATGGAGCGCGAGGTGCCGATGACGAGAACGCGCTCCGGCGCCGCCGCCGCCAGGGCCGCCCGAGCCGCCGCCGCGTCCTCGTCCCGCTGGAAGATGGCCCGCCGTACGGCCGCCATCTTCGTCGCCTCCCGCTTGGCGCTGCGCCCGGCCAAGATGTTGCCGGCGACGATGACGAGGCCGTCGTCCACGATCGCCGCCGCCCCCACCGCCGCCGCCACCTGCGCGGCCCGGTGGCTCTTGCCCGTGCCGCTGGCGCCCACGAGGGCGATGACCTCCACGCCGTTCCCCCCGCCGCGCGCGCCCGCTCGGGGCGTGGGCGCACGCGTTCCGTCCGGCCTTGCCGGCGCTGGGTTCTCCGTTCGGGCCGCCGCTCCCTGCCCGCGCCCGGCCGCGGCGGCGGTTTTCCGGCCTCCGTCCCCGCCTTGTGCCCGTCAGCGCGGTCAGATGGCCGTCAGCGTCCATCCCTCCGTTCCCTCCGCCGCCCTCGCGGTTGGCGCCCGCCCCCACGCCCGCTAGTATGGTTGAACCTACGCGGGGGGAACACGCCATGGCCTTCGTACCGCATCCCCAGGATGCCGATCTGGACTTCCTCGCCGCCCTCCTCGCGCCCGAAGGGCGCGAGCGGGAGGAGGTACGCCGCCGCCTGCGGCAAGAGCCGGACCTCCTCGCCCAGGCGCTCGACCACCCCGACGCCCTGGCGCACCTGCGCCCGGCGGCGGAGGCGAGGACCGTCTCGCCCTGGCTGGTCTTCGCCCTTTTCCTGCGCGCCGCCCGGAGGGAGCTCGGACCCGGCACGGCCATCCCGGAATGGACCGGCCGACGCGAGGTGGTGCCGGTCCTGGACGGCGAGGTGGCGCGCGGCGCTCTGGCGGACGAGCACCTGCGGCGCGAGCTCGAGCGCGTGCTTACCGCCTTCACGCGCCTGCATCCGCGCGCCCTGGCGGTGTACGAGCGCGGCCGCCTGCGGCGCCTGCGCATGAGCGAGCTCGACCCCGACTCGTTGCGCCAGGCGCTTCCGTACGCGCACGGCGAGGTGGCGGCGGACCTCCTGCGCCGCATGGCCGACGCCTACCTGTTCCTGGCCGGCGTCTACCCCGACCACCTGGTCGACCGCCTGGGCAAGGACCTGGAGGAATGGGAGGTGCGCGGGCAGGGCCTGTACCGCACCGCAGCCGCCCATTACGAGGAAGGCGCGCCCGAGTGGGCGCGCGACCTGGAGAAGCTGGCGGCCTCCTTCCATGCCGCCCGCCGGGCCCTGAACTTCGTGACCAAGCGCTTTTTGGCCCGAGAGCGGCCGACCTGGTTCGTGCCCATGGAGCGAGGCGCATAGGCGGTCGGGAGGGGGAGGACGGAGGTGACGCCGAACCCGGGGGATATGCGGTCCCCCGGGAGGTGCGCCGTGTCCGCCCCGCCCCTGCCCCGGCTCGATCTCCTGCCGGCCCCCCGCCCCCTGCCCGAGGGGCGGCCGGCGGCCGTGCTGGTCTCCCTCTGGCCGCCCGCGCGCGGACAGGGCGACGGCGGCGACTGGCGTCTCCTGTTCATCGAGCGCAGTCCCGGCGCGACCACCCACGCCGGCCAGCTGGCCTTCCCCGGCGGGGCGCGCGAGGGGCACGACGCCGACCTCGCGGCCTGCGCCCTGCGGGAGGCCCAGGAGGAGGTGGGTCTCGACCCCGGCTGGCTGGAGGTGATGGGATTCCTCCCCCCGCTCGCCATCCCCGTGAGCGGCTTCGCCGTCCAGCCGGTGGTGGCGCGGGTGCGGCCCGGCGCGGATCCCGCCCTCCTCCGTCCCCAGCGGGGAGAGGTGGTGCGCCTCTTCCTGTCCAGCCTGCGCCAGCTCCGGGAGGCGGCTGCCTGGGAGCGCCGACCGCCCGGCAGCCGGCGCCAGGGCGTCTGGCCGGTCTTCCCCCTCCCCGAGGGGCGCCTGTGGGGCGCCACGGCCATCATGGTGAAGCAGCTGTTAAGGCGCTGGCGCGACGCCTGACGAGCGTCCGGGTATGACGTCTGTCATGCCCGAAACGGGAGGATCCTCAGTGGCCGCGCGGGCGCGCGCACCGTACCCTTGGCCTCGGCGCGGGCGGGCGAAGCCCCGCCAAGGAGGCGATCGGATGGCGGAGTCCCCGGAAGAGGCGGCGCGGGTGCAGGATCTCGGTTACCGCTACGGCCCGCGCTGGGCCCTCACCGGCGTCGACCTGGAGGTGCGCGCCGGGGAGTCGTTGGCCGTGCTCGGCCCCAACGGCGCCGGCAAGTCCACCCTCATCGCCTGCATGCTCGGCCTTCTGGCGCCGCATCGCGGCACGGTCTCGATCTACGGCACGACGCCCCGGGCGGCGGCGCGGGCGGGTCGGGTGGCGGGCATGCTGCAGGGCGCCACGTTGCCGCAGTTCGCGTCGGTGCTCGACGTGCTGCGGTTCGCCGCCCGCCTCTACCCTGCCCCGCTGTCCGTCGAGCGGGCGGCGGCGCTCACCGGCGTGGCCGATCTCCTGCGCCGCCCCGTCGACCGCCTGTCGGGCGGGCAGCGACGGCGCGTGCAGTTCGCCATGGCCGTCGTGTCGAACGCGCCCTTCCTGTTCCTCGACGAGCCCACCGAGGGCATGGACATCGAGGGCCGCGCCGACCTGTGGCGCATCGTGCGCGAGCACGCCGCGGCCGCCCGCGAGCGCACGGTCGTGTTCACCACCCACGACCTGTCGGAGGCGGATCGCCACGCGGATCGAATCGTCCTGCTCGCGGGCGGCCGCGTCGTCGCGGTCGACACGCCCGGCGCCCTGAAGGCGCGCCTGGCCCGGCGCCGCGTGCGGTTCGCCGCCCCGCCGGGGGTGACGGCGCAGCTCTTGTCGCGCCGTACGGGGCTGGCCGTGGTGCCGTGCGCATCGGGCTTCGAGGTGGCGACCGACGACAGCGACGGCGCCTTGCGCGCGCTGATCTCCCTCGACCTGGGGCTGTACGACTTCCGGACGGCGGAGGGGAGCCTGGACGAGGTCTTCCACGCGCTCGTGGCGAAGGAAAGCGGTGACGGCGTTGCCGTATCTGGCGAGTAGCACGGGGTTCGGCCTTCGGCGCCTTGTGCACAACGTGCGCTATCTCGTGTTCGCGCTCGGCCTGCCGCTCGGGTTCTACCTCCTGTACAACGCGATGTACGGGCGCGACCGCGTCGGCGGCGTCGCCTTCAGCCTCGTCCTCATGGTGGCCATGGCCACGTTCGGAGCTGTCGGCACCACGCTCAACAGCGCCGGCACGCAGACGGCCCTGGATCGGGAGGCGGGGTGGGTGCGCCAGTTGCGGCTGACGCCCCTCCCCCCCTGGGCGTACGTGGCCGGGCAGCTGGCCGTGGCCATGGTGGCCAGCCTGGCCGCGGTGTGCCTGATCGCCGTCGCCGCCCTGGCCGTCAACCGCATCGCGCCCTCGCCCGCCGTGGCGGAGGGCGTCGCCGCCGTCTGGCTCGGCTCCGCCTCCTATGCTGCGATCGGCCTGGCACTCGCCTACCTGCTCGACGCCTCCACCGTGGGCTACGGCGCCCTCATCGCCTACCTCGCGAGCGGCTTCCTCGGCGGTCTGTGGGTGCCGCTCTCCCTCCTTCCCCCTTGGTTCACCACCGTCGCCCACCTCCTGCCGTCCTTCCACATCGCCGACATGGCCTGGCGCCTCGTGGCCGGAAGACCGGTCCCCCTGGGCGACGTCGGCGTGCTCGCCCTGTACGCGGCCGCCTTCGGGGCCCTGGCCGCCCACCTGTACCGGCGGCGGGGCTGAACGGCGGCCAAGCGACCCGAGGTCGGAGGTGAAGGCCATGGACGGCGCCGCGGCCCGACCGAGGGGCGGACGGCTGGTGGCCGAGATCCTGTGGCGCGCCTTCACGCTCATGTGGCTGCTCTACCTCGTCTACCCGGTGTCGCAGCTCATCGGCGGCCGCGAGGCCTACGGCATGAAGGTGCTCGAGCTGGGACTTGCTACCGCGTTCGTCGCCCTGTACGCCTACCGGATGGCCGGCCCGCGCCCAGCGGTGGACGAGGCGGGCGAAGGCGTGGGGTGGCCGTCTCTGGCCGCCCTCGCCGCCCTGGCGACGGCCGTCGTCCTCCTTCCCGGCGCCAACTGGCTCGGGATGTACATCTACGTATCCGCGGCGGCGGGGACGATGCGGCCCATGCGCCACGCCTGGCTCGCCATCCTGGGCACGCTCGCCCTTGCCCTCGCGGTGGCCTGGCGCGTGGGTACCGAGGCGTTCGGCCCCGGCGTCATGGGAACGGCGTTTCTCGTCTCGGAGATCCTGGCCATCGGCGGCATGGTGGCGGGCATGTCCCGGCTGGTGCAGGCCAACGCCGAACTCAGGCGTGGGCGCGACGCGGCCGCCCGCCTGGCGGTGAGCGAGGAGCGTCTGCGCATCGCCCGCGACCTCCACGACCTGTTGGGCCACCAGTTGGCGGTCATCGTGCTCAAGAGCGAGCTGGCCGCCCGCTTGGCCGAGGCCGACGGTCGCGCCGGCCGCGTGGCGGCCGAGGTACGGGAGATCGAGTCGTTGGCGCGCGCCGCCCTCCAGGGCGTGCGCGACGCCGTGGCGGCCTACCACCAGCCGCGCCTGAAGGCCGAACTGGCCGGCCTCCGCCTCGCCCTCGAGTCGGCCGGGGCGCGGGTGACGGTCGTGGACGAGTCGCCGCCCCTCTCCCCTCCCGCCGAGGCGGTCCTGGCGTGGGGGGTGCGCGAGGCGGCGACGAACATCCTCCGCCACAGCCGAGCCACTGCCGTGGACGTGCGCCTTGCGCTGGGCGAAGGCGGCCAGGCGGTGCTCGAGGTGGTGGACGACGGGCCCGCGCTTGGGCCTCCCGCTCCCGAGACCGCAGGCCACGGCCTCGTAGGCCTACGGGAGCGGGCGCGAAGCGTCGGCGGCAACGTGGAAGCGGGGCCGACGGCAAGCGGCGGCTTCCGCCTCGCCGTCACGGTCCCGGCCGGGACGGCGGGGAAACCGGCGGTCGGGGGCGGGACGGAGCGGGAGGCGACGGGACCGTGATCCGCGTCGTGCTGGCGGAGGACCAGGCCATGGTGCGCGGCGCCCTGGCGGCGCTTCTTTCCATGGAGCCGGACCTCGAGGTGGTGGGGGAGACCGGGCGGGGCGACGACGTCGTCTCCCTGGCGCGGGAGCGGCAGGCGGATATCGTCCTTCTCGACATCGAGATGCCAGGCCTGGACGGCCTTCAGGCGGCGACGAAGGTGCACGCCGAGCTCCCCGGGTGTCGCGCGATCATCCTCACCACCTTCGGTCGGCCCGGTTACCTGCAGCGGGCCATGGCCGCCGGCGCCACCGGCTTTCTGCTCAAGGACGCCCCCGCCTCGGACCTCGCCGCCGCCATCCGCCGCGTGGCGGCGGGAGGCGTGGTCGTCGACCCCGCGCTCGCCGCCCAGGCCCTGAGCGAGGGGCTCTCCCCCCTCACGGCGCGTGAATGCGAGGTGCTCAAGGCGGCCGCCGGCGGCGCCTCGATCGCCGACCTGGCGCGATCCCTCCACTTGTCGGAGGGGACGGTGCGCAACCACCTCTCCAGCGCCATCCAGAAGCTCGGGGTGCGCAACCGGACCGAGGCCGTGCAGGTGGCGGAGGCGAAGGGCTGGCTCTCGCCAGCGCCGTCTGGGCGGGCGCCGGCCGGCGGAACGATGGGCCCAGGGGAGAGGGGAACGGCCGACCCTTGACGCTTGGCCCCGGTCGGGCGATACCCGGTCTGGGGCCTTTGCCTTCGCGCCACCGTCGAACCCTCTTCGTCGCCAAAGCCACCTACCCGACTCGCCAGCGTGGCCCACGCGGGCAAGGTCGCCAGGCAATTGCGACAAGGGAGCGATGTCCGTGCGAAGCTGGAAGCGTCCTACGGCCGTCGTCGCCTCCGTCCTCCTCGCGGGCAGCGCGGCGCTCTCCGCCGCGGCGCCCGCCACCTATGCCCGAGCGCACGAAGCCTCCGCCGCCCTCAAGGCGATCACCATCGGCACCCTGTACGCCGGCAGCGGCTCGTTCGCCACCTCCTCCCTCGCCCAGTACTCCGGGCTCAAGTTCTGGGCCTCGTCGGTCGACAAGACCGGCGGCGTGTACGTGCGCGCCGTCGGCCACAAGTTGCCCGTGCACCTGGTGGCCTACAACGACGAAAGCTCGACCTCTACCGCCACCACCCTGTACGACCAACTCATCACCGAAAACCACGTGGACATCCTGGTGGCCGACTTCGGCTCCGTCCTCACCTCGGTCGGCATCCCGGTGGCCGCCGAGCACAAGATGCTTCTGTTCGATGTGACGGGCACGGGCGCGAGCTTCTTCAAGACCCCAAGCCCGTACATCGTCCTCACGTCCCTGCCCAGCTCGGCCATCTGGCCCGACTCGTTGGCCCGATTCCTCATCAGCCACAAGATCCACCGCGTGGCCATCCTGTACGACGCCAACGACTTCGACCAGTCTCAGGCCGCCACGTTGACCGCCGACCTCAAGGCAGCGCACATCCAACCCGTGTACGACAACGCGGTACCGACAACCACGAACAACTACACGGTGCTCATCCACAACATCGCCGCCACCCAGCCCGATGCCGTATGCGAGTTCGGCTACGACACGAACGACATCCCGTTCCTGCAGAACCTGGCGGCAAGCGGCGAGCACTTCCCGATGGTGTTCACGGTCTTCCCCGGGCAGGAGTACGCCCTGTTCCTGAAGAACGTGGGCTCCCAGGGCATCGAGTACACCTACACGTACCCCACGCCGCCTCTCGTCGCGTACAACCACGTGAACTTCGGTCCTGGCATCTCCTCCTTCCTGGCCGCCTATCGGAAGGCAGAGGGGCAGCAGGCGGACTTCCTCACCGTGGCAGGTTACAACGCCGGGCTCGTGATCCAGAAGGCCCTGGCCACAGCGCCCAGCCTCTCCCAACTCGCCTTGCGGCGCGCGGTGCAGAGCTTCTCCGGCCACCTGTTCACACTCGATGGCCGATTCGCCGTCAACGCCTCGGGGGCACAGGTGGGGGAGACGCTGCCCGTCGCCCAATTCCAGCCCTACCACGGCTCGGTGCGGCCCGTCGTCGTCTTCCCGGCCGACGTCGCCACCGGCAAGGCCGTCTACCCCGCTCCCTGACCCCCGGGCAGACCGTTCCGCACGCGAAGCGCTGTCCGAAGGGGGTAGACATGGCATGAGCGCAGGGCGCGGTTCGCGTCCGCTGGCCGCCGTCGCCGCCGTGCTCGGCGCGTGGGCGGCCGCGGCGGTGCTGACCGCCGGGTCGGGCGTTTGGGCCGCGGGCACCCAGGTGGCGCCCAAGGAGATCGTCATCGGCACCCTGTACGCGGGGAGCGGCTCGTTCGCCAACTCCTCGATGCCGGAGTACGCGGGTCTCACGTTCTGGGTGAAGACCGTCGACGCCTCCGGCGGCGTGTACGTGAAGGCCTACGGCAAGAAAATCCCGGTCGTGCTCAAGTCGTACGACGACCAGAGCTCCACGAGCACGGCCACGACCCTGTACGGGCAGCTCATCACCAGCGACCACGTGAACATCCTGGTGGCGGACTTCGGCTCCGTCCTCACCTCGGTGGCCATCCCGATCGCCGCCGAACACCACATGCTCCTGTTCGACCAGACGGCCAGCGGCATCTCGCTGTTCTCGCCCAAAAACCCGTACATGGTGGACACCTCCATCCGCACCTCGGCCCTGTGGCCGACACCGTTGGCGCAGTTCCTCCTCTCCCGCCACGTACGCCGCGTGGCCGTGGTGTACGCGGCCAACGACTTCGACCAGTCCCAAGCCCAGACCCTGGTCCGGCTGCTCGCGGCCGGGGGCGTCCACCCGGTGGCGGACACCTCGGTGCCGACCACGACCACCGACTACGCCACGCTCTTGCACACCCTCGCCGCCCAGAACCCCCAGGCGGTGATCGAGTTCGGCTACGACAACAACGACATCGCCTGGTTCCAGAACCTGAGCCAGAGCGGGCTCAAGTTCCCGCTCGTGTTCACCATCTACCCCGGCCTGGAGACCGCGCTCCTTCTCAAGGACGCGGGGCCGGCCGCGCTCGCCTACACGTACACGTACGCCGCCCCGCCCCTGGTCGCCTACAACAAGGTGACGGTGGGGCTTGGGGTGTCGGCCTTCCTCAAGGAGTTCCCCAAGGTCATGCCGGGCGGCACGCTGAACTTCCAGACCATCGCCGGCTACAACACGGGGCTGGTCATTCAAGAGGCGTTGGCCACCTCCCCCAGCCTCGACCAGCTGGCCCTGCGGCATGCCGTGCAGGCGCTGTCCGGGCACATGACCACGCTCGAGGGCCCGTTCCAGATCAACGCCGCGGGGGCGCAGGTGGGCGAGCCGATGTACATCGCCCAGTTCTTCCCCACCGCGCACGGCGTGCGCCTCTTGCCCGTGTACCCGGCCGACCACGCCCAGCACGCCCCGGTCTACCCTGCCCCCTGAGGCGCCCATGCCGCGTCCCGGTGCCCGGCACCGGGACGCCCCTCTGGACCGGCGGCTCGCCCGCCGGGGACTTTCCGCTCCCGCTCGGGCCGACCTACGTGCCGGCTGCGGCGGTGAGAACGAATCGCGGGGAGGGAGCGCAGTGGCGCTGCTCGTGTATTCCCTCCTGGCCGGCCTCATGTTCGGGCTGTTCTACGCCCTGGTCGGGCTGGGCCTCAACCTCGTGTTCGGGGTGATGCGGATCGTCAACCTGGCGCACGGCGACTTTCTCATGCTCGGTGCGTTCGGCGCCTATTGGGCGTTCACGCTCCTCGGCCTCCACCCCCTGTGGGCGCTCTTGCTCGAGGTGGCGGCGTTCATCCTCCTCGGCTTTCCCCTCTACCACCTCCTGGTGCCCCGCCTGTTGCGCTCGCGCGACCCCGAGATGCTCTCCTTCGTCCTCTTCTTCGGCGTCTCCCAGGTGATCGAAGCGGTGGCGATCATCGCCTTCGGCAACACCCAGCGCTCGATCTTCGCCCCGGTGTTCGGCACCCAGCCGGTCTCCCTGTTCGGCCAGACCTTCCCCGCCGCCTGGGCGGTGAGCGCCCTCGTCAGCCTGGCGGCGATCGCCGCCGTCTACGTCTACCTGTACCGGACGCGCCTCGGGTACGCGACGCGAGCCATCATGTCCAACCGCGAGGAGGCGCTCACCAGCGGCATCCGCGTCCACCGCCTGAGCGCCCTCGCCTTCGGCATCGGCCTCGCCCTGGCGGCCGCGGCCGGCGTGCTCAGCCCGTTCATGCTCGGCTCCATCGACCCCAACATGGGGGTGGACATCACCACCGCCGCCTTCGCCATCGTGATCATCGGCTCCCTCGGCAACCCCCTGGGGACCATCCTGGGCGGGCTGGTGTACGGCCTCTCGCTCACGCTCATGCAGACCTACCTGTCCTCCTGGTCGGCCATGGTGCCGTACGTGCTCCTGCTCCTCATCCTCCTCGTGAAGCCCAGCGGCCTTCTGGCCCGAGAGGCGCGCCATGTCTGACATCCCCCCGGCCACCCCCGAGGCCGCGCCGTCCCCCGCCGCGGCACGCAGGGCAGGCGGAGCGCCGGCGGCGGTGCGTCACGGCCTGACCATCCTCCTGCCGGCCGTCGCGGTGTTCGCCGTCGCGCCCCGAATCTATCCCAACGGCGCCCTCCTCTTCGCCATGATGACCTTCCTGGTTCTGGCGCAGGGCATCAACGTGATCTTCGGCTTCACCGGCTACCTGCCGTTCGGGTACGTGGGGTTCTTCGGCACCGGCGCGTACGCCGCCTCGCTCGCGCTGTTGCGGCTGCACCTGGCATGGCCGCTTGCCATGCTGGCCGGGGCGGTCGCCGCCGCCCTCCTGGCGCTCCTCCTCATGCCGCTTTTGCGCCTGTCGGGCGCCTACTTCGCCATCGCCAGCCTGGCGGCGGCGGAGGCCATGTACCAGCTCGTGTCCAACCCCGCCCTGGTGCCGATCACCAACGGGCCGTACGGGCTCAGCCTGCAGGCGGTGTACGACGGCCCGGTCAGCTACGGGGCCATGGTGGGCGTGCTCGCCCTCACTCTCGCCATCCTCATCTATCTGCGCACCTCTCGCTTCGGGCTGGCCCTGCAGGCCATACGCGACGACCCCGCCAGCGCCGCCACGGCCGGCGTCGACGTCGTGCGCAGCCGCGCCCTGGCCTGGCTCCTGAGCGCCCTCATGGCCGGGCTGGCGGGGGGGGTGTACGCGTGGCACGTGTCCGTCTTCTACCCCGACACCGTGTTCGACCTCAGCTTCACCGTGTTCGCCATCGTCTTCGTCCTGTTCGGCGGTCCGGCCACCATCCTCGGGCCCCTGTTCGGTACCCTCGCGCTGTACGGCCTGTACGACGCCATCGGCATCTCCACCCCGCAGTACTTCCAGTTCATCTACGGCCTGCTCATCGTCGTCCTCGTCCTGTTCCTGCCCGAAGGGCTCGTGTCGTTGTTGCGGAGGAGGGGGATCCGTGTCCCGTGAGGCCATCCTCCAGGTGCGCGACCTGGTGAAGCGGTTCAGCGGCTTCCCCGCCCTGGACGGCCTCAGCCTGGCCGTGGGCGAGGGCGAGGTGCTGGGGCTGGTGGGCCCGAACGGAAGCGGCAAGACCACGGCCATCAACGTCATCTCCGGCCTCATCCGCCCCGACGGCGGCAGCGTGCAGGTGGGCGGGCGCAGCGCGTCGGGGCTGGCCGCGCACCAGCTCGCGCGCCTGGGGGTCAACCGCACCTACCAGGTGCCCAGGCCGTTCGTCGGACTCACGGTGCGCCAGAACGTCGAGGTGGCCGCCCACTACGGCGGTCGCGGGCACGCCGAGGCCGACGTGGATGAGGTGCTGGCGTTCGTCGGCCTCGAGGGCGAGGCCGACCGGCCGGCCGGGAGTCTCAACAGCGCGCAGCAGAAGATGCTCGACCTGGCCCGCGCCCTGGCTGCCCGGCCGCGCCTGCTCCTGGTGGACGAGCTGGGCGCCGGCCTGGGGCCGGCCGACCTGGAGACGGTGCGCGCCCGCCTGGCGGCTTTGGCCCAGCGCGGCGTGGCGCTCGTGGTGGTGGAACACCTCATGAACTTCCTGGCCTCGCTCACCGACCGGGTGGTGGTCATGAACGCCGGCCGCGCCATCTTCGAGGGTGACCTCACGGCGGCGGCGCGCGACCCGCAGGTGGTGCAGGTCTTCCTGGGAGGCTGAGGAGCGTGGCCCTTCTCACCGTGCACGGCCTGTCGGCGGCTTACGGCCCGCTGCAGGTGTTGTGGGCGGTCGACCTGGAGGTGGGGGCGGGGGAGAGCGTCGCCCTGTTGGGGGCGAACGGCGCCGGCAAGACCACGCTCCTACGCGCCATCCTCGGCCTTGTGCCGACGCTGGCGGGCGAGGTGTCGTTCGACGGCGAGGCGCTGGGCGGCCTTCCGCCCGACGCCCGCGTCCGCCGCGGGCTGGCGTACATGTCGGAGACCGGTGTCTTCCCCGACCTGACCGTGGACGAGAACCTGGAGATCGGCGCCTTCGCCTTGCCGCGCGCGCAGGTGGCGGCGCGCATGGCGGAGGTGCTCGCCCTCTTCCCCGACCTGGCGGGCCGGCGCCGCGCCCTGGGCCGCAGCCTGAGCGGCGGCCAGCGCAAGATGTTGGGCGTGGCCAAGGCCCTCATGGGGCGGCCGCGCCTGATGGTGATGGACGAACCCTCGGCCGGGCTGTCGCCCCGCATGGTGGGGGCGGTGTTCGAGATCCTGGCCCGCCTGCGCGAGCAGGGGTTGGGCCTCCTGGTGGCAGAGCAGAACGTACGCTTCTTGGACCTCGCCGACCGCGCCTACATCCTGGAGGGCGGTAGGGTGCGCGGGCAAGGCAAGGTCGCCGACCTCCGGCGCGACGACGCCGTGCGGCGCGCCTACTTCGGCCTCGAGGAGGCGTAGCCCGCTGACGGGGACGTGGCGGCAGGACGCCGGCCGTCAGGCGAGCGCTGCCGCCAGCATGGCGGCGAAGCGCGCCCGATCCGGCGCGGTGGGCCACAGTGCCTGCGGGCCGTTTGCCTTCGGCCCCACCAGAGTGGCGCCGTAGCTGGGGCCGCGGCTCAGGTCGACCTCCACGGGGGCGGGGCGGAGGTCGAACATCTCGCCGGGGCGAACGGCCGCCAGGAGGGCGACGGCGTCGTGCACCACGACGCCGTCGGCGCGCGCTCCGCCGTAGGCGGGGTCTTCGAGCAGGGCGCGCGCCAGAGCGCCGCGGCTGCCCGCCCTTGCCAGGTCGCGCACCTCGTCCGGCGTGAGGTGGGCGGCGTGGGTGGTCACGAGGTCGACCACGGCCACCGGCGCCAGGGCCTCGAGGACGACGGCGGCCGCCTCGGGGTCGGCGTAGGCGTTGAACTCCGCCGCCGCCGTCACGTTGCCCCGCCCCCGCCCACCTCCCATCCAAACCGTCCGCGCCACCTTGCGCCGCATGAGGTCGGGCGCCAGGCGGCACAGGAGGGCGACGTTGGTGAGCGGGCCGGTGGCCACCAGGGTGAGCGAGCCGTCCGGCACCTGGGCCAGGCGCGCGGCCAGGGCCAGGAGATCGCCCTCGGGGGCGCGGCGGGGCGGCGGCAGGACGACGCCGCCCAGTCCGCTCTCCCCGTGCGCGTAGGCGGCGTCCACGCGCCCGCGCACCAGGGGCCGGTCGGCGCCGCGGAAGACGGGCACCTCCTCCCGACCGGCCGCGGCCAGGACGCGAAGCGTGTTGTCCACCACCGCGTCCAGGCCCACGTTGCCGGCCACGGCGCTCACCCACGCCCACCCGCCGGCCGGGATGGCACCCGCCGCCGCCAACAGGGCGACGGCGTCGTCGATGCCGGTATCCACGTCCAGCCAGTAGCCCATCTCCCCACCGCTCCTTCAACCCCGACTTCGCCCTTCGGCAGGAGGTTTGCCGTCGAGTGCCGTATTTCCCGCCTTCGTGCACGCGGTGGAGAAACCTCGAACGTTTTCCGGATGCGAGGAGGAATGTTCGTGCGCATGCGCCTGCGCGGGCTTTGGGCGGTGGGTCTCGCCGTTGCTGTGAGCGCGGGTACCTCGATGGCCGCCTCGGCGGCGCCCCTGCATCATCGCGCCGCCGCCTCGACGTTCAAGGTCGGCATCGTGGAGTCCGGCCCCGTGCTCAACGACCACGGGTTCATCTACCTTTCGTACGTCGGCCTGATGCGCGCGGAGAAGCAGCTCCACGTCCAGGGCTCCTACGTGCTCACGCAGGGGCAGGGCGACTACGTGCCCGACCTCACCAACTACGCGCGCCAGGGGTACAACCTGGTCATCGGCATCAGCTTTCAGGAGACGAGCGCCATCCAGCAGGTGGCCAAGGAGTTCCCCAAGACGAAGTTCGTCCTCATCGACTCGGAGGTCTCGCCCCTCAGCGCCTACCCGAACGTTTCGTCCGTGATCTTCGACGCCAACCAGGGCGCGTTCCTGGCCGGCGCCCTGTGCGGCTACCTGGAGGCCGACACGCACCTGCACTGGAAGGGCCTGGTCCACAACCACGTGCTGGGCATCGTCGGCGGCATGAACATCCCGCCCGTCGACACCTACATCGCCGGGTTCGAGGCGGGGGCGCGCTACGCCGACCCCAAGGCCACCTTCCTGCTCACCTACACGGGTAGCTTCACCGACGTCACGGGCGGCGAGCAGGCGGCCCTGGCGGAGCATGGCAAGGGCGCCAGCATCATCTTCCCGGTGGCCGGCGACACCGGCCTGGGCGTGATCACGGCCGCCAAGACGCACGGCTTCTACAGCCTGGGCGTCGACGCCGACCAGGCCTACCTCGCCCCCAAGAACGTCATCACCAGCGCCCTCAAGCGCGTCGACGTGGCCGTATACGACGAGATCTACTCCGCCCTGCACGGCACCTGGCACGGCGGCCTGAAGACGTTCACCCTGAACATGAACGGGGTGGGCATGGCGCCTCCCATGAAGGGCGTGCCAGCCGCCATCATGCCCACGGTGAACCGGCGGCGCGCGGCAGTGGATACGGGCACCATCCAGGTGCCGTTCAGCCGCGGGGGCTTAACCGGCCCCGCCTGCGGCGGCGCGCCCCATGGCGCGCCGCCGCTTGTCACGAAAGGGGGCTACCGCATGGCCCGACCGGAGGGCGCCCAAGCGCGCGCCGACGAGATCGCCCTGCGCGTGGAGGGGCTCGTCAAGCGCTTTCCGGGGGTGGTGGCGAACGACGGCGTGCACCTCGACCTGAGGCCGGGGGAGATCCACGCCGTGCTGGGCGAGAACGGTGCCGGAAAGTCCACCCTCATGGAGATCGTCTACGGGCGCTACGCCCCGGACGGCGGCCGCATGTCGCTCTTCGGCCGCCCCTACGCCCCGCGTTCGGCCCGCGACGCCATCGCCGCCGGCGTAGGCATGGTGCACCAGCATTTCCTCCTGATCCCCGCCTTCACGGTGGCGGAGAACATCGTCCTGGGCCAGGAGCCGGGCGGTGCGGTCTTCCGCCGCCAGGCGGCGGAGGAGCGGGTGGCCGCCCTCGCCGCCCGATACGGGCTGCCGGTCGATCCCCGGGCGCGGGTGGCCGACCTTCCGGTGGGCCTGCGCCAGCGGGTGGAAATCCTCAAGGCCTTCTACCGCGACGCGCGTATCCTCATCCTGGACGAACCCACCGCCGCCCTCACGGTGGGCGAGGCGAACGAGCTGTTCGAGGCCATGCGCGGCTTCGCCGCCCGCGGTATCGGCATCCTGTTCGTCACCCACAAGCTCGACGAGGTGATGGCCGTGGCCGACCGCGTCACGGTCATGCGGCGCGGGCGGGTGGTGGTGGCGGGCCGGCAAGCGGGGGAGACCTCGCCGGCCGAGCTGGCGCGGGAGATGATCGGCTTCGACCTGCCGCCGCCGGCGGCCGCGCGCAGCCGCGTGGACGGCGGCCCCGGCATCGTCGCCCAAGGACTGACGGCCCAGGCGGACCCCGGCTCGCCCGGCCTGAAGGGCGTCGACCTGGAGGTCCGGCGGGGGGAGATCGTGGGCATCGCCGCCGTGGAGGGGAACGGCCAGAGCGAACTGGCCGCCGCCCTCGCCGGCACCCTGCCCGTACGGTCCGGGCACCTGTGGATCGGCGGGCGCGACGTCACCCGCCTGGGCGTGGACGAGCGCTTGCGCGCCGGTCTGGCGGTCATCCCGGCCGACCGGCAGGCGGAGGGTCTCGTGCTGGCGTTCACCGTGGCGGAGAACATCGCCCTACGCCACTACCGCCGTCCCCCCCTGTCGCGCGCCGGGCTCCTTGACTGGGGCGCCATCCGCGAGCGCGCCGCCCGCCTGGTGCGGGAGTACGACGTGCGTCCCCCCAACCCCGGCGCCCTCGCCGCCACGCTGAGCGGCGGCAACCAGCAGAAGGTGATCGTGGCGCGGGAGATGGCCGGCGACCCGGTGGCGGTCGTGGCCG
Source organism: Bacillota bacterium (assembly GCA_023512375.1). Taxonomy (GTDB): domain Bacteria; phylum Bacillota; class Sulfobacillia; order JAJZYS01; family JAILZS01; genus JAILZS01. The sequence goes on along the minus strand of JAILZS010000019.1, from coordinate 23,153 downwards.
CCCAGCCCACGCGCGGCCTGGACATCCTGGCCACGGACTTCGTCCACCGCCGCCTGCTCGAACGCCGGGCGGCGGGCGGCGCGGTCCTCCTCATCTCCCTCGACCTGGACGAGATCTTCGCCCTCGCCGACCGCATCGCCGTGCTCGTGCGCGGCCGAATCGTCGCCTGGCGGACGACGGCCGACACGACCAAGGAGGAGATCGGCCGCCTCATGCTGGGGGCGGATGCCGGCGACGCCGGGGCGGAGGGCGCGGGAGGCGGGCACGATGTCGGTTGACGGCGCTTCGGCCCCGGCCCAGGCGGCGGTGGTGCGCCCCGCCTGGCACGAGGCCGGCTGGGTGCACACGGTGGGGGCCATCCTCCTCGCGCTGGTGGTGGGCACGGGGGTGCTGGCGGCCAGCGGCACCAACCCCCTGACCGCCTATGCCGCCCTGTTGTCCGGCGCCTTCGGGGGTACCTACGCCCTGGCCACCACCCTGGTCGACTCGCTCCCCCTCATGCTCGTGGGCGTGGGTGTGGCCCTCACCTTCCAGGCGGGGCTGGTGAACATCGGCGGCGAGGCGCAGTACGTCATCGGCTGCATCGCCGCCGCCGCGGTGGGCATCGCTTTGCCGCACCTGGCGCCGGCCGCCCATATCCCCCTCGCCCTCCTCGCGGCCATGGGGGCGGGGGCCGTGCTCGGCCTGGTGCCCGGGGTGCTCAAGGCGTACCTGAACGTGAACGAGGTGGTCAGCACCCTCATGCTCAGCTACGCCACCGTCTACTTCGGCCACTACCTCCTGGAGCAGGGCCCCATGTCCGTCTCCATCTACGAGAACCAGTCCGCCCCCATCGCGCAAACCGCCGTCCTCCCCCTGCTCCTTCCCGGCACCCAGCTGAGCTGGGGCCTGGTCCTCGCCCCCGTCCTCGCCGTGGCCGTCTCGTTCTTCCTCTACCGCACCACCACGGGCTTCGGCCTGCGCATGATGGGGCACAACCCGCGCGCCGCCCGCTACGCCGGCGTGGCCGTGGCGCCTCTGACGGTGCTGGCCATGACCGTCTCCGGCGCCCTGGGCGGCCTGGGCGGCGGCGTGCAGATCCTGGGCAACTACCACGCCCTGTTCGACGGCTTCACCGACAACTACGGCTTCACCGCGTTCGTGGTCGCCCTCATGGCGCGCAACAACCCCTACGGCGTGCTGTTGGCCTCGCTCCTGTTCGGCACCCTGGCCAACGGCGGTTCCGCCATGCAGGCCACCACCGGCGTCAGCCCTGCCATCCTGGACGTGATAGAGGGCCTCATCATCTTCTTCATCGCCGCCGACCGCATCGTCGCCTGGATGCTGGGACGCCGCCGCGGCGGCGGGGCGACGGCGCAGCCGGCGGCCGCGGAGGTGGCCTCGTGATGGGATTCTTCGCCAACCCCGTGCTGTGGGCCAGCACCCTCACCCTCACCGTCCCCATCGCCCTGGCCGCCATCGGCGCCACCTTCTCCGAGCGCGGCGGGGTGGTGAACATCGCCATGGAGGGACTCATGGAGGTGGGGGCGCTCATCGCCGTGGTCGTGGCCGCGGCCACCCGCGACGCCTGGCTGGGGGCGGCGGCGGGCACGGCGGCGGGCGCCCTGGCGGCCGTCCTCCTGGGCTGGGCGAGTTTGCACCTGCGGGCGGACCAGATCGTCACCGGCATGGCCGTGAACGTCCTGTTCACGGGCCTGACGAGCGCCGGCGGCCTCACCGGCTTTCTCCTCGTCGCCCTCTACGGCCAGAACGGCACCCCGGTCACCACCCCCCAGCTGCCGCTATGGCGCATCCCCGGCCTGGACGCGGTCCCCTTCCTGGGCCAGGTGCTCAGCGGCCAGATCGCCGTGTTCTACATCTTCCTCGCCCTCTTGGTGGCGGCGCAGTTCGCCCTCTTCCGCACCCGGTGGGGGCTTCGCCTGCGATCCGTGGGCGAGAACCCCCACGCCGCCGACAGCCTGGGCGTGGGGGTGATCGGCCTCAAGTGGCAGGGGGTGCTCATCTCGGGCGCCCTCTCCGGCCTGGCGGGCGCCTACCTGTCGATCGGCACCCTCAACCTGTACAACACGGGCATGGTGGCCGGACGGGGGTTCATCGCCCTGGCGGCGGTGATCGTGGGGGGATGGAACCCGGCGGGCGCCGCCCTCGTCTCGCTCGTCTTCGGCTTCCTCACCGCCGCCACCTACCAGCTGCAGACGGCCTCCGCCCTACCCAAGAACCTGGTCCTCATGATCCCCTACCTGGTGACGATCGTCGTCCTCGCCGCCTTCGCCCGCCGCGTGCGCGCGCCGGCGGCGGACGGGGTCGTGTACGAGCCCCGCGCCTGACGGGAGGGAGTCGCCCATGCGCACCTTGCTGTTCGACACCGATCCCGGCGTCGACGACGCCGTCGCCCTCGCCTACCTCCTGTCCCGCCCCGATTGCGAGCTTGTGGCGGTCACCGCCGTGCACGGCAACGCCCCGGTGGCGACGACGGCGGACAACGCCCGCGCCCTGTTGCGCCTGGCGGGGCGGGAGGACGTGCCGGTGGCCATCGGCGCCGCCCGCCCCCTCGCCCAGGAGCCCGCGTACGCCCCCGAGGTGCACGGCGAGGACGGCCTGGGCGGGCAGCGCGCCCTCCTCGGGCCTCCGACGCCGCCCTCCGGCAGCCGCGCCGTGGACGAGATCTTGCGCCAGAGCGAGCGCCATCCAGGCCGTCTCGACATCCTCGCCACCGGCCCCCTCACCAATCTCGCCCTCGCGTTGCTCTGCGACCCGGAGCTGCCGCGGCGGGTGCGCAGCGTCACCCTCATGGGGGGCGCCTTCGACATGCCCGGCAACGTGACGCATGCCGCCGAGGCGAACATCTACCACGACCCGGAGGCGGCTGACCTCGTGTTCGCCGCCCCCTGGCCGGTCACGGCCGTGGGCCTCGACGTAACGCTGCGCGTCGCCCTGGAGGAGGAGGACATCGCCTCCCTGGCCGCCTCCGACCACCCCCTCCTGGCCGCCGTGGGCCGCATGTGCGCCCATTACGCCGAGTTCTACCGCCGTTTCCTGGGGCGGCGCGCGGCGCCCCAGCACGACGCCCTCGCCGCCTGCGCCCTGTTCGCCCCCCACCTGTTCACCCTCCGGCGACGGCGCGTGCGGGTGGAGCGGCGAGGCGAGTACACGCGCGGCATGACCGTCTCGCTGCGCGGCGGCGCCGGGGAGGCGGAGACGGCGGTGGCGGTGGACGTTCAGGCGGAGGAGGCGCGCCGCCATATCCTGGAGTCCCTCGCCGCCCTGGCGGAGGCGGGACGGCGGTGAGGGAGGGGGACGGGGGCGGGACGCTCGACCTCCTCGTGCGCGACGTGCGCGCGGTAAGCGTCCTCACGGGCGAAGCCGTACCTGCCGACATCGCCGTCGCCCGCGGCCGCATCGTCTCCCTCCGGCCCCTGGGGGGCGGGGTAGAGGCCCGCCGGGTGGTGGACGGAGGCGGGCGCTACGCCCTCCCCGGGTTCGTCGACGCCCACATGCACATCGAGTCGAGCTTCCTCACCCCCGCCGCCTTCGCCCCCGCCGCCCTGGCGCGCGGCACCACCACCGTCGCCGCCGACCCGCACGAGATCGCCAACGTGGCGGGCGAGGCCGGGGTGCGGGCCATGCTCCGGGCCAGCCGCGGCCTTCCCCTTTCCGTGTTCTTCCTGGTGCCGTCGTGCGTCCCGTCCGTCCCCGGTCTGGAGACGTCGGGAGGCGAGATCGGCGCGGCGGAGGTGGCGCGCCTCCTCCGTCACCCGCGCGTGTTGGGGCTGGGCGAGGTGATGGACTACCGGGGGGTGGTGACGGGCGACGCGCGCATCGCCGCCATCCTCGCCCGCGCCCGGCGGGCGGGCCGGCGGGTGCGGGTGGAGGGGCATGCGCCGCACCTCGTGGGGGAGGATCTCGAGCGGTTCATGGCCGCGGGCGTGGTGACGGACCACACGGACAACTCCGACGCCGCCTGGCTGGAAAAGATGCGCCTGGGCATGTTCGCCGAGCTGCAGGCCAAGTCGATCCGGCCCAGCCTGATCGCGGCCATGGCCTCTCTGCCCCTTCTGCCGCCGTTCGCCCTGGTGACCGACGACGTGGCCACCGACACCCTTGTGGCCGAGGGCCACCTGGACCGCGTGGCCCGCCTCGCCGTGGCGGCAGGCCTCCCACCCCTGGCGGCGGTGCGGGCGATGACCCTGTGGCCCGCCCTCCACCTGGGCTTGACCGATCGCGGTCGGCTCAGCCCCGGGCTGAGGGCGGACATGGTGCTGTGCGACGACCTCGCCTCCCTCGCGCCCTCCCTCGTGGTCGCTGGCGGCCAGGTGGTGGCGCGCGACGGCCGCCCTACCCTTCCCCCGCGCCCGGCCGCGCCCGTGTGGGACGCCTTCCGCCACAGCCTGCGGCTGGCGCCGGGGCGGCGCTCCTTCGCCCCGGCGGAGTTCGCCTGGCGGGTGCCCGGGCCGCCCGGCCGGCGGCGCATGCCCGCCATGGCCTGGCGGCCGACGGACAACCGCACGGCGGCCGCGGAGGTCGTGCTCGACGTGGGGGCGGACGGGGAGGTGCACTGGCCCGGACATGCCTCCCTCGTACGGGTGATCGAGCGCTACAGCGGCCGGGAGGGGAGCGCCTCCGCCCCTCTCCTCGGTCTTTCCTGGCAGGACGCGGCCGTGGCCACCACCTACGCCCACGACAGCCACAACCTCCTGGTGGTGGGCTCCTCGCCCGCAGCCATGGCCGCGGCCGCCACCGCGGTGCTCGAGACGGGGGGCGGGATCGCGGTGGCGCGGGGAGAGCGCGTGCTCGCCCGCCTTCCCCTGCCCCTGGCCGGCATCATGTCCGACGCCGGCGCCGACGCCGTGGCCGCCGCCGCGGCCGAGGTGCGCCGGGCCATGGAGGCGGTGGGTTACCGCCACGCCAACCCCTTCATGAGCGTCGCCACCCTCTCCCTCCTGGTCAGCCTCGAGCGCAAGCTGTCTGACCGCGGCCTCGTGGACGTCGACCGGCGCGCCTTCACGCCCGAACCGTACGGCCGTCCGCTCTAGCCCCCTCCCATGCCTTTCCAGGCCCGCCGGGGCATGGCCGTCCCGGGGGGCAGGGCATGCTTCGGACGGAGTCCACGGCGCCGAGAGCGCGGGAGGGGTGAAGCGATGGCGATCACCACCAAGGAGCTTTCCTTCGTGTCCGACCTGGCCAAGGCCGAGGCCGTGGGGAGGAAGAAGGCCGATCTGTTCCGCTCCATGGTGCGCGACGAGCGGGTGGAGGACCTCGTGCAGGAGACCCGCCGCACGAGCGAGGAGCACCTGGAGCAGCTGCGCGACATCGTGCGCGACATCTGACCCACGAGACCGACCGAGGAGGGATGCGCATGCCGCGGGCCTACGCCGCCGAGGAACACGCCCTGACCGACATGGACGTCGCGCAAGAGATCATGATCTGCCAGAAGAACCTGGCCCACATCTACACCACGGCCGCGCTGGAGTGCGCCGACCCCACCGTCCGGCGCACCTTCCGACAGATGGGACGCGACTGCGAGCGCGTCGCCTTCAAGGCGTTCGAGATCCTCAACGAACGCGGCCACTACCCCGTCAAGCCGGCGCCTGCGAGCGAGATCCGGCAGATCGAGGACATGCTCGACAGCTTCCTGCGGGGCGAGGCCGTTCCCCCCGCCCAGCCGCAGGGGCGGTGGGGGCGCCCGGCGCCCTACGAGGCCCGCAACCCCTACAGCGCCGAGCGCCCGTACGCCACCGAACGCGAGCGCGACCGCGACCGCGCCGACCTGCCGGAGTGGGCGAGGGCCCGGGTCTAAAGGCCGCCGGCCACCCGCGAGGGTGGCCTTCATCGGGGACGATATTTCATGAACAAAATGATTCGTGGACATCACCGTCTTGACATCATTCCCGAAAGGTGGCACGCTTCCGCGGGAGCGCCGGGGGAGGTGGCGGGTTGAGCGCCGAGGGCGAGGGAGGCGAGCACCGCCGGGCGGTGCGCCGCGTGCTCGAAGTCCTGCCGCTCCTCATGCGGCGGTGGGAGCGCGACGCCCGCGCCACCCCCTGGCCGGGCGAACTGTCCGGCGGGCTGGCCGACGCCCTGGCGCTGGGCCGTGTGGCGCGCGAGCCGGGACTGACGGCGGGCGAGCTGGCGCGCGCCCTGTGGATGTCGGAGAGCGCGGTGACGGCCGTCCTCAACCGCTTGGAGGGGGCGGGCCTGCTGGTGCGCCAGCGCCAGGGGCACGACCGCCGGGTCGTCCACCTCGCTCTCACGGAGCGGGGGCGGGCCGTCCTCGAGGAGACGGAGCGCCTGCGCCTGGACCAGATGTCGCGCCGCTTCGCCTATCTATCGGTGGCCGACCTCGAGCGGCTGGCGGATCTGCTACGCAAGATGGCCGCCGACGGCGACGGCGGCGGCCCGGGGGAGGAGGGATAGCGTGCGGCCTCCGGGATGGGTGGCGATCCTCGTGGCGTCGCTTCTCGGCGGCGCCGCCCTGGTCGCCTACTACGGATACGCCGAGGCCCGGTACGTGACGACCGACTACGCCTTCGTGCAGGCGCCCACCGCCGTGGTGGCGGCGCCCGCAGCGGGGACCTTGACCGCCCTCGACCTCCCGATCGGGGCGGTGCGCGGGCGCGGCGCCGTCGTGGCCGTGGTGCGCGACGCCGCGGGGCAAGACCACACCGTCTCCCTGCCCATGACGGGTACGGTGACGGGCGCCTTCGCCGCCGTAGGCGACAGCGTCCTCCCGGGCCAGGAGCTGGGCGAGGTGGCCGCCCTGGCGAAGAGCGTGGTGGTGGCCGAGGTGCCCGAGGCCGAAGCCCATCGCCTGCGCGTCGGGCAGAGCGCCGATGTCCTCCTGCCCGACGACCCCAGCCCCGTACGCGCCACCGTGGCGCACGTGGGCCGGGCCGTGGCTGCGGCCGCCGCCTCGGCGGGCATGCCCGGCCTCACCACCGCGAACGCCACCGAGTATGTGCCCGTGGTGCTCGACTTCCGCAAGGGGGGGTTGCGCGTGATCGACGGCATGGGGGCCGTGGTCCGGGTGCACGTGGGATGAGGCCGCCCGAGGCTCTTCCGGCGGCGCCGGCGCCCCCCCGCCCGCGCCGGCTCTCCTGGCTTCTGGTCGACGCAGGCCTCCTCGTCCTCTTGGGCGGGGCGGGGGCGGCGGTGGTGGCCTCCGCCCACGCCCAGGCGACGGTGGTCGTCAGCCAGAGCGCGGTCGTGGTGGCTCCCAGCCGCTGGGTGACGGCGCCGGCGGCCGGGACGGTGTCCCAGGTGGCGCCGGCGGCCGTGGACGGCGCCAGCGTCGCCCGCGGCCAGAGGATGTTCACGCTCAGCACCGCCGCCGGGTCGGACGTGGGGGTGGACGCGCCGACGGCGGGCACCCTGGCGCAGGTGGCCGTCGCCCCTGGCCAGAGCGTGGCGGCGGGATCGCCGCTCGCCACCCTGGTGCCCTGGGGCGCCATGCGGGTGGTGGCGATGGTGCCGGAGACGCGCGTGCGCGACGTGCACGTGGGCCAGAAGGCCACGGTGGTCCTGCCCGCCGACCCCGGCGCCGCCTTCGACGGGCGCGTGCTGGCGATCTGGCCCCAGACGGCGCAGGCGTACATCGGCCAGGTGGGCATGCCGGCGCCGCCGGCGCAGGAGTTCCTCAAGCAGACGGCGCTCGTGCCCGTGCTGGTCTCCCTGGGGGGCCAGCCGCGCGGCCTAGCGGCGGGGGAGAGCGCGGAGGTGACGATCCATGTCGGATCCTGAGCGGCCGGCGGGCGGCGGCGCGCCGGCGGTGGCCCCGACCCCGGCCGAGGAGGAGAGCGCCACCGAGTTCGCCGAGGCCATGGCCGGCGGCGCCCCCCTGTCGGAGGGGGGCGGGGGTCCCGCGGTGGCGAGCGGTGCCTGGGGGGTTGCCCTCTTCACCCTGGTCATCGGCGCCTTCATGTCGCTCCTCGACTCGAGCATCGTCAACGTCGCCATCCCCACCCTGGAGACGGCCTTCTCCGCCACCACCGACCAGATCCAGTGGGTGGTGACGGTCTACCTCCTGGTGCTCGGCATCGTCGTCCCCTCTTCCGGCTGGCTCAGCGACCGTATCGGCCCCAAACGCCTGTACATCGTCTCCCTCGCCCTGTTCACGGTGGGCTCGTTCTTCTCCGGCTTCGCCTGGTCGACGGCCTCCCTCATCGTCTTCCGCGCCTTCCAGGCCGTGGGCGGAGGCCTGATCATGCCGGTGACGATGAGCATGATCTACCAGCTCGTGCCGCGCTCGCGCATCGGCACGGCGATGGGCACGTTCGGGGTGGCCCTCATCCTCGCGCCCGCGATCGGCCCCACCCTGGGCGGCTACCTGGTGGAGTTCGTCAACTGGCGCTTCATCTTCTACGTCAACGTGCCCATCGGCATCCTGGGCGTCATGGCGGCAAGCGCCTTCATCCCCGAGTTTCCGCGCCACGACGCAGGCCCGCTGGACGTCCCAGGCGCGATCACCTCGGCCGTCGGCCTGTTCGCCCTCCTCTTCGCCCTGTCGGAGGGGGCGACGTGGGGGTGGGGGTCGGAGGCCATCGTCCTCCTCCTGTACGTGGCCGCATGCTCCCTCGCCCTGTTCGTCTACTTCGAGCTTCACGCCCCGCGGCCGCTTCTCGACCTGAGGGTGTTCGGCCACGCCCAGTTCACCCTCAGCCTGTTCATCTCCGCCGTCACTTCCGTCGCCCTGTACTCGGGCGTCTTCTACATCCCCCTCTTCCTGCAGATCGTGGTGGGCATGGGGGCCTTCCACACCGGCCTCGTGCTGCTGCCGGCCAGCCTCGTGACGGCGGTCCTCATCCCCGTCTCCGGCCGCCTGTACGACCGCATCGGCCCGGCTCCGTTGGTGGTGGTGGGCCTGGCCGCCATGACCGCCACCACCTACCTGTTCCACAACCTGTCGGCCGACACGCCCTCCGGCACGGTGGTCACCTGGATGGCGCTTCGGGCGGTCGGCATGGCCCTGGCCATGATGCCGGTCATGACCTCGGGCATGACCTGGATCCCCACCGCCGAGGTGGGACGGGCGAGCGCCATCTCCAACATCGTGCAGCGGGTGAGCGCCTCCTTCGGCCTCGCCGCCCTCACCTCGCTCATCACCCACTGGCAGGCGGCCTACGCCACCGCCGACGTGGCCGCCCTCAACCCGGCCAACGCGCTTGCCCTTGCCCTCCAGGCCCGCGCTACCGCCCTGTTCGGCAGCGCTGGCCGGGCGGCATCGCTCCTCATCGGCCTCGCCGACCGGCAGGCGTTCGTCACGGCCATCGACGACCTGTTCCTCGTCGGCGCCGCCATCGTGGTGGTGGCCCTGGTGCCCGCCTTCTTCCTGCGGACCAACCGCCTGGGCGGTCCCGAGGCGCGCCGCGGTCCCATGTTCGGTAGCCCGGAGTAGGAGGGAGCCCATGAACGCCCGCCAGTTTCTCCTGAACCTCGTGGTGGTGGTCGTGCTCCTCGCCATCGGCGGGGGCGTCGCCTACCAGGTGTACGAGGCGAACAACTACGTGTCCACGGACAACGCCCAGGTGTCCGTGCCGCAGGTGAGCGTGGACGCCCTCGGCGCCGGCACCGTGACCGCGGTGGACGTGGGCGTGGGCCAGAAGGTGAACGCCGGAAGCCCCCTGGTGGTGGCGCAGAACGCCGCAGCGGCCAGCCGGGCCGCCGCCCCCGCCGCCCGGCGCGCCGGGGCCGCCAAGGGCGCCTCCGCCGCGCCGGCGCCGTCCGCCCAGACCCCCGCCGCCCCCGCCACCGCTACGATCACCGCCCCCGTGGCCGGCGTGGTGACAGCCGTGGACGTCACGCCCGGGCAGACAGTCGTGCCGGGGCAGACGCTCGTGGTCGTGAGCGAACCCCAAAACGCCATGGTGGTGGCCAACGTGCCGGAGACGTCGATCCGCAACGTAGAGGACGGCCAGGCGGTGGACGTCACCCTGGACGCCTATCCCGGCACGGTGTTCACCGGCCACGTGGCGGCCATCCAGCCCGCCACCCAGGCCAGCCTCTCCCTCTTCCCCGCCAGCGCCCTGTCGGGCAGCTTCACCAAGGTGACCCAGCTCGTGCCGGTGTGGATCCGTTTCGACCCCCAGGGCTACACCCTGTACAACGGCCTGAGCGCAGAGGTGCGCATCCACACCGGGAGCGGCGCCCTCTAGGGCAGGCGCGCTCCCCTCCCGCCCCCTGGCCGCGCCCCTGGCGCCCAGGGGGCGGGTCCGCTATGCTCATGGCAGCGAACGCAGGGGGTGCCCCGTCGACGGGGCTGAGAGGCCGGACCGGCCAACCCTTTGAACCTGATCTGGGTCATACCAGCGTAGGGAGCGTTGGCGCGAGGGCCCCCGCGGCCGCTGCCAACCTCGGCAGCGGCCGCTGGCGTTCGCCAGACGGACGAACGGGGGGCTTCGCCATGGCCACAGGAGAGTCGCCGGCCCTCGCGCCGGCGGGAAAGATCGACCCGGATACCTTCCGCCGCGTCATCTACCGCCATCTCGGCCGCCCGCGACCGGAGGTGCGGGTCGGCCCCGCCGCCGGCGTGGACGTGGCGGTCGTCGACATCGGGCCGGGCCGCGTCCTGGCGGCCACCACCGACCCGGTGTTCGTGGTGCCGCAGTACGGGTGGCGGCGCGCGGCATGGTTCGCCATCCACATCCTCGCCTCCGATGCCGCCATGTCCGGCCTCACCCCCGCCTACCTGAGCATCGACCTCAACCTTCCGCGCGACCTGGGCGACGACGACCTCGCCACGTTGTGGCGCCACATGCACGAGACGTGCGACGCCCTGGGCGTCGCCGTCGTCTCCGGACACACCGCTCGCTACGACGGCTGCAGCTATCCGATGGTGGGAGGCGCCACCGTCCTCGCGGTGGGGGACGCCGACCGCTACATCACATCCGCGATGGCGCGTGCGGGCGACGTCCTCCTGTGCTCCAAGGGGGCGGCGATCGAGGCCGCCGCCCTGTTCGCCGCCACCTTCCCCGGCCCTCTGGCGGAGCGGTTGGGCGCGGACGTGACGGCGCGCGCCGACGCCCTGTTCGAGCGCATGAGCGTGGTCGAGGACGCCGCCGTGGCGGTGGGTGTGGGCGTGCGGGAGGAGGGCGTCACCGCCTTGCACGACGCCACCGAGGGGGGCGTGCTCGGCGGCGTGTACGAGATGGCCTCCGCCTCCGGCCTGGGCGTGGCCCTGTGGGAGGACGCCGTGCCCGTGCGGCCGGAGGTAGGCGCCGTCTGCCGCCTTGCCGGCATGGACCCGCTGGCCGCCATCTCCGAGGGAACGCTCCTGGCCGCCGTCCGCCCCCACCGCGCCGACGCCGTCCTGGCGGCATGGCGGCGGGCCGGCGTCGACGGCGCCGCCGTGGGCGAGTTCCTGCCCCCCGAGCGGGGGATGGTGCGGTTGGCGGGCGGCCGCGAGGCGCCGCTCAGCCATCCCGGCGTCGATCCCTTCTGGGCCGCCTTCGCCCGGGCCGCGGAGGCCTGGGCGTGAGCGCCGCGCGGCGCCCGCCCGCGCGCGTCCTCACCGTCGCCGGCAGCGACAGCGGCGGCGGTGCCGGCATCGAGGCGGACATCAAGAGCATCGAGCGCCTCGGGGGCTACGCCATGGCGGCGGTGACGGCCGTCACCGCCCAGAACACGCTGGGCGTGCAGGGGGTCTGGCCCGTGCCGCCCGAGGCGGTGGTCCTGCAGATGCGGGCGGTGCGGGAGGACCTGGGAGCGGACGCCGTCAAGACCGGCATGCTCGCCACGGCGGCCACCGTCCGCGCGGTGGCCGAGGCCCTGACGGCCTGGCCCGACCGCCCGCCGCTGGTCGTGGACCCGGTGCTCGTGGCGAAGGGCGGCGCGCCCCTCCTGGAGGCCGAGGCGGTCGTCGCCCTGTTGGAGGAGCTCGTGCCCCTCGCCGACCTGGTCACGCCCAACTGGCCGGAGGCGGCCGTCCTGTCCGGCCACCCCGTGGAGGACCTCGTAGACGCGCTGGCGGCGGGAGAGCGCCTCCTGGCACGAGGGGCGGGCGCCGTCCTGGTCAAGGGGGGTCACGCGCCGGGACCCGAGGTGGTCGACCTCCTGATCGAGCGGACGGGCGTCACCCGGCTCGTGCATCCCCGCTGGCCGGGACGGCACACCCACGGTACGGGCTGCACCCTGTCGGCCGCGGTGGCCACCGCCCTCGGCCAGGGCCTCCCCCTGCGCCCGGCGGTCGAGCGCGCGACGCGCTACGTCGAGGCCGCCCTGCGCCACGCCCCCGGATTCGGCGCGGGCCACGGCCCACTCGGTCACAGCGGGGGGCAGCCGCCGTGGACCTGCGCCTGATCGCCCTCCTCGACGCCGGCACGGTGCCCCTTCGCGCGTTGGGCCCGTGGCTCGAGGCGGCGCGGGCGGGGGGCGTCACGGGGATCCAGTTGCGGGACAAGAGCCGGTCGACGCGCGAGGTATACGCCTACGGTCGCCATCTGGCGGCGGTCGCCCGCTCCTTGGGCCTGTGGTTGGCGGTCGACGACCGGCCCGACCTCGCCATGGCCCTGGGCGCCGACCTGGTGCACCTGGGGCGGACGGACCTACCGCCCGAGGCCGCCCGGCGCGCGGCGCCCTCCCTGCCCCTGGGGTTGTCCGCGTCCGACCTCGCGGAGGTGGCCGAGGCGCAGGCCCACGCACCCGTCTACATCGGCTTCGGCCCGGTCTTCCCCACCCCTTCCAAGGCCGACGCGGCGCCGCCCGCCGGCCTTCCCCTCCTGGCGCAGGCGGTACGGGCGAGCGCCAGGCCGGTGGTGGCCATCGGGGGCATCCGTCCGGGCAACGCAGACGCTGTGTGGGCCCAGGGCGTGGCGGGCGTGGCGGTGCTCTCCGCCCTGGCCGAGGCCGAGGCTCCGTCCGAGGTGCACCGCCGCGCCCGCGCCCTGGTGCGAGGGGCGCCGCCCCGGGCCGGGGAGGCGAGGCGGTGATGGTCCCGCTCCGCCTTCCCCGGCGGCCGCCCCGGCTGCCGGCCGTGGAGCCCTACGGCCTCGAACCCGTACCGGCGCGCGAGCGCACGGCCCGTCGCCGCCACCTGTTCGGCGTCTGGTTCTCCGCCAACCTCGCCCTCACGTACGTCGTCCTCGGCGCCGGCCTGTGGGGATACGGCCTGAGCGCCGGCCAACTCCTCCTGGCCGTCCTCCTGGGCGCGGCCTCCTACCTCTTGGTGGGGGCCATCGCCGTCCCGGGCGCGCGCCATGGCCTCCCCACCATGGCGTTGGGGCGCTACGTCCTGGGCCGCCGCGGCAACGCCGTCGCCAGCGTGCTCTCGTGGCTCAATTTGGTGGGCTGGGAAAGCGTCGTCCTGGTCCTCTCCGCCCAGTCGCTGGCGACCGCGCTCCACCGCGTTACCAGCCTGCCGCTTGGACCAGGCCTGGCGTTGGTCGGTCTGGCCCTGACGGTGGCGGCCGCCTTCGGCACCGCCTTTGTCGGCTACCGGGCGGTGGTGCGGGTGGAGAGCGCTGTGGCCTACGTGTTCGGCGCCCTCACGCTCCTAAGCCTCCTCCTCACCCTGCCCGACGCCCACGCCCTGTCTACCCTGTGGGCGCGCCCCGCCGGCTCCTGGCGCACGGGCGTCCTGCCAGCCCTCGCCCTCGTCGCCTCGGCAACGGGGCTATCCTGGGTGAACGCGGGCAGCGACTACTCGCGCTACCTACCCGATCCGCGGGAGGGGGCGGTGGGCGCCACGTTCTGGGGCTCGTGGCTGCCCGCCGCCGGCCTCACCCTGGCGGGCGCGGCGTTGGCCGCGCGTCTCCCCCACCTGGGGAGCGCTGCCGACCCGGTGGCCGCCCTGGAGGGGCTGATGCCGACTTGGTTCGCCCTCCCCTACCTCGTGACCGGGGCCGCCGGCATGATCGCAGGCGACATCCTCGACGTGTACTCGGGGGGGCTCAGCCTTCTCGCGGCGGGGGTGCGCCTGCCGCGCTCCCGCACCGTGCTGGCCGACCTCGCCCTATCCCTCGCCCTGGCCGCCTACGCCCTCGCCGGGCGGCTCGCCTTCCTCCCCCTGTTCGAGTCCTTCCTCACGCTTCTGGCCAGCGCCCTGGCACCCTGGGCGGCGGTGTTCGTCGCCTCCCTAGGGCGGCTGGCGCGCGCCGACCTGCTGGACCGCCCGCCGCCGACGATCGAGACGGGCGCCCTCATCGCCTGGCTGGCGGGGGTGGCGGCGGCCGGTCTGACGGCTTCGACGCCTTTGGTGTCGGGCCCACTCGCCCGCGGCCCGTTCGCCGGTTCGTCGCTGGGCCTCATCCTCGGGTTCGCCGTCTCGTTCGCCGTCGCCGTCGCCGCGGGGCGGGGGAGGGGCACATCGCGTGCCGGCAGAGGCCGGCGCCGCTCCCCTCAGCCGGCGCGGTAGATGCGCTCGCGGTGGTACGCGAGGTGCTCCCGTGCCACCGGCTCGAAGCCGGGCGCGGGCCGGGCCACAGGGGCCCCGTGCAGGGCCTCGTAGTGGCGGCCGTTGTGGAACTCCCGCCGGATGCGGGGGCTCACCTCGAGGCGCATGTTGTCGGGGTCGATGGTCACGTAGCCGAGGTCGAACAGGCGGTGTAGGTCGCTGCGCAGGAGGATGCCGTTGCGCGTGGCATGCTCTCCGCCCTGGCTGTACGGCCGCACGTGCGCCGCCTCCAGTACCGGCAGGGTGCGCTCGCCGGTGACGGCGCAGCGGCGTTCGTAGGCATCCGCCACGAGGACGCGGAAGGCGCCTTGACCGATGCGGGGCCGGTATAGGATCGGTGCGCCCCAGCGCGCGGCGGGCTCGCGTGCCTCCGCCACCAAGGCCGCTCCCCCTTGCGCCGCCGCCCGCAGGGCCCACACCGCGTCCGCCAGGCGCCTGCCCTCGGCTGTGTCCGCACGGTAGCCCTTGCCGCGCTGTGTCGTGGGTGCGAAGTCGGCCGGGACGGCCACACCGGCCGCCGGGTGGACGAAGAAGGCGTCCGCCAGGACGGTGCAGCCGATCGCCTCCCCCGCGCCCGCCTGGTTCTCCCCCTCCCGCCGGCGCAGGCGGGAGATGCGGTGCTCGAGGTCGTCGATGGAAGCGGCACCGTTCGCCTCCCCGAACACCTGCCAGGCGAACGCCAGGGGAAGGACCGAGAAGTGGACGAACACGCCGCCGCCCACGATGCGATTGCGCGGTGCCCTGAGCTTGAAGAGGACCACGTCGCCCGGGTCGAGGTTTGCCAGCGGACGAGGCGAAGGCGACCAGAAGTTGACCTCCCGGAGCTGTGGACGTGAGCGCAGGTATTCGTACCACTCGTCGTCCGTCACGGCGACGAACAGCCGGCCTCCGCCGCCTGGCGGCCATCCCTCCCCGATGCCCAACGCCGCTTCCTCCCCACGCGCCAGCCCGCAACGCTCGCCTCGCCGTTCGCCCCCGGCTTGGAAATTCCTCCCGCCGCGTGGCGGGAGCGGCCATCGCCCGCCGGCGCGAAGGCGCCGGGGCGGCCGACGTCGAAGCCCTGGGCTCGTCCAACCAGCCGACCGCACGCAAGGAGGAGCCATGGACAGCCTGGTTCTCGCCCGCGTCCACGTCATCGACGGCACCGGCGCGCCACCCCAGCGCGACCGCCAGATCCGCATCCGCGACGGCCGTATCGAGGCCGTGGAGGCCTCCGCCAGCCCCGTCCCGGCCGGCGCCCGCGTCCTCGACCTGGCCGGCGCCTACGTCCTCCCCGGCCTCATCGACTGCCACGTCCATCTGAGCTCGGACGGGGTGTCCGACTTGGAGGGGCAGCTGCGCCACGGCACGGCGCCGTTCGCCACCCTGGTGGCCCTGCGCCACGCCCAGCGCACGCTCCACATGGGCTTCACCACCGTGCGCGACGCGGGAAACCAGTTCGGCGTCTCCATCGACATCGGCCGGGCCGTGGACGAGGGCCTCGTCGTCGGCCCCTCGGTCTTCGCAGCAGGCTACGCCCTGAGCATCACCGGCGGCCACGGCGACCGCCAGACGCGCTTCCCCGAGGAGGTCTACCGCCTGCGCCTGCCGGGCGTGGTGGACGGCCCCGACGAGGTGCGAAAGGCCGTCCGGCGCGAGCTCAGGCGCGGGGCGAAGGCGATCAAGCTCATGGCCACGGGGGGCGTCATGTCCCTGGGCGACTCCCCCCAGGCGCGCGGCCTCACCGAGGAGGAGATGCGCGTCGCCTGCGAGGAGGCGCACAACGTCGGCGTCCCCGTCCTCGCCCACGCCCAGGGCACCGAGGGGATCAAGAACGCCATCCGCGCCGGCGTCGACTCCATCGACCACGGCATCTACCTCGACGACGAGGCCATCGACATGATGCTCGCCCGCGGCGTCGCCCTCGTGCCCACGCTGACGGCGCCGCGCCAGATCGTGCGCCACGCCGACGCCCCCTCCATCCCGCCGTGGGCGGTGCGCAAGGCGCGGGAGGTGGCCGAGGCCCACGTCGCCTCCGTGCGCCGCGCCATCGCCCGGGGCGTGACGGTGGCCATGGGCACCGACGCCGGCACGCCCTTCAACCTGCACGGGGAGAACGCCCAGGAGCTCGTCTACCTGGTGGAGGCCGGCATGACCCCCATGCAGGCGATCGTCGCCGCCACGGCCAACGCCGCCCGCCTGCTCCGCAGCCCGGCCGGCGTCGTCGCCCCGGGCCGCCCGGCCGACCTCCTGGCCGTCGACCGCGACCCCCTGGCCGACGTGGCCGTGCTCACCCGCACCGAACGCATCCGCCTCGTCGTGCGCGCCGGCCGCATCGTCCGCAGCGGGCGGCGCCCGGCGCCGGAGGCGCCCCCTCAGGCCTGATCGCCGGCCGGGGCGAAGGCCACCTTCACGGAGGCGTGGCGGCGGTGGTCGAACGCCGCCTCCAGCGCCTCGCGGTACGCTTCGAGGGGGTACACATGGGTGACCAGGGCGGCCAGCGCCTCGCGGTCGAGCGAGTCGGCCAGCGCCCGAAGGGCCAGTTCCAGCGTGTGCGGCCCCCCCGGGCCTCCCTCCCGGCCATAGGCGAAGGGTTGCAGGATGTGCGCGTCCGGCGCCCACACGCGCCCGCCCATCCTTCCCGGCCGGGGGAGGCTGCCCACGTCCCCCACGCGCACCGTCCAGCCGCCCGCCCGCGTCGCCTCCACGGCGCGGGCGAAGACGGCGTCGCCGCCCACCGCGTCCACCACCGCGTCGAACCCTCCCAACCAGAGGGGCCGGCCCGCCCAGCCCCGCACCGCCACACCGCCGCCGGCGCGGGGCCAGGCGCCCTCCCCCGGTTCCAGGGGGCGCCCGCCCAGCCGGCGTACGGCCGCCGCCTGGTGACGGTGGCGGACCGCCACCGCCGGCACCGGCGCCCCCAGCAGGCCCAGGGCGGCGACGCAGGCCAGGCCGATGCTCCCGCCGCCGATCACCAGCACGCGCTCCGTCCGCGCCCACGGCACCGGCATGAGGGCGTGCAAGGCGACGGCCAGGGGCTCCGCCCACAGGGCGGCCCGCTCTTCCACCCCGTCCGGCACCCGGTACACTTGGCTCGCGTGGACGCGCATCGCCTCCCCCCACCCGCCGGGCAGGTCGCGATGGTAGCCCACCATCATGCCGCGCGCCAGGCCCCCTCCCGACTGCGCTGCACGCCGGCACAGGGCCGTCTCCCCCGCCCGGCACGCCTCGCATGGGGGAAGGCCGCGCACGAAGCAGGAGACGCAGGGATCGACCACCACCCGGTCGCCCGGGCGCACGCCCTCGACGCCCTCGCCCACCGCCTCCACCCGGGCCACCACCTCGTGCCCGGGTACGGACGGGAAGGAGACGAGCAGCCACAGGACGGTGGGGCTCCTCCCCCGCAGCGACGCGAGGTCGCTGCCGCACACCCCCGACAGGAGAGGCCGCAGGCGGACCCAGCCCGCCCCCGGAGGCCCCGGGTCCGCCACCTCCAGAAGGCGCAGGACGCCGGCGACCGGCCAGCGGGCGGCGCTCCCCCCGAGGACGCGGCGGGCCGCCAGGGAGAGGGGGCCGGCCGACTGGACGAGCGCCCTCACGCCGGTGCCGCCGGCCAGACGCGCACCCCCTCGAGCCACGCCGCGGCCAGCACCCCCTCCCCCCCGGGGCCGCGCACCCGCGTTCCGCCCCGGGCGCGGCCGTCCACCTCCACCGCCGCCCCGGGGGCGAGGCCAAGCGCCGCCAGCGCGCGCATGGCCCCTTCGTCGCCCTCCAGCTCCTCCGTGACGCGCAGCAGGCGGTAGGCGCCGGGGGCGGCGCGGGCGAGGGGCAGCCCGGGGCGAGGGCCCGCCCCGGGGTCGGGAATGGGATTGCCGTGGGGGCAGGTGCGCGGCCTCCCCACCCGGCGCCACAGGCGCGCCGCCAGCGCGGGGGTGAGGACGGCCGCCAGCCGCTCGGCGTCGGCGTGCACCGTCGCCCACTCCAGGTGGAGCATGTCCACGAGCCAGCGCTCCGCCACCTGGTGGCAGGCCAACAGACGGCGCGCCCGCCGCCGGCCCGCTGGCGTCAGGCGGATGGGCCGCCGCCCCTGCACCCATCCCCGCCCCTCCAGGCGAGAGAGGGCGCGGCTCACGCTCGCCGCCCGTACCCCCAGGTAAGCCGCCAGGCGCGCCGGGCGGGGGACCTCCCCCTCCGCGTCGAGGGCGTACACGGCCATGAGGTAGCGGTCCAGGGCGGACGGCCGGGACGTCACGGGCGCCCCCTCCCCTCCCGGCCCCGCGCCGGCGGGGCCGTCTCCCGCCCAGGATAGCGGTCGTGCCGGGCGGGGGCCATGGACGAACGGCCGGGCCGCACCCGGGCCAACGGCCCGAGCGCGGCCCGACCGCGCGCCTTCCCCCTACACCGCCTCCTCGGCGCCCACGGGTGGGAGCGCCAGGGCGGCCACGGCCGTGTTGAGGGCCGGCAGGTGCAGCTCCAGGGCCTGGGACAGGGCCCGGCGCTGCTCGGCCACCTGCCCGGCCAGATGGTCGAACAGGGCGTACATGGCGTCCGTGGGGCGCGCGTCCGCGGCCTCCACGGCGACGAGGAGGGAGCTGAGCTTGTCGCTCAGCCGGCTGGGGTAGTTGAGCAGGTCCTCGCTGTGGCGGGCCTTCGTCTGGATGAGCGCCTCCTCGATCGGGGCGAGGGCGTCGACCAGCGCCTTGCGGGCGCCTTCCACCTCCTCGCCCCGGCCGGCGGCGCGGGCTCGGTCGGCCCACGCCTGGGCGCGCGCGCGCAGGGCGTGGATGGTGCGCACGGCGCGGTGGGCGTCGGAGATGACGTCGCGCACCCGCACGGCGAGCTCGAACCGGGCCCGCAGATCGGCCTCGGGGACGGTGAGGCGCGGATCGGGCACGATGGCGAAGGGCACCCGCACCGACCGCTCCCCCGCCGTGAGTTCCGCCTCGTACGTGCCGGGAGGGGCCATCGGTCCGTTCTTCGTGCCGGCCCAGAAGACGCCGCGGGGGAGATGTTCCGGGCCCGGGTAGCGCATGTCCCAGGCGAAGCGGTTGAGGCCGGGCCGGGCCGGCAGACGCGGCTCCCGCCGCCAAGCGTCCGCGTCGTCCTTCGGCTCCTTGGGTGGAGCGGCGTTGGTAAACCGACGCACGACCGCACCGGAGGCGTCGAGGATGGTGAGGGTGACGGGGCCTTGGGCCTCCTCGGGGCTCAGGCGGTAGGTGAGGAGGACGCCGGTGGGCGGGTTCTCCCCCGCGTCGAGGAAGCGCACCGGCACCGGCTCGCCCTCCGCCTCGGCCGGCGGCCGCTCCCAGGCGGCGGTGGCCTGGTCCATGTGCAGATGGCCCGCGCGCCCCTCGCGGCGGGAGAAGCCCCAGTCGGGCTCGAGGCGCACGGTGGCGCGGGGGCGGAACAGGTGGAGGCCCCCCTCGCTTCCCGCCTCCGCCATCTCCCGCACCGGCCCCAGGTCGTCCAGGATCCAGAACGACCGCCCGTGCGTCCCCGCCACCAGGTCGTCGGCATGCACCTTCAGGTCGTGCACGGGCACCACCGGCAGCCCCTCCCCCAACGGCCGCCAGCTACGGCCGTCGTCCAGGGAGACGTAGACGCCGCGTTCGGTGCCGAGGTAGAGCACGCCCCGCCGCACCGGGTCGGCGCGGACGACGCGGGTGGGCTCGTCGCCCGGCAGGCCTTCGGCGATCGGACGCCAGGTGGCGCCACCGTCGTCCGTGCGCAGGAGGATGGGCCTCAGGTCGTCGAGCTTGTAGCGGGTGGCGGCCAGGTAAGCCACCGCCGGGTCGTGGGGCGAAGGCTCGATGACGCTCACGAGCGACCACTCGGGCAGCAGGTCGGCGGGCGGGGTGACGTTGCGCCAGCTCGAGCCGCCGTCCTCGCTCACGTGCACCAGGCCGTCGTCCGATCCCGCCCACAAGAGGCCCCGCTTCACGGGGGACTCGGCCAGGGCGAAGATCGTGCAATAGTACTCGGCCCCCGTGTTGTCCTTGGTGATCGGACCCCCGGAGGCCGCCATGCGCTCGGGGTCGCGGCGCGTGAGGTCGGGGCTGATGACCTGCCAGCTCTGGCCCTCGTCGGTGGAGCGGAAGACGACGTTGCCTGCCGCGTACAGGACGTTCGGGTCGTGGGGGGAGAGGAGGACCGGGAAGGTCCACTGGAAGCGGTAACGCGCCTCGCCCGCCCCCTGGCCCAGGGTGTCCTCGGGCCAGGGCAGGATGGGCCGCTCCTGGCGCGTCCTGCGGTCGAAGCGCGACAGGTACATGTAGCTGCCGGCGTAGACGATGTCGGGGTCGTCCGGGCGCACGGCGATGTAGCCGCTCTCGCCCCCGCCTACGGCGTGCCAGTCGCCGTTCGTGATGGCTGCGCGGTGGCTGCGGCTCGGGCCGCACAGGGTGGTGTTGTCCTGCTGCGCCCCGTACACGCGGTAGGGGAAGGCGGTGTCGGTGGTGACGTGGTAGAACTGCGCCGTCGGCTGGTTCATGAGCGACGACCAGGTGCGGCCGCCGTCGAAGGTGACGATGGCGCCCCCGTCGTTGCCTTCGATCATGCGCTCGGGCCGGACAGGGTCGATCCACAGGTCGTGGTTGTCGCCGTGCGGCGTGGACACCGTGTGGAACGTGCGGCCGCCGTCCGTCGACCGCCACGCCTCCACGTTGAGCACCCACACCGTGTCCGGCTCCGTCGGATGGGCGAAGATGTGCTCGTAGTACCAGGGGCGCTGGCGAAGCGCCGGCTCCTGGTTCACACGCTCCCAGTGCTCACCCCCGTCCTCGGACCGGAAGACGCCGCCCTCCGCCGCCTCCACGGTGGCGTACACGAGGCCGGCGCGGGCGCCCGAGGCGGAGACGCCGATCCGGCCCACAAGGCCGTCCGGGAACCCCCCGCGCCCGCTCAGGCGCGTCCACGTGTCGCCCCCGTCCGTCGACCGCCACAGGCCGCCCGCCGTGTTGCCGCTCGTGAGGCCGTGGGGGGTGCGCCGACCGTGCCACATGGCGGCGTACAGGATGCGGGGGTTGAGGGGGTCCATGGACAGGTCGCAGGCGCCGGTCTCCTCGTCCACGAACAGCACCTGCTCCCATGTCGCGCCGCCGTCCCGGGTGCGGAAGACCCCCCGCATGGCGTTGGGGCCGAAGGCGTGCCCCAGGGCGGCGACGTAGACGCGGTCGGGGTCGCGCGGGTCGACGCGCACGCGGGCGATGTGGCGCGTGTCCTCCAGCCCCAGGTGGCGCCAGGTGGCGCCGCCGTCCGTGCTGCGGTAGACGCCGTCGCCGTGCGACACGTTCGAGCGGATGCACGCCTCCCCCATGCCCGCGTACACGACGTTGGGATCCGAGGCGGCCACGGCGATGGCGCCCACCGCCGCCGTGCGGAAGAACCCGTCGCTCACGTTGCGCCAGGTCTGGGCGCCGTTTGTCGTCTTCCACACGCCGCCGTCGCACGCCCCGAAGTAAAACGTCATGGGATCCGTGGGGTGGCCGGCCACCGCCACGACGCGGCCGCCGCGGAACGGGCCGATGAGACGCCAACGCAATGCCTGCACGAAGACTTCCCCCCAGCGCGCCAAAGGCGTCGAACTCTCCCTAGCCGCTTCGTGCCCGCCCGGCTCGAATCCTCCGCCCCTGCCAGAGAACGCGCCGCCCCGGCCGTCGAGGGCCGGGGCGCGCCCTTTGCCGACGTCGCTCATGCGACCCGGACCTCCCCCCGCATGATGCCGGCCTGGACCATCGGATCGCCCCAGCCTCCCCCTTGCACGCCACAGGGGTACACATCTGCCACGTGCCTGCCGCCCGGGGCGAGGGGGTGACGGCGACGCGCACCGCGCCGCCGGACCGGGCGGCGGGAACCGGCACGTTGAGGCCCCACGCCGGCACGGTCAGGGTGTGGGCGATGTCGCCCGCCGGCAGGCTGCGCACGCGGCGCCCGTCCACCGTCTCCCAGCCGCCCGCCGTTCCCGTCACGCGCGTATAGGGAAGCGTAGGCGGGCTGGGGCGCGGATCGTCGGACAGGATCACGAGGCGCACCGGCTCCCCCGCGGGCAGGGCGAAGGCGGCCGGGGTCAAGGCGGCAGGCGCCAGGTCCGCCATCCGTTCCAGCCGGATCGTGCGCGTCACGCTCGCCGCAGGCGGCCCGAAGCGCACGCGCTCGGGCAAGGGCGCGAGCGGCGCCGGAGCCGGAAGCGGTGCCCGGGCGGCGAAGACCCACACCGCCCCGACCACCAGCGCCAGCACCCCAGCGAACGCGGGCGCTACGCCGACGACCCGGGCGACACCCGGCCAGGCGGCCAGCGCCAACAGCACGGCCCTCGCCACCAACCGCGCCACCGCCGCCGGTGCGATCACCGGTATCGCCATGCCATCACCCCCCGTCCGCCGCGCGGCGTCGTCCGTACCGGGCCGGCGGCTGCCCGCGATGGACCGCCCTCATGCTAGCGCCCCAGTTCGCGCGGACCAGGTGCTGACGGTCCGCCTCCGGACCACCACCGCCCCGGTTCCAACGCACCCGCGCCGCGCCGCATGGCGCCGCCGTATGCCGCTCCCGCCCGCCTGTCGCCGGCCCCGCCGGTCGGGTCAGAGGGCGCATGCCCCAGAGAGACAGCCGCCCCCGCGGCCGCCCACATCGGTTGCCTGCCCCCGTCCCGTGAACGAGTGAACATTCCTCCAGCCGCGCGCGAGCGCGGCGGGGGGGGGGGGGGGGGGGGCGGCCCCCGCCGCTGGGGGAGGCGGAACTGGCGGAGGCCGCGCGCGACTGGGGCTGCCGTCGGGGGCGGGCGATCACGGCCGAG
>JAILZS010000104.1 GCA_023512375.1 Bacillota bacterium | reverse complement strand
GCGGTGTACCCTCCTCCTGAGAGAAACCGCGAGGGCTTGGGAGCCCAAGGAGGAGAGACATCGCCATGAAGGAGCGGACCACGCCGCCGGACCTCTCGTCAAGCCCCAACTGGGAGGGGCTACAGGAGTGGCTTAGGGGCCAGGTCCAGCGGATGATCCAGCAAGTTCTGGAGGAGGAGGTGAACGAGCTGTTGGGCCGGATCCGCTACCAGCGCCGGACCTCGGTGGACGCCTGTGCTGGCTACCGCAACGGCTACGGCAAACCTCGCAAGCTGACGACGCCCCTGGGGACGGTCACCCTGCGCCGTCCCCGGGTGCGGGGTCTTGAGGAGCGGTTCGAGAGCCGCATCCTGCCCATGTTTGCACGGCGTACCCGAGAGGTGTCGGAGCTTGTGCCGGAGCTGTACCTGCACGGGCTGGCGGAGGGGGACTTCGACCTGGCCCTGCGAGGCCTGCTCGGCGAACAGGCGCCCTTGTCCGCAAGCACGGTGGCCCGGCTGAAAGAGCGGTGGCAGGCGGAATGGGAGAGCTGGCGGAGCGGGCGGCTGAACGAGCTTGAGGTGGTCTACCTATGGGTGGACGGGGTGTACGTGAAGGCGGGGCTGGAGCGGGAGCGGGCGGCGCTGTTGGTGGCGGTGGCAGGCCTGGTGGACGGCCGCAAGGAGGTGGTGGCCGTCGTCCCCGGCTACCGGGAGTCGGTGGAGAGCTGGTCGGAGGTGCTACGGGACCTTAGGGATCGGGGGATGAGGATGCCGCGGCTGGTGATCGGGGACGGCCACCTGGGGATCTGGGGCGCACTGGGAAACGTCTGGCCCAAGGCCGATGAGCAGCGATGCTGGAACCACAAAATTGCCAACGTCCTGGAGCAGCTTCCGCGTCAGCGGCATAGGATGGCCATCCCCATGCTTCGTGCCATGGCCTACGCCCCGACTCGTGCAGAGGCGGAGGAGAAGCGCAAGGCGTTTGAGGCGTGGTGTGGCAAGCACGGGTACGGGAAGGCCGCGCAGACGCTGGCCCGGGACTGGGAACGGATGGTGACCTTCTACCGTTACCCCCGGGAGCACTGGGTGCACCTGCGGACGACGAACGTGGTGGAGTCGCCGTTCGCGGCGCTGCGCTTGCGCACGGACGCCGCCAAGCGGTTCAAGCGGGTGGAGAGGGCGACAGCGGTCATCTGGAAGATGCTCATGGTGGCCCAGAAGCGTTTCCGCCGGCTGAATGCCCCGGAGCTCCTGGCCAAAGTCTACGCCGGAACGCGATA
>JAILZS010000018.1 GCA_023512375.1 Bacillota bacterium | reverse complement strand
CAACACCGGCACAAGCGCCATGGCGAGCGCATGCATCGCCCGCCACGGCCGCGGCCAGTGCAGGTAGCGCCGTCCCCCCGTTCCCCCCGGCACCCCGACCACCCCCGGGGCGGGAGATGTTGGCGGCATGGTAGGGGAACGGGGCACAGGCGTCAAGAGGCACCGCCGCCTGGGAGGAACTGGGCGGTTGCCCACCGAATTCGACACGCCCGACATCTGGCGTATCGTGGGGGGGGAGATGGGGTTGCGGCAGGCGCGCGCGGGCACGGCGTGGCAGCACTTCTGGAGCGCCGGGGGGCGGCTTCGGCCCGTCTTCCAGCCCATCGTCTCCCTCGCTGACGGCGGCGTCTTCGCGTATGAGGCGCTCAGCCGCCCCCACCTGCCCGGGGGGGCGGCGCCCTCCATCCTTCACCTGGTGCAGGAGGCGCAGGCGGCGGGGGCGGAGGCCGACCTGGACGAGCGCGCCCTCGCCGCCCTCGCCCCCCGCCTGGGGCGCCTGCCCCCGGGCGCCGCCCTGTTCGTCAACGTCTCCCCCGTGACGGTGTGGGAGCGTCCCGAAGTCCTCGATCCCCTGCGCGCCCTCGGGGGACGGGCGGTGCTCGAGATGACCGAGCGTACCCCCGTGCCCGAGGGGCGGGTGCGGGAGTTCCTACGCCGGATCGACTCGCTGCGGCGGGACGGCGTGCGCGTCGCGGTGGACGACTGCGGCGCCGGCTACTCGGGCCTCAACCGGCTGGCCTGGCTCAGGCCGGACTTCGCCAAGATCGACATGGAGCTCGTGCGCCGGGTCGACCGCGACGGCGCCAAGGCGTCGCTCGTGGAGGCGCTTGTGCTGTTCGCGCACCGCTCGGGCATCGACGTCATCGCGGAAGGAGTGGAGACGGAGGGTGAGCGCGACGCCCTGGCGGACCTGGGCGTGCGCCTCATGCAGGGGTACCTGGCGGCGCGGCCTGCGCCCTCCTTCCGCCCCGTGGCCGTCTCCCGCGCCCGGGCGCAACCCCCCGGCGTCGCTGTCGACGCCAAGGCCGCCCTGGGTGCGGGGTTTCGCCTCGCCCGCCTGGCGGTGCGGGGCCTAGGGGACCAGGCGGGGCTGCACGAGGCCATCGTCCAGGCCGTGCGCCGGGCGGTGGAGGCCGATAGCGTGATCCTCTGGCGGCGCGCAGGCGCCCGCCTGGAGGCGGCGGCGTGGACGGGCCGGGCAGGGGTTCGGCCCGCGGCGGTCGATCTGGCGCGGGGGACGTGGATGGCGGCGGCGCTGGAGGGCCCGCCGGCGGTGCGCCAGACGCGGGCCGAGGGGGAGGGCGCCACGCCCTACGGCTCGGCCCTGGCCGCCGCCGTGGGCGAAGGCGACGGCACCTGGGGGGTCCTCTCGGTGGCCTTCGTGGAGGAGCACCGGGTGCGGGCGGAGCTCGTCGACCTCGTGGCGGGGATCGCCGACCAGGTGGCGCTCATCCTCCTGGCACGGGGGCAGGACAGGCCGGCCGCCGATCGTTCCGCCTTGGCGGCGGCGCGCTACCTGGCCGTCCACCCGGGCGACTGGTCGGACCTCCTGGCGCGGGCGGTGCGCGACTTGGAGGCCGAGACGGGGTCGCACGACGCCTGGCTGGGCGTGGTGCGGGGCGACCGGCTGTGGATTGTCCCCGGGAGCGGCGCGCCCGTGGCCACCGCCCTGGCCGACTGGGTCGGGCCGGAGGGCGGGCGGTCCCGCATGCCGCCCGGCGTGGCGCTGCGGGAGGGGCGCGCGGTGGTGGTGCCCGACGTGCGCCTCGAGCCCTCCCTGGCGGCGGAGGCGGACGACCTCCTCGCCCAGGGCATCATCTCCGCCGCGGCCGTCCCCCTCGTCGCGGGGGGAGAGGTGGTGGGCGTCCTCAAAGTCTACCACAGCGCCCGCGGCCACTTCACGCCCGAGCGCGTGCGCTACCTGCGGGAGGCGGCCGACGTCCTCGCCCTCCTGGTGCGCCGCTGGGGCGGGGAGGGCTGATTCGGCTCAGGAGGAAGGGAGGGTCTCGTTCCCGGCCGCTTCCACGGCCGCCATCCCCCCTGCCAGCGTGCGCACCCCGGGCAGGCGGCGGGCGAGGACGAGGGCGAGGCGGGCGCTCGCCAGGCCGCGCTCGCACACCAGGAGGACCGGCTCGCCGGCGCTCGCCGCCAGCACCTGATCGGGTGTGGCCCAGGGCAGGTTGATCGCCCCCGCCAGGTGGCCGAGGGCGTAGCGGTCGGGCGCCCGCAGGTCGACGATGCGACCGCGCCACGCCCCGGCGGCCGCCGCCGGCCAGGACAGGCCGCGCTCGAGGGCGCGCGCGGCCGCCTCCTCCCACGTGGCGGGGGCGAGAGCGTCCGGCTCGGCATCGGCCGGGGGCGAGCATACCGGGCAGTGCGGGCGGCGCGAGAGGCGAAGGACGCGCACCTCGGGGTGCAGGAGGTCGGCGACGAGCATCCGCCCGGCCAGGGAGTCGCCCGCCCCGAGGAGGATCTTCAGCGCCTCCACCGCTTCGAGGGTGCCTGCCGTGCCGACCACGGGCCCCGCCACCCCGGCCACGTCGCATGCCTCCACCTCGCCTTCCGCCGGCAGGACGGGGACGTGGCAGCGGTAGCACGGCCCGTCCGGGGTGTAGGCGGCCACTTGCAGGGTCCAGCGGTAGACGCTGGCGTCCACCCAGGGCCGTCCCGCCCGCCGGCAGGCGCGGTTGACGAGGTCGCGCACGCCGTACCGGTCGCTGCCGTGCACGATGAGGTCGTAGCGGGCCACGAGCTCGAGCGCGCCGTCGGGTGTGAGGGGGGGTTCGACCCGCAGGCGCACGCCCGGGGCGAGCGCGGCCAAGCGGGCGGCCGCGGCCTCGGCCTTGGACCGACCCACGTCTTGGGTGGTGTACAGGACCTGGCGGTGGAGGTTGGAGACCTCCACCCGGTCGGGGTCCGACAGGCCGAGCGTGCCCACCCCGGCGGCGGCCAGGTAGAGGGCGGCGGGGCTGCCCAAGCCGCCCAGGCCGACGAGGAGGACGCGGGCGCGCGCCAGGCGCTCCTGCCCGCGCCGCCCCACCTCGGGCAGGGCCATCTGGCGCGCCAGGCGGGCGGGGTCGAAGGCGGGCGGCGGCCGGCGGCCGCGACGCACGCGCGCCACCAGGGGAAGGCGCCTGAGACCGCCGGCGGGCTGCCCGGCCCGGCGGCCGAAGGCGCGCCAGACGGCGGGCGGGCCGGGGGAGACGACGACGGTAGCCAGCTCGGGCCAGGCCCCCAAGGCGTCCAGGGGGCTGGGACGGGGCGGCCCCGCCGGGTGGCTGTGGACCACCGCCAAGGCGAGGAGGCGGCGGCGGCGCAGGCGGGCCAAAAGGCGGGCGAGGTCGGCCGCCTCCACCTGGAAGCGGCGGACGGGATCGGCCGCCCGGTTGGGCAGAGGGAAGAAGGCCACCGCCGCCGCCACGCCCGCCCGCCGTCCCGGTACGGGCCGGCCGGCCAAGAGGCCCACCCCTTCCTGCGGGCCGGCGGTGCGCAGGTGGGCGAGGGCCCGCCGCCGCGCCCGGGGCGCCAGGAGCAGAGCGCGCGGCGGCAGAAGGGGGAGGGGTGGGAAGGCGGCCATGCGACCTCCTTCGCCCCGCGCCTCGGCGGGGGCGGTCGGACGTGCCGTTCCGGTACAATGGGTGCGGTCTGCGACCAGTGTAGCCGAGGGGCGGGGTCGTGAGGAGGCGGGGCATGGCGGACGAGGCGGCGATCGGCCGGGACGAGGTGGAGGTCATGGCGCATCTGGCCCGACTCGACCTGGCGGACGGGGAGGCGGAGTCGTTGGCCCGCGACCTGGGCCGCATCCTGGCGGCGGCGCGGGCCCTTGCCGCCCTCGATCTCGAGGGGGTCGACTCCGCCTACCGGGTGGGTGGCGGCGAAGAAGGGGAGACCGGGGTGTGGCCGGGAACGGCCGAGGCGCGTCTGCGCCCGGACGAGGTGGCGCCGGGCCTGGAGCGCGATGCCGCCCTGGCGGCGGCCCCGGCCCAGGCGGACGGCTTCTTCCTGGTGCCCACGGTGGTGGAGCGGACGTGAACGGGTCCGGGCGCCTGGACGCGGTGGCGTGGGCGCGCCGCCTGGGGCGAGGGGAGGCGCGCGCGGTCGATCTGGCGCGCGCCGTGGCGGCGCGGGTGCGCGCCGTCGACCCCGACGTCCATGCGTACCTGGCGTGGGACGAGGAGGCCCTGGTGAAGGCGGCGGAGGAGGCGGACGCCGCGCGGGCGGCGGCGCGCGCGGGGCCTTTCGCCGGCCTGCCCACGGCGGTGAAGGACAACCTCACCACGGTGGACTTCCCCACCACCTGCGGCTCCCGCATCCTGGAGGGCTACCGTCCCCCCTACGACGCCACGGCCGTGCGCCGCCTTCGGGCGGCGGGCCTCGCCCTGGTGGGCAAGACGAACATGGACGAGTTCGCCATGGGGTCGTCCACGGAGCACTCCGCCTTCGGCCCCACCCGCAACCCCCTCGCCCCGGACCGCGTCCCGGGCGGCTCGAGCGGCGGCAGCGCGGCCGCCGTGGCGGCCGGCATGTGCCTGTGGGCCCTGGGGAGCGACACGGGGGGCAGCGTCCGTCAGCCCGCCGCCTACTGCGGCGTGGTGGGCATCAAGCCCACCTACGGGCGCGTGTCGCGCTATGGCCTTGTGGCCTTCGCCTCCTCCCTCGACCAGGTGGGCACGCTTACGGCCAGCGTGCGCGACGGCGCCGCTTTGCTCGATATCGTGGCCGGGCACGATCCCATGGACGCCACGTCGGCGGCCGTGCCGGCGGGCGGCTGCCTGGCGGCGGCCGAGGAAGGGCTGTCGCAGGGGGAGGCGGCCTGGCGCGGGGTGCGGGTGGGTCTTGTGCGCGAGGCCCTGGGAGGGGGCGTGGACGGCGCGGTGGCCGCCCGCGTGGAGGAGGCGGCGCGCGCCCTGGAGGGGGCGGGGGCGCGCCTGGTGGAGGTCTCCCTCCCTACCCTGGACGTCGCCCTGAGCGCCTACTACCTGGTGGCCACGGCGGAGGCGTCGTCCAACCTGGCCCGCTTCGACGGCGTGCGCTACGGCCTTCGGCGCCAGGCGGCCACCGCCGCCGACACCCACCGCCGAAGCCGCGGCGCGGGCTTCGGGCCGGAGGTGAAGCGGCGGATCCTCCTGGGCACGTACGCGCTGTCGCGCGGGTACTACGACGCCTACTACGTGCGGGCCCAGAAGGCGCGCACGCGGGTGCGCGAGGACCTTCTGTCCGCCCTGGGGGAATGCGACGTGCTCGTCACCCCCACCGCCCCCGATCTGCCGTTCGGCTTGGGCGAGCGCACCGCCGACCCCCTGGCCATGTACGCCGCCGACCTGCTCACCGTACCGGCCTCCCTGGCGGGCTTCCCCGCCCTGTCCGTGCCGGCGGGCCGGGTGGACGGCCTGCCGGTGGGCATGCAGCTCATGGGGCGGCCGTTCGCGGAGGCGGCGCTGGTGCGCCTGGGGGCGGCGTGGGAGGCCATGCGCCCGTGGGAGCTGCCGGTCTGGGCGGAAGGGGGCGAGGGGCGGTGAGCGCGACGGCGGCACGCGCCGCGGCGAGCGCGTACGAGCTCGTCATCGGCCTCGAGGTGCACATCGAGCTTCGGACGCGCACGAAGATGTTCTGCGCCTGTCCGGTAACCTTCGGCGCCCCTCCCAACACCGCCGTCTGTCCTGTCTGCCTCGGCCTGCCGGGGGCGCTGCCCCGGCCCAACGCCGAGGCCGTGCGCTACGGCATCCGCCTCGGCCTCGCCCTGGGGGCGACGATCCGCCTGCGCGGCACCTTCGCCCGCAAGAACTACTTCTACCCCGACCTGCCCAAGGGGTATCAGATCTCCCAGTACGACCAGCCCCTGGTGGAAGGCGGAGCCATCGACGTGCCGACCGCGGACGGGGGCGTACGCCGCGTGCGGGTCGTGCGCGCCCACCTGGAGGAGGACGCCGGCAAACTCCTGCACGGCGAGGGGGAGGCGCGCGTCGACCTCAACCGGGCGGGCGTCCCCCTGGTAGAGGTGGTCTCCGCCCCCGACCTGCGCACCCCCCAGGAGGCGCGCGCCTACGTGGCGGAGCTGAGAGCGATCGCCGAGGCCCTGGGCATCTCCGACGTGCGCATGGAGGAGGGCTCGTTGCGCGTCGACGCCAACGTGTCGGTGCGCCGGCGGGGGGAGGAGGCCTACGGCACCCGGGTGGAGGTGAAGAACCTCAACTCCCTGCGCTCCCTCGAGCGCGCCCTGGCGCACGAGGGGGAGCGCCAGGCGGCGCTGCTCGAGGCGGGGGAGGCGGTGGCGGGCGAGACGCGGGGTTGGGACGAGGTGCGGGGCGTCACCTACGCCCTGCGCCGCAAGGAGGGGGAGGACGACTACCGCTACTTCCCCGACCCCGATCTGCCCCCCCTCGTCCTCGCCCCCGACGCCGTGGAGCGGGAGCGCGCCGCCCTGCCCGAGCTCCCGGCCGAGCGGCGCCGGCGCTACGCACAGGTCGGCCTGCGGGCCGAGGACGCCGCCCTCCTCGCCTCGCGCCTGGGAGCGGCGCGTTACTTCGACGCGGCCGTGGCGGCGGGGGGACGGCCGCGGGAGGTGGCGGCCTGGGTGCTGGGGGAGGGGGCCCGGATCGAGAACGAGGGCGGTCCCGCCCTGGAGGCGGGCGGCCTTCCACCCCACCAGCTGGTACGGCTGCTCGAGCGCCTGGAGCGGGGCGACATCGCCCGCACCGCCGCGAAAGCGCTGTTCGAGCGCCTGGTGCGGGAGGGGGGCGACGTGGACGAGCGTATCGCCGCCGAGGGCCTGGCGGCGGTGGACGACCCGGCCGCCCTGGCGGCGGCGGTGGAGCGCGTCCTCGACGCCAACCCGCGCGCCGTGGCCGACGTCCTGGGCGGCAAGGAGAAGGCGATCGGGGCGCTGGTGGGAGGCGTCATGCGCGCCCTCGGGGGGCGGGCGCGCGCCGCCGCCGTGGAGGCGGAGATCCGCCGCCAGCTGGACGGGCGGCGGTGAGACCCTGGCCCGGCCCCCTGGGGCCGGGCGCCACCGTGGCCCTGGTGGCCCCGGCCTACGCCCTCGGCCCCGACGTAGCGGAGGAGGCGCAGGCGGGTCTTGCGGCGCTGGGGCTGAGGGTCCGCCCGGGGCGCCACCTGGCATCCCGGGACGGCCCCTGGGCGGGGACGCCGGCCGAGCGCTTGGCCGACCTCACCTGGGCGCTCACGGCGCCCGACGTGGACGGCGTGTGGGCGGCGCGCGGCGGCGCGGGCACGCTGGCGGTGGCGGCCGCCCTGCCGTGGCGCCGGGTGGCTGCCCGGCCCCGCCCCGTGGTGGGCATGAGCGACATCACCGCCCTGCACGCCGGCCTGGCGCGGTGGGGGATCCCTTCCCTGCACGCCCCCATGCCCGGCGGCGGGGCGGGCGGCGGGTGGGACGCGTGGGCGGCGGGCGCCGCCCTCGCGGCCCTTTCGTCGCCGCCTCCCTGGACCGTGCCCCAACCGCCGGACGCCCCCCCGCCCGAGGCGTGGGCGGGGGGGCGGGCGGAAGGGCCGGTGGTGGGCGGTAACCTTACGCTCCTGGCGGCGTGCGCCGGCACAGCGCTCGAGCCGCCCACGCGCGGCGCCATCCTGTTCCTCGAGGAGGTGGGGGAGGCGGCCTACCGCGTGGACCGCGCCCTCACGCAGCTGGCGCTGGCCGGCATGCTGTCGGGCGTGGCCGGCGTGGCCGTGGGCGCCTTCCTCCGCTGCCCCCCGAGCGGCGGCGTGGACGTGGAGGAGGTGCTGCGCCGCCATCTCCTTGCCCTCGGGGTGCCGGTGCTGGCGCGCCTTCCGGTCGGGCACGGGGAGGCCCGCGCCCCCCTCCCCCTCGGCGTCCGGGTGCGCCTGGACGCGGAGCGGGGGGAGCTCGTCGTGCTGGAGGCGGCGTGGCGGCGCCCGGGCGGGGGGGCGGCGGCGTGAGCGCCCCCGCCGCGCCGCGGCAGGGGGAGGCCGTGACCCTCGACATCACCTCCGTCGCCTCGGGCGGGGAGGGGGTGGGGCGCAGCGGCGACCTGGTGGTGTTCGTCCCCGGCGCCGTGCCGGGCGACCGGGTGCGGGCGCGCATCGCCCAGATGCGGCCCCGCTACGCCCGCGCCGACCTGTTGACGGTGGAACGCCCCTCGCCCGACCGCCGCCCGCCCCCGTGCCCCGTGTGGCAACGGTGCGGGGGTTGCCCCCTCATGCCCCTCTCCCCTGCCGCCCAGCGCCGCCACAAGCGCGCGCGCCTCATCGAGGCCCTGGCCCGCATCGGCGGCATCGCGGGTGTGGAGGTGGAGGAGGTCCTCGCCGCTCCCGCCGGGCCCGCCGGCCAGCCCGACCTCGCCTACCGGGCGAAGGCCGCCATGCCGGTGGCGGCCGGACCGCAGGGGCCGATCGTGGGATTCTACGGCCGCGGCAGCCACCGCCTGGTGGAGGCCTCGGCCTGCCCCGTCACCCACCCCCTGGCGCGCCGTGTGGTGGCGGCGGTGCGCGACAGCCTGGCGCCCGCGGGCCTCGCCCCCTACGACGAGGCGACCGGGCGTGGGGAGGTGCGCCACATCGTGGTGCGGGTGGGCGTGGGCACGGGCGAGAGCATGGCCGTGGTGGTCACCCGCTCACCCCGGCCGCCCGGGCTCGACCGCCTGGCCGAGGAGGTGACGGCGCGCCTCGCGGACCTCACCTGCCTCGCCCACTCCGTGCAGCCCGAGGCCACGAACCGCATCCTGGGGCGGGGGCCGGCCCGTGTCCTGGCGGGTCGGGACGGCATCCGCGAGCGCGTGGGTCCGCTCACCCTCCACCTGTCGCCCACGTCCTTCTTCCAGGTCAACCCGGCCGCGGCGGAGGTCCTGTACGCGCGCGCCGTGGCCGAGCTCGGCCCGGCGGGGGCGGGGACGGTGGTCGACGCCCATGCCGGCGTGGGGGCGATCGGCCTGTGGGCGGTGGCGGCGGGGGCCGAACGCGCCGTCGGATTCGAGACCGTGGCCGCGGCCGTCGCCGACGCCCGCCGCAATGCGGCGATGAACGGCCTTTCGGCCGAGTTCTCCCTCGGCCCGGCGGAGATCCTATACCGGCGCCGGTGGCCGGCGGGCGAGGGACCGGACGCCGTGGTGCTCGATCCGCCGCGCGCCGGCTGCCCCAGCGCCTTGTTGGAGGGACTGAGGTCGGCGCCGCCGGCCCGCCTGGTGTACGTGTCGTGCGCCCCCGAGACGTTGGCGCGCGACCTCGCCCGCCTGACGGCGGGGGGGCGCTTCCGCCTCGAGCGGGTGGTTCCCGTCGACCTCTTCCCCCAGACCGCGCATCTGGAGGCCGTCGCGGTCCTCCGCCGCGACCGCTAGGGCTGGTGGGCGCGGCGGGCGCATAGGAGCGTGACGGACGGCCGGGGGCGGCGGGCGGGGGGTGGCGCGGGCGTGGCACGGGGAGCGCCCACGGGCGCCCAGGGCGCGCCGGGGCGGTGAGCGCGCCCATCGTGGCCGCCCTCCTGGCGGTCGGGGGCTTGGCCGTGGCCGTGGCCGCCCACCTGTTCACGAACGCCATCGAGTGGCTGGGCGAGCGCCTACGGCTGGACGACCGCGTCCTGGGGGGCGTGTTCGCCGCCTGGGGCACGGCCCTGCCGGAGACGGCCGTCCCCCTCGTGGCCGCCCTGCGGGGCGGCGACGCCGCCCACGCCGTAGGGGTGGGGGCCATCCTGGGGGCACCGCTCATGCTGGCCACGCTCGCCCTGGCGCTTTTGGGGGCGACGGTAGCGCTCCGGCCGGAGGGCCGGGCCCGTCGCGCCCGCGCCCTGCGCGTGCGGCCCGCGGCGGCGATCGCCGACCTCGTCTGGTTCTGCGCCCTGTTCGCCCTGGCCGCGGCGGCGGGCACCGTCCTCGCCCGTCCCCCCCGGGCGTGGGCGGCGCCGGCTCTTGTGCTGGGATACGGCCTGTACGCGGTTCGCGCCTGGCAGCAAGGCGGGGGCGGGGGCCAGGGAGGAAGGGCGCCTGCGCCCGGGCGCTTCGCCTTTTGGGCCGCGCGCCGGCCGCCGCCCCTGGCCATGGTGGCGGGGGAGGCGCTCGTCGCCGCCGCCCTCCTCCTGGCGGGGGCGGAGGCGTTCGTGGCGGCGGTGACCGCCCTGGGCCGCCACCTCGCCCTGCCACCCCTGATCCTGGCGCTGGTGCTCGCCCCCCTCGCCACCGAGCTGCCCGAGGTCATGAACTCCGTCCTGTGGACTTGGCGTGGGCGGGACGACCTGGCCCTCAGCGCGGTGACGGGGGCGATGGTGATCCAGAGCGCCGTCGGCCCCACCCTGGGGCTCCTCCTCACGCCGTGGCGGCTGGGGCCGCCAGAGGTGGGGGTGGTGGCGGTGGCCGTGGCCGGCGCCGCCTTCGTCGCCCTCGTCCTCGCCTGCGCCGGACGCCTGCCGGCCCGCGCCCTGTGGGTGAACGCCGGCCTGTACGGGGCCGTCCTCGCGGCCTTGACGGCGGTGCGGTAGGAGCACGCGGGGGGCGGGCGGTGCGGTAGGATCGGTGCAGGAGGGGCGGCGCCGCCGCCACCCCCATGCCGATGGGGAGGGATCGCCCAGGTGGAGACGATGGAGGCGGGCGCCCTGTCCGCCCTCACCCCTGTGTTGGCGCGCGTGGAGGAAGACCTCGCCGACCTGGGGAGGATCGGCGCGCGGGCGGGGGGCGGTGTGACGCGCCTGGCCTGGAGCGAGGAGGAGGGTCGGGCCAAGGCCTTCCTCGTGGAGCGGCTCGCGCGCCTGGGCGTCGGCGCCGAGAGCGACGAGGCCGCCAACGTGTGGGCCGAGATCGGGCCCGAGGGGGCGCCGGTGCTGGCCATCGGGTCGCACCTCGACACGGTGCCGGACGGCGGCCGCTACGACGGCGCCCTGGGCGTCATGGCCGGGCTGGAGACCATGCGCCTTCTCCTCGAGGCGGGGCGGCCGCTCAAGCGGCGTGTGCGCCTGGCGGCGTTCACGGACGAGGAGGGGGCGCGCTTCGGCACCGGCCTGTTCGGCTCGACCGCGGTGGCGACGGGCCACGACATCGACCACCTGGCCGAAGTGCGCGACCGGGCAGGCGTCGCGCTGGCCGAGGCCATGGCCGCGCGCGGCCGCCGTCTCGAGGAGCTGGGGCGAGCGCGCGAACGCTTGGACGATGTGGAGGCCTACCTGGAGCTGCATGTGGAGCAGGGCCCGCGCCTGGAGCGTATGGGGCGCGACATCGGCGTCGTCACCGCCATCACGGGCATACGCCAGGTGGAGTACACGTTCGCGGGCGAGACCAATCACGCGGGCACCACCGCCCTCGCCGACCGGCGCGACGCGCTCCTGCCGGCGGCCGAGACCATCTTGGCCGTGCGCAGGGCGGCGGAGCGGAGCGGCGGTCGGGCCGTGGGCACGGTAGGGTACGTGGCGGCCGTCCCGGGCGCGGCCAACGTGGTGCCGGGGGAGGCGGTCCTGAGCGTGGAGGTCCGCTCCCCTGAGAGCGAGGTGATGGCCGAGGTGCACGGCGAGATCGCCCGCGCCGCGGAGGCGGAGGCGCGCCGCCACGGCGTGGAGGTGGTGCGGGCCGTCCGCCACCACGTGGCGCCGGCGGCGATGGATCCCGCCTGGCGCGAGCGGTTGCGCCGCCAGGCCCGGGCGCTGGGGGAGGAGCCGGTCGACCTGGTGAGCTGGGCCGGGCACGACGCGGGCGCCCTGGCGGCCCGCCTGCCCGTGGCCATGCTCTTCGTCCCGAGCCGGGGCGGGCTGAGCCACGCCCCGGGCGAGTACACCGCCCCCGAACGCTACCGCGCCGGCCTCACCGCCTTCGCCCGCACCGTGGCCGCCTGGGCCTGGGGGCTGGAGCCGTAGGGGAGGCCGGGTGGGGGCTGCGGGCAATGCTACAATGGCGGCGTGGCGAAGGCCGCGCCAGCGCCCTCGCAGGGAAGGGGACATCCGCCCGCATGACGACTGCCCCCGACGCCCCGCCCGCGAGCGTCCCGGGAGCCCGCCGCAACATCACCGTGCTCGGCTTCACGTCGAGCTACCTGAACTTCGCCGTGCAGTGCTGGAACCCCGTCGTGCCCATCCTGCTCGTGCGCGAGGGGGCGCCCAACCTCGGCGTGGTGGTGACGTACGCCCTCGTCAACCTCCTGGGGGCGGCCGCGCAATACGCCGGGGGACGGCTGGCCGACCGCTACGGCGCGCGCCTCCTCATCGCCATCCCCACGACCTTCGCCGGCCTCATGTGGGTGGTCATGGCCCTGAGCCCCGACTGGCAGGTGATGGCCGCGTCGTACGTGGCCATCAACATCGTCTTCGGCATCCAGAACCCCTCGTTCACGACCATGGTGGCCGACTCTGTGCCGCCCACCGAGCGCCTGGCGGCGTTCGCGCGCTACAACCTCATCGTCTCGCCCGGCTACGTGCTGGGACCGCTCTTGGGGGCGTTCGTCATCCTGCCCCACGTGCCGCCGCCCCTGTTCATCGGCGCCACGGGCCTCAGCTACGTCGCCGTGGGGCTTACGCGCCTGAGGCTGTTCGTGGAGCCGCGGCGCGACCTCCCCCGCCGTCCCCCGGCGCCCGGCGGCTTCAGGGCGGCGGTGCGGGAGGCGCGCGCCGCCGTGCTCGGGTCGCCCACCCGCCGCCGCCTGTTGGCGGTGACGGTGGGCGTGTCGAGCCTGGTGGCCTTGACCGTGAACGGTCCCTTTCTCGCTCTCGTGGGGCACGCCCAGGACGGCCTCGCCCCCCAGGCGGTGGACATCCTGTTCGCCGTGGGCGCGGTGGGCATGGTCGGGGTGGGCCTGTTCGCGGGCGGGTTGACGCGCCGGCTGGGCGACCGCGCCGCCCTGGCCGCGGGGCTCGTGCTGCACGGCGCGGCCGTGGCGGCCTACGCGGTGCGCATGGGCCTGGGGGCGGGGGTGGGGGTGTTCGTCCTCCTGTTCGCCGGCTACCAGCTCTCCGTCATCGCCTTCGGCGCCTTGCGCTCCGAGTGGGCGAGCGGGCCCGACGCGGGGGCGGCGATCGGCGGCACCTCCGCCCTGGCGGGGGTGGCGGTCTTCCTCGTCCTGTCGCTCGCCGGCAGCGTGGAGGCCGCCTTCGGCAGGGGAGGACCGCTCCTTCTGGCAGGCGCCGTCGCCCTGGGGACGGCGGCCTTGGCCCTCATGCCCGACGGGGCCGGCGGCGCGGAGGCGCACCGCCGGCCCTGGGAGGGGCGGCCCGCCGCCGCCGCGGTGCGGTCGTGACGGCGGCGCTGCGCCTCACCTTGTACCGCCGACCGGGCTGTTCTTTGTGCGACGAGGCCGAGCGCCTCCTGGAGGCGGAGGCGGCGCGCCAGGGCGTCGCCCTCTCTCTCGTCCGGGTCGACATCGACGCCGACCCCGAGCGGTTGGCCCGTTTCCTCCTCGCCATCCCCGTCGTCGCCGACGCCGAGGGCAACGTGCGCCTTCAGGCGCCGGTGGACGCGGCAGGGGTGCGCGCCCTCATCACCGAACTGGCGTCCGAGGCCCCGCATGGGCCGCGTCCCCACTTGTCCCCGCATCCCGGCATGGAGGTGGCAGCATCCATGGCGTCCCACGCCCCCGAGAGCGCGGCCTCGGGCCCCCGCCTGAGCCGTCGCGCCGCCGGCATCCCCGGTTCGCCCACCGTGGCCCTGGACGCCCGAGCCAAGGCGATGCTGGCCGCCGGCGAGCAGGTCCTCAACCTGGCGGTCGGAGAACCCGACCTGCCGCCGCCCGCCGCCGCCTTGGAGGCGGCGCGGCGCGGTCTGGAGCGGGCCACCAAGTACGCCCCGCCAGCGGGCCGGCCCGAGCTTCGGCGCGCCGTGGCCGCCGCGGCCGAGCGGGAGCACGGCGTCGCCACCACGCCCGACATGGTCCTGGTCGGGGTGGGCGGCAAGCAGGTGCTCTACAGCCTGTTCCACGTCCTGTTCGATCCCGGCGACCGGGTCCTGGTGCCGGTGCCGTACTGGGTCTCCTACCCGGACCAGCTGCGGTTGGCGGGGTGCGAGAGCGTGTTCGTGCCCACCCGGCCCGAGGACGGCTGGCGTCTCACCGCAGCCGCGGTGGCGGCCCGCATCGGTCCCGGGGTGCGGGGCATCGTCCTCAACAGCCCTAACAACCCCACCGGCGCCATCGTGGACGAGGGGGAGTTCACCGCCATCCTCGACCTGTGCCGGCGCCATGACCTGTGGGTGGTGAGCGACGAGATCTACGGCGTGCTCACCTACGGCGGGCGCACCGCCCCCAGCGCCCGCACCTTGGCGGCGCGGGCGGGGATGGACTTGCGGCGGGTGGTGGTGGTGGACGGCGCGTCGAAGAAGTTCGCCATGACGGGCTTCCGCGTCGGATGGGCCATCGCCCCACCGGATGTGGTGGAGGCCGCCGCCCGCCTGCAGAGTCAGGTGACCTCCTCGGCGGCGGCCCCGTGCCAACTGGCGGCCGAGGCCGCCCTGGCCGACGACGGCGGCAGCGTGGCCCACATGCGCCAGGTGTACGAGGAGCGGCGCGACCGCTTCGTGGCCGGGCTCAACGCCTTGGGCTTGGCCACGCCCCTTCCGGACGGCGCCTTCTACGCCTGGTGCTCGGCCGCTCCCTTCCTCGGGCGGTCGGTGGCGGGCGTGCCCTGCTTCAGCACCGAGCAGGTGGCGGCGCGCCTGTTGGACGTGGCGCGGATCGCCTGCGTGCCGGGGGAGGCGTTCGGTCAGCCCGGGTATCTGCGCATGTCCTTCGCCAACCCCCAGGAGGTCCTCGACTTGGCGCTGGCGCGCCTGGGGGAGGTGCTGGCGGCCACGACGGACGTGGCCACGGGGACCACGGCCTCGTGAGGGAGGGCGTCGAGGGCCTGCCGGCCGAGCCGGTGGCGGTGGTGGGCATGGGGGTGAGCGGGCGGGCTACCGCCCGCCACCTCCTTTCGCACGGCATCCGCCC
This sequence comes from Bacillota bacterium, assembly GCA_023512375.1. GTDB lineage: Bacteria > Bacillota > Sulfobacillia > JAJZYS01 > JAILZS01 > JAILZS01. Next base: position 32,921 of record JAILZS010000018.1, on the reverse strand, counting down.
CGTGGCCTTCGACGCCCGGCCCCCCGCCCCTGACGACGCCGACCTCCAGGCCCTGGCGGCGGCGGGGGTGGAGTTGCGGGTGGGGGAGGAGGCCATGGGGGCGCTCGGCGCGTTCGCCACCGCCTTCGTCACCCCCGGCATGCGCAAGGACCACCCCGCCCTGGCGGCGGCGGTGCGGGCGGGATGCCGGCTCACGGGCGAGATTCCCTACGTGCTCTCCCGCGCCCGGCGCCCCACCCTGGGCATCACCGGCTCGGCCGGCAAGACCACCACCACGGCCCTCACCGCGGACATCCTGCGCCGCGCGGGGATGGCGGTCTTCGCCGGCGGCAACCTCGGGGTGCCGGCGATCGCCGCCCTCGACCTCTCGCCCGAGCCCGATTGGCTGGTGCTCGAGCTGTCGAGTTTCCAGCTCGACCTGTGCCGCGTCAGCCCGCGCCTGGCCGCCCTCCTCAACCTGGCCCCCAACCACCTCGACGTGCATCCCAGCATGGAGGACTACCGGCGCGCGAAGCTCAACATCCTCCGCCACCAGGGCGAGGGGGACGTGGCCGTGATCAACGCCGACCAGCCGGTGGCGGGGGCGGAGGAGGCGGGGCGCCCGGACCGCCGCCTGCGCTTCGGCCTCGACCCTTCGGGCGTGGACGAGGGCGCGACCGTGGTGGGCGGGCGCGTGGTGGTGCGCGCCGGCGGACGGGAGGAGGCCGTCCTGCCCGTGGACGCCATCCCCCTCCCGGGCCGGCACAACGTGGCCAACGTGCTGGCGGCGGCGGCACTCGCCACCGCCGCCGGCGCCCCGGCAGCGGCCGTGGCCGAGGCCGTGCGCTCCTTCCGGGGCGTGCCCCACCGCTTGGAGCTCGTGCACGAGGCGGGGGGCGTGCGCTACGTGGACGATTCCATCGCCACCGCCCCCGACCGGACGATCGCCGCCCTGGAGGCGGTGGAGGGGCCGGTGGTCCTTCTGGCGGGGGGAAGCGACAAGGGGTTGGACTACTCGGTCCTGGGGCCCCACCTGCGGGCGCGCGTGCGGGTCCTCCTCACCATGGGGCCGACGGGGCCGGCGATCGCCCGGGCCTCCGCCGAAGCCGGCGGGCCCCCCGCCATCCCCTGCCCCGACCTGGAGGCGGCGGTGCGGGAGGCGGTGGCCCGCGCCCGACCGGGTGACACCGTCCTGCTCGCCCCCGCCAGCGCCTCCTTCGACCAGTTCCCCGGCTACGCTGCGCGCGGGGACGCCTTTCGGCGCTGGGTGCAGGCCTACGCGGGGGAGGGAGGCGCCTGAGCCCTGCCGCCGTCAGGGCGCGCCGGCGGCCTCGCCCTCGCCTTCCTCGCCGGCGAGGAAGGCGACCAGGGTGCGGGCGACGGTGGCCAGGTCCTCGGACAGGACGGCGTGGTAGAAGGCGGGGTAGACGACGGTCTGGGCGTAGGGGGCGAGGGCGAGGACCCGGCGCGTGATCTCGTTGTCCGTCACCCGGTCCTCACCTCCGAGAAGGGCGAGGACCGGAGCGCGCACGTGGGGCGCCTCCGCTGCCGCCGCCTCCTGGGCGCGCAGGAGCTCGGAGAAGAAGCCGATCGTGTACTGGCGGTTGAGCAGCGGATCGCGCGCCGCCAGCCGTTCCAGGTCGGGGCGGCGCGAGACGCCCGTGAGGTGCATGGGCACCGGCAGGCGCAGGATCGGCACCGCCTGCGCCACCACCCTCAGTCCCGTGCGAAGGCGGGCGGGGATGCGCGCCCGCAGGCCGAACGCGGGCGCCGCCAACACGAGGCTGCGCGCCCCCTCGCCCGGGGGGCGGCGGGCGCATGCGAGGAAGGCCACGAGCCCGCCGTACGACTCGCCCCCGAGGTGGACGGGGACGCTTACGCTGCGGCGCACGTAGGCCAGGACGCTGCGGGTGTCCTCCACGTGGTCCTCGTATCGGGCCACATGGGCGCGCACGCCGTCGCTCCGGCCGTGGCCGCTCAGATCGGGGAGGAAGGTGGCCACGCCCGCCTCGGCCAGGGCGAGGGCGACGGGCAGGTAGTACTCGGAGTGGACCATGGATCCGTGCAGCAGCACGAGCGATGCCCACGGCGTCTCGGGCACGATGTAGCGCACGAAGAGCGAACGGTCCCCCGGCCCGCGCACGAACGTGGCGTCCATTTCCATGCCTCCCATGATACCCGTCCCCGCCCGCTCGGCAACCGGCGGCAGCCGGCTTGTCCCCGCGCCCCGGCTGTGGTGGAATTCCCTCAGGGCGGGCGCGCCGCGGCGGTGGACGGCGCGTCCGCGCGCGTCGGGCGCCGACCTCGCGCCCGGCGGACGGCGACTTCGAGGCGGAAAGGAGCGAGCCCCAGGGGGAGCGGCGGCGGCGCCGCCCCCCGGGCACCCGTGGCGATTCGTCTGCGCAACGTGGCCATCATCGCCCACGTCGATCACGGCAAGACCACCCTGGTGGACGCGATGTTCCGCCAGAGCGGCGTGTTCCGGGCCAACCAGCGGGTGGAGGAACGCGTCCTCGACTCCGGCGACCTGGAGCGCGAGCGCGGCATCACCATCCTGGCCAAGAACACGGCGGTGACGTACCGCGGCGTGCGCATCAACATCGTGGACACCCCCGGACATGCCGACTTCGGCGGCGAGGTGGAGCGCACCCTGGCCATGGTGGACGGCGTGTTGCTCGTCGTGGACGCGACGGAGGGGCCGATGCCCCAGACCCGTTACGTCTTGCGCAAGGCCCTGGAGCGGCGCCTGAGGCCCGTGCTCGTGATCAACAAGGTGGACCGCGCCGACGCCCGGCCGCGCCAGGTGCTGGACGACGTGTACGCCCTCATCATCGACCTGGGCGGCGCCGAGGCCGATCTCGACGCCCCGGTCGTGTACACGCGCGCCAAGGCCGGCCTGGCCAGCCGCGACCCCGACCACCCCGGCACGGGCATGGAACCCCTGTTCGACGCCATCCTGGAGGCGGTGCCGGCGCCGGACGTGAGCGCGGATGGGCCGCTGCAGATGCTCGTCGCCTCGTTCGAGGCCGATCCGTACCAGGGAAGGCTGGCCATCGGCCGCGTCCAGCGCGGCACGGTGGCGCCGGGCGACGCGGTCGCGGTGGTGCAGCCGTCGGGGGAGGTCCTGCGCGGTCGCGTGGGGCGGGTGTACGTGCACGAGGGGCTGGAGCGCGTGGCCGTGGAGTGCGCCCCGGCGGGGGAGATCGTGGCCCTGACGGGGCTGCCCGAGGCCGAGATCGGCGCCACCGTGACCGATCCTGAGGTGCCGGCCCCCCTTCCCGCCATCCGCGTGGACGAACCCACCCTCACCATGACCTTCCGGGTGAACGACTCGCCCTTCGCCGGCCGGGAGGGACAGTACGTGACCTCCCGCCACCTGGCGGAGCGGCTGGCGCGGGAGGTGGAGCGCAACGTCGCCCTGCGCGTGGAACCGGGCGAGACGCCGGACCGGTTCCTGGTGAGCGGCCGGGGCGAGCTTCACCTCGCCGTCCTCATCGAGACGATGCGGCGCGAGGGGTACGAGCTGGCCGTGTCGCGCCCCGAGCCCATCTACCGCCGGGATGCGTCGGGCGCCCTGCTCGAACCCGTGGAGGAGCTCACGGTGGAATGCCTGGAAGGCCAGAGCGGCACGGTCATCGAGCGCGTCGGGGCGCGCCGGGGCTTGCTCCTCGACATGCGCCCGGGCGGCCAGGGCTCGGTGCGCCTCACGTTCGACATTCCGGCCCGGGGACTCATCGGCCTGCGGGAGGAGCTGCTCACGGCCACCGGCGGCTACGCCCAGGTGCACCACGTCTACCTGGGCCATGCGCCCCACCGCGGTCCGATCGCGGGGCGCACGCGCGGCAGCCTCATCGCGTCCGAGGACGGGGAGGTGACCGCCTACGCCCTCCACGCCCTGGAGGATCGCGGCACCTTCTTCGTCCTCCCCCAGACCCCGGTCTACCGCGGCATGGTGGTGGGCGAGCACGTGCGCGAGAACGACATCGAGGTGAACGTCTGCAAGGCCAAGCACGTGACCAACGTGCGCTCGTCCACGCAGGAGCAGACCGTGCGCCTCAGCCCCCCTCGCCTGCTCACGTTGGAACAGGGCATCGAGTTCCTCGCCCCGGACGAGCTCCTCGAGGTGACGCCCAAATCGCTGCGCGTCCGCAAGGCGGAGCTCGACCCCCATCGCCGCCACCGCCTGGCCAAGGCCCGCCAGGCGGGCGGCTCCTGAGCGCGGGTCGCGGCGGCAGGCCGCCCACGGTCGGCGCCGCTCGCCCGACTCCGTTCCCCGGTACCGGGCGGGCGTCCGGCCTCCCGTGCTGTCGGCGACGGCCGCGGGGGCGAACCGGACGGCGGCTACCCGCCGCCCGCTGGAGGAAACCCTCGCTTCGCGCGCACGAGGCGAGGGCGAGCCCGGCCACCGCCTCGGCGACGTAGACCTCGGGTGGACCGAACGTGCGACCCACGGCCATCCGCACGACCGGCTCAAGGGACACGGGGCCCGCCGCAAGAAGAGCGCTCGGCCACCGACGGCAAGAGCGCCAACGCTGGCCGAGCACGCCGTAACCGGGCCCGCTGACGGCACCGGCGAGGAACCACCGCCCCTGGGTACGCACCTCGTGGAGCACGACGGCGGCAGCGAGGCCGCCTGCACTGCGGCCAGCGGCCTCGCTGAGCATCCATGCGTAGCCGATGAGCGCAAAGAGCGTCGCCGTCAAGCCCAGTCTCGCGGCCTTGGCGGCGCGCCGTTCGGCGGTCCCGAAGGCAAACGGGAGAAGGAGCCAGGGAGCCGAGAGCTGGCTCGTGGCCCATGCCCACGGCTCGAACGGGAGTGAACCGAGCTGTTCGACGGCGGTTCCGAACACGAGGCCCGTCAGCGCCGCAACAGCGCCGCAAGGAAGGCGAGCATGCGCCATGCCTCTTCAGCGCTTCGCGCCTTCATCCTGTCTTCATGGTCGCTGACCTTAGGGCGGAACTCCACTGGACGGCGCTGGCGTCCTTTCCCCGAACCCGCCTGCGGGGAGGGCGCCGACGGGCGGGCGGCGGGCCATACAGGCGCCGCTAAGTGTTCTACGATGCCCGCCGGTAGCCGCGCAGGGAGAGGACGGCCTGCCATAGGCGCGCGTCTTCCAGGGCGCGGGCGACGGTCTCGGCCGCCTCGGGGTGGGAAGGGTGGACGGCGAGGACGACGCGCTCCTCCGCCAAGGGGAGGAAGGCGAGGCCGTGCGCGGCCGCCGCCGCCTCCACCGCCACCCCCGCGTCGGCCTCGCCGGCGCGTACCGCGGCCGCCACCTCCCAGTGGCCGGCGGCCAGGTGCACCGCGGCCGGCGCCGGCCCCGGCCGGTGGCGCTCGAACAGGTCGCGCGCCGTGGCGCCCGGGGGCCTGAGCGCCCAGCGCACGGCGGCTCGGCCGAGATCGGCGGGCGAGAGGCCGGGGCCGAGGACGAACCCCTCGCGCCAGGTCGCGTAGGGCAGCATGGCCGCCCCGGCCGCCGGCGGCGCCGGGTCGTCGCCGTGCAGGCTGGCAACGTGCAGCCGGCCGGCGCGCAGTTCCGCCGCCGCCTCGGCGCTGGTCATGGGCAGGGCGGCGACGCGCAGGTGGGGGGCGGCGCGGGCAACGGCGCGCGCCAGGAGCGGCAGGGCCGGATCGCAGCCGCCCAGCCACAGGACCTGCTCGGGCGCGGCCGCCCAGGGCAGGGGGCGGAGGCGCCGGGAGTCCTCCAGCACCGCGTCGGGCTCCTCGCCGGGCGGGGGGGGACGCAACACGAGACGGCCGTCGACGCGCGCCCACCGCGCCCGCCCGTCCGGCGCCGCCTCCCCCGCCCAGGGGGCGGCGGGGTCGGGGGCGGCCGGGGGCGCGAACAGCGCCTCCACCGTCGTGCCCAGGGCGCGGGCGAGGGCGAGGGCGGTGGGCAGGGAGGGGAGGGCGCGCCCCGCCTCCAGGGCGGAGAGCGCCTGCCGGCTCAGGCCAGCGGCCCGCGCCAGGGCCTCCTGCGCCAGGCCGAGGTCCTGCCGCCGCCGGCGCAGGCGTGTGTCCCCCGGCCGGCGCTCAGCCATGGCGGGAGCGCGTAAGGGCGGCGATCTCCCGCGCCACGCCGGGGGGCACCAGGGCGCGATGGCCGTACACCTGGGGGGCGACCGGGGTGTAGCCGGCCTTGCGCCACAGCGCCTGGCCCCGGGCCGACAGGAGGAAGCGCACGTAGTCGACCCCGAGCGAGGTGTGGCTGCCTGGGCCCTCCAGGGGGCCGGCCCACACGGCGAGGGGGGCGCCGCGCACCACCTGGCCGTCGGGGAGACGGAGCGAGACCTCGCCGTAGAGCCGTGCGTCGCCGCTGGCGGCGAAGTCGAGGGAGGGGGGGAGGGCGACGTACGGCAGGTGGAGGGCGAGGGCCTGGGGCAAAAAGGCGCTGGCGGCGTCCAAGGCCCCCGCCTGAAGTTCGGCGGGAAGGGCCGTCTCCTCGAACAGCTGGGCGGGGTTCTCCAGCCCTCCCAGAATGCGGGTGGGGGTGTCGGCCGGCAGGCGGTAGAGGCGGGTGGCGAGCCGCACCATGAGCACGAACGCCTGCCCCTGCGGGTCGGCGGCGGGGTCGGTGCGCCCGAGGCGCAGGCCGGGGGTTGCGAGGAGGGAGAACAGGTCGCGCAGGGGGCGACGGCCGCGGGCGATGGCGGCGAAGTCGGCTGCGTAACGGCCATGAGGGTTGTAGGCGACGACGAGGGGCTGGGAAGCGACGGCCACCGCCCAGGGCAGGCGCCGGCTTCCCACCCGCGCCAGGGCCGCGGTGCCCACGGACTCGAACACGTCGCCGGTGAGCTCGCCCCCGGCGATCTCCTGCGCCAGGGCGAGGGAGCCGCCGCCATGGCCGCTGTAGCCGATCCCGGTCAGGCGGGTGAAAGCCGGCCCGAGGCGCTGGTCGTTGAGGGCTGCCAGGGAGCCGGCGTACAGGACGGAGACGGTGGGCGCGGCGCCGGCCGCCGCGGCGGACGGGGCGAGGCCGGGGGCAACCGCCGCCGCGACGAGGAGGAGGGAGACCCAGAGGCGGAGGCCGAAACGCATATCGGTAAGCCGCCTTTCCAAAACATGTATGATGTAATGCATACATTACATCCCTTGCGCACGGCCGTCTAGCCCGGGCCAGCCGCGGCCCGCCGGCCGCGCCCCTAGGCCGGCCGGGAGGCGGGATGGACCCGGGCGCGGGGGGCGGGGCCGGGAGGAACGGCGACGGCCGCCATGCCGTGCAGGAAGGCGGCCAGCGCCACCGCTCCGTACCGTCGGGCAGGACCGTAGGCCATGAGGTAGAGGCCGCCGCGCTCGCCCTCCACGTAGCGCAAGGGTGGCGCGCCGAGACCGGGCGGTGCCGTCCACGTCCGCCCGCCCCGGTAGGGGGCGGGGAGGCGGAAGGGCCGGGCAGAGGCGGGGGGCGCGTACGCGTGCACCGCCTCGAACAGCGTCACCACGTCCCTGCCCTGGCGGTAGTCGATGCGCAGTTGGTAGGCCGCCGGGCGGACGGGCACGGAGGGCACGTACGAGCCGGGGACCTGGCGGGCCCGGCCCGATACGTCGATGGCGAAGGTGCCGCCGAACAGGCGGGAGACCATGGCGTCTACGGGCGACGCCCCGCCCGGCGGGCGCTCCGGCACGAGCACCGGCCAGCGGAAGTAGCGGGCCGCCGTACGGTAAAGGGCAAGGTGGGGGCCGCGATAGGGAGGGGCATCCGGGTGGACGGGACCGGCGGCGGTGGGAAGCGCGGTGCCGCGGTAGCGGGGCGCGGCGGCCGGCGCGGTGCCGCAGCCGGAAAGGACGAGAGCGGCGGCGGCGGCGGCGAGCAGGCGGCGGGAAGGGACGGACGAGGGCATGGCGGAACCTCCCGTCGAGGATGACGAAGGGGGCCGGGACGGGGTCAGCCCGTCCCCTCCTCCCCCTCGGCGATGGCGGGGACGGGGGCGAAGGGCTGCCACCGGTATAGGTCGAGGTGGCGGGCCCCGGTGCGCACCAGGGGGTCGGCTTCGGCCAGCGCCCGCGCCGTCTCCAGGTCGGGCGTGCGGTAGATGACCATGCCTCCCTGCCCGTCCGGGAAGGGACCGCTCGCCCATACCTTCCCCTCGCGCCTCAGTTCGGCGAGGTACTCCAGGTGGGCGGGCCGGTGGCGGGCGTTGAGGTCGGGATCGCGCATGCGCAGGACGGCCACGACGAACATGCTCGCACTCCTCCGGGTCCCGGGTGGTGACGACTGTCCACCCTTCGCGCGCGGGCCGGCGGGTTCCTCCCGTACCCCGGGGGCCGACCGACGCCGAAGGCGTGCGGCGCGTCGGCTAGGCCGGGCGCAAGGCCGGGCCCTCTCCGCCCAGTCCGAGCGCCGCCAGCACGCCGTCGGCCACGGCGTGGCCCACCCGCAGGCGGGCCTCCGGCGTCAGGCCGCCGATGTGGGGCGTGCGCACCAGGCCCGGTACGTCGGCCAGGGGATCGGGCCGGGGCGGCGGCTCGCTCTCGCGCACGTCGAGGAGCGCACCCGCCAGGCGCCGGCGGCGCAGGGCGTCGGCCAGCGCCGCCTCGTCCACCACCCCGCCGCGGCAGGTCACGATGAGGTGGGCGTCGGGCCGCATGCGGGCCAGGGCGGCGGCCCCGATCAGCCCCCGGGTGCGCGGCGTGAGCGGGACGTGCAGGGTGACGAAGCGGCATGCGGCCAGAAGGTGGTCGAGGTCGGCGCGCTCGGTGCCGAGCTCGGCGAAGACGACGCCGTTCGGAGGGCGGCCGGGGTCGCACGCCATCACCCGCATGCCGAAGGCGCGGGCCCGGAGGGCGACGCGCTGGCCCACCTCGCCCATGCCGACGACGCCCAGTCGCTTGCCGTACAGCTCGAACCCGGCCATCGCCTCCCGCCGCCAGCGGCCGGCGCGGACGTCGGCGTCGGCCTGCGCCAAAGGTCGCGCCACCGACAGGAGGTAGGCGAAGACGAGTTCCGCCACCGCCGCCGCGGCGGCGCCGGGGGCGCTGACGACGGCGATGCCCCGCTCCCGCAGGGCGTCCGTGTCCAGGTTGTCGAGACCGGAACCGAGCCGTCCCACCACGCGCAGGCGGGTGAGCGTGTCGAGGAGCTCGCGATCCACCCGCGTCCGGTTGCGCACCACCAGCGCCGTCGGCTGCCAGGCGGCGGCAAGGCGGCGGAGGGGGAGGGGCTGGGGACCGAGGCGCGGGCGGTACATGAGGGCAAGGCGACGGCCGAGGCGGCGCCGGGGCGCCTCCTCCATGGGCTCGGCCACCAGGCAGCGCGGCGCGGCCGGGTCGGGCCCGGCGCGCGTCCCGTCAGGGGGCATCGCCGCCGCCCGCGTCCGGCGGTGCGGGCGCTGTTCCCCCCTCCTCACGCGGCGCCTCCCCCTCCTGCTCCTCGGTCGCCTCCTCCTCCAGGTAGATCTGGCGCACCTCGTCGTCGTACGCGAGGAGCTCGGCGTACCGGCCCCAGTCGATGAGCACGTCCAGCTGCCGCGACGCCTGGGCCGCCCCCAACTGGCGTTCGAAGATGTCCTGGAAGAACTCCCGCGGCATCTTGTGGTTGCTCTTCTGGCGCAGGACGGCGAGGATGCGCCCGAGGGCGGGGACGGCCTCCTCCACCGCCTCCCGGAAGAGCTCCTTGCGGTCGAGGAGGTTGGCCTCGGCGAACCGGCGCCCCACGTCGGTGAGGGCGATGTCGCCCTCCACCACGCGTGCGAAGCCCAACAGCTCCGCCGCCTCCACGATGGGCAGCAGATCCTCCAGGTCGAGGGAGAGTTCCTCCCCGAGGCGGTACAGATCGGCGGGGCCGTCGCGGTCGTCGAGGAGCTCGATGAAGCCCGTCAGGGCGCCGGCGGGGACCTGGGGCAGGCGTTCGGCCCGCAGGCGGCCGAGCGGCCCCGCCGTCGCCTCCGGCCGGCGGCGCGTGAGCACCCCGTACAGCCCGTCCACGTGGCGGAGGAAGGCGGGATCCTGCTTGTCGCGCCAGTGCGGCAGGTCGATCGGCACGTCGGCCACGATGCGGGCAGGGTCGCCGCGCAGGACGAGCACCCGGTCCGCCATGTACACCGCCTCCTCGATGGAGTGCGTGACGTCCACGATCGCCCGGGTGGGGATCTTCCGCTCGAGCCAGAGCTCGAGGAGGTCGCGGCGCAGGTTCTCGGCCGTGAGGACGTCCAGGGCGGAGAACGCCTCATCCAGGAGGAGGAGGTCGGGCTCGACCACGAGGGCGCGGGCGAAACCGACGCGCTGGCGCATGCCGCCCGACAGTTCCTTGGGGTAGGCGCTCTCGAAGCCGTCGAGGCCGATCATGTCGATCACCCGCACGGCCCGCTCGCGCCGTTCGGCCGCCGGCACGCCGCGGGCCCGCAGGCCGAGCTCGACGTTCTCCAGCACGGTGAGCCAAGGGAAGAGGGCGAAGGACTGGAAGACCATCGCTACCCCCCCTTGGCTGGCGGTGGCCGGCACGCTACGCGTCTCCACCCGCCCCTCGCTCGGGGGCACGAGCCCGGCGATGATGCGCAGGAGGGTGGACTTGCCGCTCCCGGACGGCCCGAGGAGGGCGAGGAACTCCCCCTCGTGCACCTCGAGCTCGATGTCGCTGAGGACGGTGCGCTCGGCCCCCCCGGGCATGCGGTAGGACTTGGACACGCCGCGCAGCGCCACCACTGTGGCGCGTGTACGCGTGGTCTCGACCTGGGCCAACGACGGACCCCCCTTCCGACCGGTCACTCGATGTGGAAGCGGCTCTCCGCCAAGCGGTAGAGCGGGCGCCAAAGGACGGCGTTGAGGCCCACCACCGTGGCCGACATGAGGAGGATGCCGAGGAACAGGTGGGCCTCCTGTCCGCTCCCCGCCGCCTGGGTGATGAGCGAGCCGAGGCCGAAGGCCACCAGGCGGTGCCCGGCCCAGGAGGCGGCCTCGGCGAGGATGGAGAGGTTCCACGCACCGCCCGCCGCCGTCAGCCCTCCCGTCACCAGGGACGGAAAGATGCCGGGCAGGATGAGGGAGCGCCAGCGTTCCATGCCGCGCAGGCCGAACACCTTGCCCGCCTCCAGGAGGTCGCCCGTCAGGGCCTGGGTGCCGGCGATGATGTTGAACAGGATGTACCACTGGGTGCCCAGCATCATGAGGAGGACGGCGCCGAAGGACATGCTCAGGTGGAGGCGCAGGAAGAGGAGGACGGCGAGGCCGTACAGGAGGTTGGCGGGGAAGGCGGCGGCGTTCTGCACCACCGGCTCAAGGTACGCGGTGAGGCGGCGGGATTGACCGATGGCCACGCCCACGGGCACGCACCAAAGGGCGCCGAGCAGCACCGCAGCCAGGACGCGGGCCAGCGTGGCGGCGGTGGCCAGGAGGAAGCGGGCGTACACCGCCGCCGGCATGGCCGCCATCGCTTGCGCCAGGTGCCAGAGGGCGGGCAGGATGGCGGCCGCCGCCGCCAGGAGGAGGAGCGCCCCCGCCACCCGGCCCACCCAGGGGCGGAGCGGGCCGACCTCCTCGAGCCCGCCCGCCCCGCGCTGGCGCAGGCGCTCCAGCGGCGCCGCCAGATGCCGCCCCAACCAGGGGAGGAGCGCGCTCCGGGTGAGAAGGGTGAGCGCCCAGGAGGTCGGCTCCTCGCCCGTGGGGGCGTTGGCCGTGAGCTGGTAGCGGTGGGACCAGGCGACAAGCGGCCGCCACACCAGCTGGTCGAGGAGGACCACCACGGCCAGCATGGTGGCGATCGCCCACATCACCGGTCCGGCGGCGCCGCGGGCGATGGCCACGGCGATGTACGAGCCGATCCCGGGCAGGAGGATGGTGTGGGAGGAGACGGTGATGGCCTCGCTCGCCGTGAGGAACACCCAGCTCGCCCCGAAGCTGAGCATGGAGTTCCAGACCAGGGGGATGACGGCTGCCGGGAGCTCGAGCTGCAACAGCCGCTCGAGGGGCCCGAGGTGGTAGAGGGCGGCGGCCTCCCCCAGGTCGCGCGGGATGGTGCGCAGGCTATGGTAGAAGGCGAAGGTCATGTTCCACGCCTGGGCCGTGAAGATGGCGAACACGGAGGCGAGTTGGGGCCCGATGAGGCTCCCCGGCGCCAACTGGACGAAGGCGGTGACGGTGAAGCTGAGAAAGCCCAATACCGGCACCGACTGCAGGATGTCGAGGAGGGGGATGAGGATGCGCTCGGCGGCGGCGGAGTGGGCGGCGACGTAGCCGTATACGAGGCTGAACAGGAGCGAAGCTGCGAAGGCCGCCGTCATGCGAAGGAGCGACAGCCCCACGTACCCCGGCAGGGAGGCCGGTGAGAGGGAGATGGCCGGGGCGTGGGCGATGGGACCCGCCACCGCCGGAGCGGCGCGCACCAGGGCGTACAGGAGGAGGAGGACGCCCACCAGGAGGGCGGCGTCGACGCCCAGGGCGGGGTGGACGCGCGGGGGCGCAAACGGGCGCAGACGGCGCTCGACCACGCTTCCACCCCCTCCCGGCGGCGCGCGACGGCGGCGCCCCGGGGCGGGCGGGGAGCCGGCCGTCGTCGCGCCCATCGTACCGCCGTGAGGGATCAGGGGTCAACGCGGACGATGGGGGGCGTTGCGGCGTCACCACGTTCATCTGCACCTGTGCCGTGGCGGCGCTTGAGGTCGAGGACGGCCGCACGCGACCGCACCCCGCCATGGCTTGGCGGGGTGCAGCGGTGGGGCGAAACGGGCGGCGTCAGCCGGTCGTGCCGCTCGGCAGGTTGTTCGGCTCTTGTGCCAGGCGGACGCGAAGGGTGAGGGTCTGGCTGCCCCGCGCCACCGTGAGCGTCACCGACGCGCCCACCTGGCGCGAGGAGATGGCGTTCACGAGGGCTTGGGCCGATGCGACGGCACGGCCGTCCACGGCGGTGATCACGTCGCCCACCTGGAGCCCGGCGCGGGCGGCGGGGCTGCCCGACATCACCTGGGCGACGATCGCCCCCTGGTCCACGCTCAGGCCGTACTGGGCGGCGTTGGCGGGGTTGTCGCTCACCACCCCCACGCCCAGCCAGGGGTGGGGCACGTATCCCTTGGTGAGGAGGTCGCCCAGCACCTTGCGCGCCGTGTTGATGGGGATGGCGAAGCCCAGGCCCTGGCCGTTGGCCTGCACGGCGGTGTTGATGCCGATCACCTGGCCCGCGAGGTTGAGCAGCGGCCCCCCGGAGTTGCCGGGGTTGATGGGGGCGTCGGTCTGCAGGAGATCCTGGTAGTTGCGGTTGCCGATGGTGAGCGGCCTCCCCTCGGCCGAGATGACGCCCACTGTGAGGGTGTTGCTCAGGCCGTAGGGGTTGCCGATGGCGATGTCCCACTGCCCGACGCGCGTGGCGTCGCTGTTGCCTAGGGGCAGCGTGGGCAGGGGGCGGGGGGCCTGGATCTTCAGCACGGCGAGGTCGAGGGCGAAGGAGGCGCCGACCAGCCGGGCGGCGAACGGGTGGGGGTAGCCGTTGACGCTCACCTGGATGCTCGAGGCGCCCTCGATCACGTGGTCGTTCGTGACGATGTAACCGTCGGAGCTGATGATGAAACCGCTGCCGTTGCTCGTCTGGGGCGGGACGGCGAAGGGGAAGAAGCCGTCGCTCTGGGTCGAGCCCGGGATGTGGGCGGTGACGGTGACGACGGCGGGCTCCGCCTTGGCGGCCACGTCCGCGATGAGGTTGGTGGTCATCACCTGGTTGGGCGGCGACTGGTTCACGTACCGGACGCCGATCGGGCTTGCGGCCAGCGCCGGCCCGCCCTGCGCCAGGTAGTCGTGCACCGAGGACGCGCCCAGGGCCACGACGGCGCCGGTGGCGAAGGCCACGGCCAGGGCCGCGGCCGCTCGCACGGTGCGCACCGCAACACCTCCTGTCGGGGATCGGTCGTTTCGACGAATGCATTGTGCCATGTCGTCGGGCGCCGCGCTTTAGGCCAGCCTTCCGCCCGGCTTGGAATTCGCCTAGAATTGCCGCCGCGCGGGTCAAGGGGCCGAAGGGCCGGCGACAGGGGTGGCAAGGCAAGGCACAATAGAGTAACGGTTCCCGCCCCGGGGCGGAGGGGAGGCGGCCATGGACGAGCGGGCGATGCGCGCGGTGCGCAAGGAACGCCCCGAACCCGGCGCGGTGCTCAGCCGCCTGCCGGTGCCGGAGCCCGGGCCGGGCGAGGTACGGGTGCGGGTGGCCGCTGCGTCGGTCTGTGGCACGGACGTGAGCGTCTGGCACTGGAACGAGTGGGCGGCGCGGCGGGTAAGGCCGCCGCTCACGCTGGGGCACGAGTGCGCCGGCACGGTGGAGGCCGTGGGCGCCGGCGTCGATCCGCGGCGGGTGGGCGAGCGCGTGGCGGTGGAGACGCACGTGGTGTGCGGCCGCTGCCTGGCCTGCCGCACCGGCGACGGCCACGCCTGCGCCAACGTCCGGATCCTGGGCCTGGACCGCGACGGCGCCTTCGCCGACCGCCTGGTGGTGCCGGCGACCAACGCGTGGCCGGTGCCCGACGGCGTCCCCTGGCATGTGGCGGCTTTGCTCGAGTCGTTCGGCAACGCCGTCCACACCGCCCTGGCCCAGCCCCTGACGGCGCGCACGGTGCTCATCACCGGTGCCGGGCCCACGGGCCTGGGGGCGGCGGCGGTGGCACGGGCGGCGGGGGCGGCGTCCGTGGTCGTCGTGGAGAGCTCGCCTGAGCGGCGTGCCCTCGCCCTGCGCATGGGGGCGGACGCCGCCTTGGCGCCGGACGAGGCGGATGCCGGCGCCGTGCGGGCGGCGGCGGGCGAGGCGAGCGGCGTGGACGTGGCCCTGGAGATGTCGGGCAGCCCCGACGCCCTGCGCCTCTGTCTCGCCGCCGTGCGCTCGGCCGGGCGGGTGGCGGTGTTGGGGCTGGCGCCGACGGCGGCGGCCGTCGACTGGGCGGAGGGGGTGGTGATGCGGGGGGTGGCGGTGCAGGGCGTGACAGGGCGGCGGCTGTGGCAGACCTGGCTCGACGCCACCCGCCTGGTGGCGCGCGGCCTCGTGGACTTGTCGCCCCTCGTCACCCATCGCTTCCCGCTCGAGGAGGTGGAGCGGGCGATCGAGACGGCGGCCGGGGGCCACGCGGGCAAGGTGCTGGTGGAGATCGGCGGAGGCTCGCCCTGACCGGGGCGGACGACGGAGGAGGAGACGGGAGGGAGCGCCGTGGCGACGCTGGGGTACATCGAGGCGGAGGTCGCCCGCCTCCGCGACGAGGGCGTGTACCGGGAGCCGGCCGTCCTCACGGGGCGCCAGGGGGCGCGGGCCGTCATCCAGGGCCGGCCCGTGATCAACCTCGCGTCCAACAACTACCTGGGCCTGGCGGGCCACCCCCGCCTGGTGCGGGCCATGGTGGAGGCGACCGAGCGCCTGGGCGTGGGCTCGGGGGCGGTGCGCACCATCGTGGGCACGATGCAGGTGCATCTCGACCTGGAGCGGGATCTGGCCGCGTTCAAAGGGAGCGAGGCGGCGCTCACCTTCCAGAGCGGCTTCACCGCCAACCTGGCGGTGATCCCCGTGCTGGCGGGGGACGGCGACGGCATCTTCTCCGACGCCCTCAACCATGCCTCCATCATCGACGGTTGCCGCCTGTCGCGGGCGGAGGTGGTCCGCTTCCGCCACGCCGACATGGATGACCTGGCCGACCAGCTCCGCCGCCACCGCGGGCGCTTTCGGCACGCGGTGGTGATCACCGACGGCGTCTTCTCCATGGACGGCGACGTGGCCCGACTGCCCGACCTGGTCCCCCTGGCGGAGCGGTACGACGCCGCCGTGTACGTCGACGACGCCCACGGCAGCGGCGTGATGGGTCCGGGCGGACGGGGGACGGTGGCCCACTTCGGCCTGGAGGACCGGGTGCACGTGCAGATCGGCACCTTGTCCAAGGCGGTGGGGGTGGTGGGCGGGTACGCCGCCGCCGCCCGTCCGCTGGTGGAGCTGCTCACGCAACGCGCCCGCCCCTTCCTGTTCTCCACCTCCCACCCGCCGGGCGTGGCCGCCGCCTGCCGCGAGGCCTTGCGCGTGCTGGCGGACGAACCCGAGCGCGTCGAGCGCCTGTGGGCGAACACGCGCCGCTTCAAGGAGGGCCTGCGCGCCCTGGGATTCGACACGGGGGCGAGCGAGACGCCCATCACCCCGGTGATGGCCTTCGACGAGCGGCGCGCCCTCGCGCTTTCCGACCGCCTGCTGGAGGAGGGCGTCTTCGCCCAGGGCATCGTCTTCCCCACCGTGCCGCGCGGCATGGCGCGGGTGCGGACGATCGTCACGGCGGAGCACACGCCCGAAGACCTGGACGCCGCCCTGGGCGCCTTCGAGCGCGCCGGGCGGGCGGTGGGCCTTTTGGCCTGAAGGGAAGGGCGGACACGCGTGTGGAAGGTGATCTACGTGGCGTCCCACCCGGACCGCCTGCGCCGCCTCACCCAGGCCTTGGACGAGGCCGGCGTGGCGTGGCGGACGCGGCGCGTGGGCGGCGTGCAGGCCGGGGCGGACGAGGTCATGGTGCTGGACGGCGAGCTGGCGGAGGCCCAGGCCGTACTGGCCCGCGTGATCGCGGAGGACGCGGGGCCCAAGCGCTAGCGCGCCCGGACGGAAGCGGGAGGAGGGGGACGGCGTGGGCGGACGGCGCACGAAGATCGTCGCCACCCTGGGGCCGGCGACCGACGCGCCGGGCGTTCTGGAAGCCCTGATCCGGGCCGGTGTGGACGTGGTGCGCCTCAACCTGTCGCACGGCAGCCGGGAGGACCACGCCCGCCGCCTGCGAGCGGCGCGGGCCGCGGCCGCGGAGGCCGGCCGGCACGTCGGCGCCATGGTCGACACGCGCGGCCCGGAGGTGCGCCTCGGGGAGGTGGCCGGAGGCGGGGCGGATCTCGTGGCTGGCGCCGCCTTCGTCCTCGTGGCCGGGGCGTCTGGGCGGACCGGCGACGCGAGCCGCTGCGGCGTCAACCACGCCGGCTTGGCCGCCGACGTGCGCGAGGGCGACCGCGTCCTCGTGGACGACGGCCGCATCGTCCTCGAGGTGGTGGGGATCGAGGGCGACGAGGTGCATACGCGCGTGGCGGTGGGAGGGCGGATCACGCCCGGGCGCAAGGTGCAGGTGCCCGGGCGCACCCTTTCCCTGCCCGCCCTGTCCGACGCCGACGCCGACGATCTGGCGTGGGCGGCGAGAGAGGGCGTGGAGTGGGCGGCGGCCTCGTTTCTGCGCGACCGAGACGGCGTGTTGGCGGTGCGGCGGGCGATCGAGGCGGCCGGGGGGCAGACCCTGGTCATGGCGAAGATCGAGACGGTCGCCGCCCTCGACCACCTGGACGCCATCCTGGCCGCCGCCGACGGCGTCATGGTGGCGCGCGGCGACCTGGGCGTGGAGCTGCCGGTGGAGGAGGTGCCGGCGGTGCAGAAGCGCATCATCGCCGCTGCCCGCCGCCTCGGCAAGCCTGTGGTGACGGCGACCGAGATGCTCGAGTCCATGGTGCGCTCGCCCCGCCCCACGCGGGCGGAGGCGTCGGACGTGGCCAACGCCGTGTGGGACGGCACCGACGCGGTGATGCTGTCGGCGGAGACGGCAAGCGGCGCGCACCCCCTGGCGGCAGTCGAGGTCATGGACCGCATCTGCCGTACGACCGAGGCGGCGCCCGAGTTCCACGCCTACCTGCGCGCCGCCCTGCCCACACCGGTGGCCAACGCCACCGAGGCCGTAAGCCGGGCTACCGTGCAGGTGGCCGCCGACCTGAGGGCGGACGCCATCGTCACTGCCACCACGGGCGGCTTCACCGCGCGCATGGTGGCCCGCCACCGGCCGCGCACGCCGGTCGTGGCGGTCACGCCGAGCCCCCGTGTGGCCCGCGCCCTGGCCGTCGTGTGGGGGGTCGAGAGCCTCGTGGCGCCCGATCCCACGGACCGGGCGGCGTGGGAGGCGGCGCTGGACGCCGCCGTGGCCGCCGGGTTGGTGCGCCAGGGGGCGCTGGCGGTGGTGACGGGCGGGGCGGCGACGGGCGCCTCGGGTGCCACCGACCTCTTGCAGGTGCGCACCGCCTCGCCTCGCCTGGCCGCGGGGCGGGGCATCGGCCGCGCCCAGGCGGTCGGGCGGGTGCTGATCGTCAACGGGGCCGAGGACGCCGCGCGCGCCGAGGCGGACAACGTGATCGTGGCCCGAAGCGGCGACGTCCCCGGCTTCACGGCGGCGCTGGCGCGGGCGGCGGCGGCCGTGGTGGAGGAGGGCGGCCTCTCCAGCACGGCTGCCGTGGCCGCGTTGAGCCTGCGCAAACCCGTGGTCGTGGGCGCCGAGGGCGCGACGTCGCGCCTTACGGCGGGCGAATGGGTGACGGTCGACGCGCTGCGCGGTTGGGTGTTCGGCGGCCGCGCCCGCCTGGCGGACGAGCCGGTCGAGTAGGGCGTGCGGCTTCGCGCCGGAGCGGGTCCGGCGCGCGCCATGGTATACTCGACGCAGCCGGAGTGGTGGAATGGCAGACGCGCCGCACTCAAAATGCGGTGGGGCGACGCCCCGTGTGGGTTCGAGTCCCACCTCCGGCACGTTTGGACAGCGCGCGCGAAGGCCGGAGGGGGAGGCGCCATGGCGGAGGCGGGGGCCGGCGGCCACCCCCCCGAAGGGCAGGACGGGGGCGCGCCGTCGGCGGTGCGCGTCCTCCTGGTGGACGGCCACTCGCTCGTCTTCCGCGCCTTCTACGCCCTGCCGCCCCTGACCGACGGCGAGGGGCGGCCCACGGGCGCGCTGCACGGTTTTCTCCAGATGCTCCGCCGCCTCATCGAGGAGGAGAAGCCCACCCATGTGGCCGTGGCCTTCGACCGCGGCCGCCCCGCCTTCCGCCTCGAGGCCGTACCGGCCTACAAGGCGCAGCGCGAGCACGCCCCGGAGGAGGTGACGGCACAGGTCGAGGCCCTGCGTGCCCTGTTGCCGGGCCTGGGCGTGGCGGTGGTCGAGGTGCCCGGCTACGAGGGCGACGACGTCTTGGGCACCCTGGCCCGGCGCGCCGAGGCGGCGGGAGGTGAGGCGCTCCTGGTGAGCGGAGACCGCGACCTCCTGCAGCTGGTGGACGACCGGGTGCGGGCGCTGTTCACGCGCCGCGGCATCTCCGACGTGGAGCGGTGGGGGCCGGCGGAGGTGGAGCGGGCGTACGGTGTCGCGCCCCGCCGCCTGCCCGAGTGGAAGGCGCTGGCCGGCGACAGCTCCGACAACCTCCCCGGGGTGCCGGGCATCGGCCCCAAGGGGGCGAGCGCCCTCCTGGCCGGCGTCGGGTCGTTGGAGGAACTCCTGGCGGGGGGTGGCGACGGCGTTTCCCCGCGCCATCGCGCGCTTCTCGCCGAACACGCAGCCGCCTGCCTCCGGCAGAGGGATGCGGCCACGATCCGGGTCGACGTGCCGCTGGAGGTAGGCTTGGAGGCGCTGCGCTTCACCCCCGGCGTGCGCCCCGATGCGGCGGAGATGCTGCGGGCGTTCGGCCTGCGGGGCGTGCTCGAGCGCTGGCCGGGGGGCGTGGCACCGCTCTCGCCCGCGCCGCGGGGGTCTACGGCCGCCGGGCCGGATTGCCCGCAGGCGGTGGGCGTGTGGGCGGAGGTGGAGGGACCGCCCGGACGCCGCCGCCTGCGCGCCCTGGCCGTGTGGGCGGACGGCGAAGGGAGGGCGGTGGCGGCGGGGGAGGACGGCGCCGAGCCCTCTCCCGACGAGGCGATGTGGCGCCTGCTCGCCGACCCGGCGCGCCCCAAGGCGGGATTTGCCCTCAAGGAGCTGTGGGCCTGGTGCTCCGCCTCCCGCCGCGTCCTTGCAGACCCGCTGGTCGACCTGGGGGTGGTGGCGTACCTCCTGGAGCCCGGCCGCAGCGCCTACCCGCCGGAGTTCGTGGCCGCGCGCCTAGGCGCGGGCACGTCCTGGCCGACCGAGGAGGGGGCGGGGGCGGAGCGGGCGCGAGCCGCGGCGGCCCTCATGGCGGCCGCCCGGGAGGCGCTGGAACGCGACGGCATGGAGGCCCTCTACCGGGAGGTCGAGGGCCCGCTCATGCCGGTGTTGGCGGCGATGGAGGAGGCGGGCATCGCCGTCGACCGCGCCGTGCTCACCCGCCTGGGGGAGGAGTTCGCCGACCGCATCGCCGCCCTCGAGGGCGAGATCCACGCCCTGGCCAAGGGGCCGTTCAACGTGAACTCGCACCGCCAGCTGGCCGACGTCCTGTTCGGCCGCCTCTCCCTGCCCGTGGTGCGGCGCACGAAGACGGGCCCGTCTACAGACGCGGACGTGCTGCAGGAACTCGCCCCCTTGCATCCCATCGTGGCCCTCGTCCTCCTTCACCGCCAACTGCAGAAGCTGCGTTCCACCTACGTGGAGGGGCTCGTGCCGCTCATCGGCCCGGACGGGCGGCTGCACACCACTTTCCACCAGACGGTGGCCGCCACCGGTCGGCTGTCCAGCGCCGACCCCAACCTGCAGAACATCCCGGTCCGCCTCGAGGAGGGCCGGCGAGTGCGCGCCGCCTTCGTCGCCTCCCCCGGCCACCGCCTTTTGGCGGCGGACTACTCCCAGATCGAACTGCGCGTCCTCGCCCATCTGTCGGGCGACGAGGCGCTGTGCGCCGCCTTCCGCAGCGGGCGCGACGTGCACGCCGAGACGGCGGCCGCCGTGTTCGGCGTGCCGGCCCAGGCGGTCACGCCCGACATGCGCCGGCGCGCCAAGGCCGTGAACTTCGGCATCGTGTACGGCATCTCCGCCTTCGGCTTGGCGCGCGACCTGGGTATCGGGGTGAGCGAGGCGCAGGCCTTCATCGACGCCTACTTCGAACGCTACCCGCGCGTGCGCGCCTTCCTGGAGGATACCGTGGCCGAGGCGCGCCGCCTGGGCTACACGCGCACGCCGGACGGCCGGCGGCGGTACCTGCCGGATCTGGCCAGCCGCCGCCCGCAGGCGCGCGCCTTCGCCGAACGCGCGGCCAAGAACTCCCCCATCCAAGGCATGGCGGCGGACATCATCAAGCGCGCCATGGTGGCCTCGCGCGGGGCCGGGCTGCCGGGGCGGCTTCTCTTGCAGGTGCACGACGAGCTCATCTTCGAGGTGCCGGAGGGGGATGTGGACCGTCTGGCGGCGGGGGCGCGCGCCCTGCTGGAGGGGGCGGCGCACCTGGACGTACCGCTCGAGGTGGAGGTCAAGGTGGGGAGCTCCTGGGCGACGGCGACGCCGTACGTGCCCGACGGGGGGGCGGCCGCCACCGCCCATGCCTGAGCTACCCGAGGTGGAGACGGTGCGGCGCACCCTGGCGCCGCACCTGGTGGGACGCACGGTCACGGCGGTGGAGGTGTACGACGCCGGGATCCTCCGACACCCCACCTCCCCCGCCCCCTTCGCTGGCGCCTTGGTGGGGCGGCGCGTGCGCGCGCTCGGGCGGCGCGGCAAGTACCTCCGGATGGCGCTGAGCGACGGCGGGGAGTGGATCGTCCACCTGCGGATGTCGGGACGGCTCCTGTGGCACCGGGAGCGGGAGCGGCGGGAGCGGTTCCTGCGCCTGAGGGCGATGCTCGACGACGGGAGCCTGCTCGACTACATCGACATGCGCCGCCTGGGCGGCATGTACCTGGTGGATGCGGACGGTGTCGGGGTGCCCGCCGGCCTGGGGAGGCTCGGACCGGACGCCGTCGACCCGGCCTTCACGCCCGCCCACCTCGCCGGGGTGGTGCGGGGGCGGCGGGCTACGATCAAGGGCATCCTGCTCGACCAGCGCGCCGTCGCCGGCCTGGGCAACATTTACGTGGATGAGGCGCTGCATGCCGCCCGCCTGCACCCCACGCGCACGGGGGAGAGCCTCCGTCCGGCCGAGGTGCGCCGGCTGCATGCGGCCATCGTGGCCGTCGTACGCGAAGGCATCCGGGCCCAGGGGGTCTCCTTCGCCCTGTATCGGGACGGGGAGGGACGGCCGGGGGAGATGGGCGAGCGCCTGCGGGTCTATGGCCGGGCGGGACTCGCGTGCTACGCTTGCGGCGGCACGATCGCTCGGGCACGGGTGGCGGGGCGCGGCACGGCCTACTGCCCTCGCTGCCAGCCCGAGCCTCGCCGCCAGACGGGGAGAGCGCGGTGCTGAGCATCGGGCTCACCGGGGGAATCGCCAGCGGGAAGAGCACCGTGTCGGCCTACCTCCGCCGCTTGGGGGCGACGGTGGTGGACGCGGACGAGCTGGCCCGCGAAGTGGTGGCGCCCGGCACGCCTGGCCTAAGGCAGGTGGTAGCCGCCTTCGGCGAGGCCTACCTGGACGCCGGCGGGGCGCTGAGGCGGCGCGCGCTGGCGGCGCGCGTGTTCGCCGACCCCGAGGCGCGCCGCCGCCTGGACGCCATCGTCCACCCCTTGGTGGCTCGGCGCCTTGAGGAAGAGGTCGCGCGCGCCCGTTCGCGGGGCGAACGGGCGGTGGTGCTCGACGTTCCGCTCTTGTTCGAGAGCGGGATGGACCGGATGGTGGACGAGGTGTGGCTGGTGGCCGTGCCGCCCGCCGTCCAGATCGCGCGCCTGCGCGCCCGCGACGGCCTGGACGAGGCGGGAGCCCGTGCCCGCCTGGCGAGCCAGATGTCCCTGGAGGAGAAGCTGCGGCGGGCCCACGTGGTGATCTGGAACGACGGCCCGTGGGAGGCCACGCGACGGCGGGTGGCGGCGCTATGGCGCTCGCGTGTCCAGGGCTGCGGGGACGGACGGGACGATCCGACACGCCCCTCGTGAGGGGCGGCAGGGGGGCGGGCGGTGCGTCGGATCTGGTTCGGGGTGGCGCTGGCGGCGCTGGTGGTGATCTTCTCCCTGCCCACCACTTGGCGGTACCTGTACCCCATCCCGTATCCGCGCCTGGTGGCGGCTGCCGCTCGGCGCTACGGTGTGAGCCCGTACCTCGTGGCCGCCGTGGTGCGGGCCGAGTCGAAGGGTAGGCCCGGCGCCACCTCCCGCCGCGGGGCGGTGGGCCTCATGCAGATCATGCCGACCACCGGCGCGTGGGCAGCGCGGCGCATGGGGATGCGGGAGTTCGGTCCGGCCGCGCTGCGCGATCCGGCTACCAATCTCGCCATCGGCACGTGGTACCTGCACAGCCTCCTCGTTCGCTACCGCGGCAATCTCCCCCTGGCGCTGGCCGCTTACAACGGAGGGGAGGGCAACGTCGACCGCTGGCTCGCCACCCGGCGTTGGCGGGGGACGGAGGGGAGCGAAGAGGAGATCCCGTTCGGGCAGACGCGCGATTTCGTTCGCACGGTGCTGGCGGCGTACGAGGCGTACCGGCGGCTGTACGCGCGCTGGCCGTAGGAGAGGCGGCGCCGACCTCGGCACAAATCCCGCCGCCTCATAGCGTAACGCGGCCGGCGGATCGACGTGACCGCGACCAAGGTGGGCGCCGACAGTCGACCCGCCTCTGGGAGCGGTACGGAGATCCGCACCGTACGGCCCGTAAGCGCCCCTTCGGATCTTCGTCCCACCTGCGAACCCCGGGACCGTTGGAGCAGCGATCGTTCCTTGACCCGGCTGGGACGGGCGGCAGAACCGGCCATGGCCGGGGGCGGGACACGAAGCCTGGCGGCGGTCCGTTCTGCCTTACGCCGAGAAGTGCGGCCGCTCGCGCCCGGGGAGGGGCGGTGGCGGGAAGGTCTATCCGGCGGCCTCTTCCTCCTCCGACGCGCCCGGCACGGGAAACCATTCTCCTTGTGCCTTGGAGAGGAGGTCCTGTGCCGCGGGCGTCGCCCTGCGCCCCGCAGCGGCGGGGAGGCAGTCCCATCCCAGTTTCCGCACAATCGCGGCCCTTCGCACCGCGCGCTCGACGTCATGCCGGTCCACCACGAAGGACACCTCCACGGCGAGGAAGACCTCGATCCCGTCCTTACGCGCCCGCACCACCGCGTCCAGCTTGAGCGCCTCGTCTGCCTCCGCCCCCGAGATGAGACCCCGCTCCTCTGCGTCTTCGACCGCTTCGGCCAGAGCCTCCAAGGGCACCAACCGGGCGCGGCGGTACGGCCTGCGCACGACGTGCACAACCCTCTCTCGGAAACGGCGTTCCAAGTCGCTCCCCTTCAGCTCGCCCACGTCCCGTTCCAGCCTGTTCACGGTCCGCTCCAGCCCATCCACCCGGTGGACCAGCCTCTGCATCTCTTGGGCTAGGGCTTGGACGTGCGCCTCGGTGCGGGCCTGCGCCTGGGCCAGCTCTTCCACGCGGGCCTCGGTTCGGGCCTGTGCCTGGGCCAGCTCTTCCACGCGGGCCTCGGTGCGGGTCTGTGCCTGGGCCAGCTCTTCCACGCGGGCTTCGGTTCGGGCCTGTGCCTGGGCCAGCTCTTCCACGCGCGCTTCGGTGCGGGCCTGCGCCTGGGCCAGCTCCTCCACGCGGGCTTCGGTGCGGGCCTGCGCCTGGGCCAGCTCCTCGACGCGGGCCTCGGTGCGGGTCTGTGCCTGGGCCAGCTCCTCCACGCGGGCTTCGGTGCGGGCCTGCGCCTGGGCCAGCTCCTCCACGCGTGCTTCGGTGCGGGCCTGTGCCTGGGCCAGCTCCTCCACGCGGGCTTCGGTTCGGGTCTGTGCCTGGGCCAGCTCCTCCACGCGCGCCTCGGTGCGGGCCTGCGCCTGGGCCAGCTCTTCCACGCGCGCCTCGGTGCGGGCCTGCGCCTGGGCCAGCTCCTCCACGCGGGCTTCGGTGCGGGTCTGTGCCTGGGCCAGCTCCTCCACGCGGGCTTCGGTGCGGACCTGTGCCTGCACCAGCTCCTCCATCCGGGCCTCGGTGCGGGCTTGGGCCTCTGCCAGCCGGCGTACGATGTGCGGGAGTTCTAAGACGTCCTCCGCGAGCACGGCCCGCCGGACCTCGGCCTTCCAGTCGGGGTGCCGGTCGAGGATGCGCAAGAGTTCGCGCAGATCGTCTACCGAAAACGCCATCGGCTCCACTCCTCGATGCATTGTACGCCACCGGCTCCAGAGGGCACGACGTCCCAAAGGTGCGCCTCGCCATGTTGGCGGTCGATTCCGCGCGGGCCCGACCGACGGGGCCAGCGGGCGGGCGCCGCCGACAGCGGCCGCAGCCCGACGCGGTTCCTTGCCCTCGAGCACCCCGCGCCGCCCGGCGGTAACCCATTCGCCCCCACCGGCCACCGCATCGCCCCGCTTACCCCCCGGACCCGGTATATGCCGAAAACTGGTAATGATGGTGCGAGTATACAAGGGAACGTGACCCTGAGCAAGGAATGCCAGCCCCCGGTGCGGCGAGGTCGTCGGGTGCTCCCCACCTGGGGGACGGCGTGCGAGGTTGATCTGGACCAGCGCGGGCGCTCGCCCGTACCGAGTCGCCGCGACAGAACGTTGCCCCACATGTGGAGACCTCGTCGGTGAGCTGGGTCTGGAAGTGGCGATGGGGAAGGCGGTGCGGAACGTAGGGGCGCGCGTGATCAGCTCGGGAGCGGTGGAGGGCGCGAGCAAGATGCGCCTGCAGGCGCAGTACGAGGGGCGGCGCTGCGGTGCCGGGGTTGGCGACGGTTGCCAGCAACGTCCGCCATGGCTGGCTGACGGGAGCCGCTCTGGGGCTACGAACCCGCGGTGTCGACGCTCGCCGGCCCGCCACCCCGATCGGGTGCGTACGGCGCGACCGCCACGTTTGCACGCCCTCACGTCAGCGGCGCATCGGCATTGAACTTCGGTGCCGCCCCTGATATACTCACGGTCGCCGCCGAAGTGGTGGAACTGGCAGACACGCGGTGTTCAGGGCGCCGTAGGCGAATGCCTGTGTGGGTTCGAATCCCACCTTCGGCACCATCTTCGTCGGGATGGCGGAACTGGCAGACGCATACGTTTGAGGGGCGTATGGGGTAACCCGTGGGGGTTCGAGTCCCCCTCCCGACACCAATTGAGCTCCGTCCACGGCGGGCGGGGCTTTGTTGTGGTGTACCGACGTACGGTGGGAAGCCGCTCCGGGCGAGGCGAACCCAGGGGCAAGGGGGTCCGCCGCGAGGCCAGGCCGGGAGGGAACCCAAGGCGCGGCCACGATCCGAGGGACAGCAGCCCCACGGATCGAGGCGATGCCGCGTGGGTGAACCGGCTTACGCGTCGTTGCCGGGGGTGCGGGCTTGGCTGCGGGTGCGAAAGGCCCATGATGGCCGTACCTTCATGTACACGCGAGGCGGTCAGGTGACCGGCTCATCTGCGCCACTTCGTGCAGCAGCGGCCCAGGCGACGGGTGAGCGAGCCAAGAATGCGGTGGGCCGTCCCACGCGGCGACTCCTGGGGTTCGGCTTGTGCTTCCGGTTCGAGAAGGCGGCCCACGGCGTCGGCGTGTAGGCAGTACCTTCAAGCCTGGACCGGACGAACAGAGTGGTTTGCGTTGGCGCTCGGCGGCGCTATGTTCGGTAAGGATCCGCGCGCCGCATCTGTCCAGCGCCACGCCGGCCCACCCTGTCCTCCCCCCGCCGGGATCCTCCGCCTTCGCCAGTGCCCGCCCCTGGTCCGCCGCCGACCGGTTTCCCCCTTGCCGTCAGCGCGTTACCATGGACGGCAACGGAGGCAACGGAAGCGGAGGGGGGCGGCGTCATGGCGACGGAGGCGAAGAGGGAGACGGCGACGTTGGCCGGGGGATGCTTCTGGTGCATGGAGGCGATCTTCGCCGACCTCGCGGGCGTGGTGCGGGTGACCAGCGGTTACACGGGGGGCCACGTCCCCAACCCCACCTACGAGCAGGTGTGCAGCCACACCACGGGCCATGCCGAGGCGGTTCAGATCGAGTACGACCCGGAGGTCATCACCTACGCCGACCTGCTGGAGGTGTTCTTCGCCGTCCATGACCCCACCACGCCGGATCGCCAGGGCGCCGACGTGGGAAGCCAATACCGCTCGGCCGTCTTCTACCACGACGAGGGCCAACGCCGGCAGGCGGAGGAGGCGATCGCGCGCCTCGAACGCGACCCCCATTGGGAGGGCGAGCGGGTGGTGACGCAGGTGGTCCCCCTCACGGCCTTCTACCCGGCCGAGCCCTATCACCGCGACTACTTCGCCCGCCACCCGGAGGCGGCGTACTGCCGCGCGGTCATCGCTCCCAAGGTGGCCAAGTTCCGGCGGCGTTTCGCCCACCGCGTACGTACGCCGCTGGCCGCGGGCCCACAGTAGGGAGCCCCGGGGTGGACGGGGCGCAGGCCCGCCTGGCGGGAGCCGTCCTAGTAGGGCTGGCGGTTGCCCTGGGCGCGTTTGGCGCCCACGCTCTGCGCGGTCGGCTGGGGGAGGGCGTGGAGCGCTGGCGCACCGCCGTGCAGTACCAGATGGTTCACGGCCTGGGGCTCGTGGCCGTGGGCATGTGGCCGGCGCCCGCACCCGCGTCCGCCCGCCTGGCGGCCGTTGCCTTCGTGCTGGGGACGGTCCTGTTCTCCGGCAGCCTGTACGCCCTCTCCCTCGGGAGGGTACGCTGGCTGGGGCCGGTGACGCCGCTCGGCGGCCTGTGCCTGGTCGCCGGCTGGGCGCTCTTGGCCTTCGCGGCGGCGTAGTGCGGGTGCGCAAGGAGGTGAGGGGGATGTTCTGGCCTGTCGGGCCTCTCGTCGACGCGGCGTGGCTGGCACGCCACCTGGGTGATCCCGACGTGGTGGTGCTCGACTGCCGCTTCGACCTGTCCGACCCGGAGGCGGGGGAGCGCGCCTACCGGCGGGGGCACATCCCCGGCGCCCTGTACGTCCACCTGGAGCGCGACCTGTCCGGGCCGGTCGGGCGGCACGGTGGCCGTCACCCCCTTCCGACGCCCGAAGCCTTCGCCGCAGCCATGGGCGCGCGGGGGGTGGGGGAGGGGCGCATGGCCGTGGTGTACGACCACGACGCCGGCACGGCTCCGCGCGCCTGGTGGCTTCTTCGCTACATGGGGCATGACGCGGTGGCCGTTCTGGACGGCGGCATCGCCGCCTGGGAGGCCGCCGGCATGCCGCTGGAGCAAGGGGCGCCCGTCCCGGTGCCGCGCCCGTTCGTGCCGCGGCCGCGCGCGCACTGGGTGGTGGACCGGGACACGGTGCGGCGCCTCCCCCCGGGAGCGGTGCTCGTGGATGCGCGCGCTCCCGAGCGCTACCGCGGGGAGGTCGAACCGATCGACCCCCGCCCCGGCCGCATCCCGGGGGCCGTGTCGGCCTTCTTCCGCGAGGGCCTCGGCCCCGACGGGCGCTGGCGCAACCGGGACGAGCAGCGCCGGCGCTTCGCCCACCTTCTGGGGCCGGGGGAGCGCATGGTCGCCTACTGCGGGAGCGGCGTGACCGCATGCGCCAACCTCTTGGCAGCGACCATCGCCGGCCTCCCCGACGGGCTGTTGTACGCAGGCAGCTACAGCGACTGGATCT
Source organism: Bacillota bacterium (assembly GCA_023512375.1). Lineage (GTDB taxonomy): Bacteria > Bacillota > Sulfobacillia > JAJZYS01 > JAILZS01 > JAILZS01. The sequence goes on along the minus strand of JAILZS010000018.1, from coordinate 4,710 downwards.
CCTACCCCGACGCCGAGGTGGAGGTGGGTGAGCCCGGGGCTACGGCGGCGGAAGGCGAAGGCACCGGTTAGGCGCCCGTACCGCGCCCGCGCCGGAGGGAGGCCACCCACGCCCCGTACCCCGGGAGGATGCGTTCGGCCGCGAGGTCGACCAGGCGGCGAAGCTCCTCCAGGGGCCGAGGGTGTTCGTCTACGCGCAGGTCGGCGTAGGGGTAACCGTCGACGTCCACGACCTGAAGGGCGGCGCTGCGGTGGCCGCGCGCGTCGCCTCCCTGGGCGGCGGCCGCCTCCAGGGCACGCATGAGGCGCTCGGGCAGGTCGTGGGCGGAGGACTGGGAGAAGGCGCGCTCCATGGCGGCGAGGACATCCGGGGCTGCCAGGTGGCTTCCGACGACGGCTGCCTCGGGCCCGGCGCGGTGGCCGGCGTACCCGGCTACGCCTTCACCCGTCCAGGCGGCGGCATGGCCGTTGCGTCCGATCACCGCCACCTGGCGGGCGTCGCGCCCCGGGTCGTCGCCTAGCTCGCGCTCCAGTGCCTCCTCTGCGTCCAGGCCCTCGGCCAGGCGGTCCAGCAGGCGCCGGCGCAGGGCGGGGTCGGCCGCGCCCTGCACGGTCACCGCCCCCACACCCGCCCGGGCTGCGGGCACGTACGCCCCCACGGCGGGAAGGGAGGCGCACACAGCCACGCCCAGGCGGCCCGTCTCTGCGCTGCGGGCGACGATGGCGAAGGTGAAGGTGCGCACGACCATCCTCCTTCCGCCCGGCGCCCGTCCGCCTGTCCTCCCGTCACGACGACAGGGGAAGGCGGCGCGGCCGGGGAACCTCCAGGCATGCGCGCATGGCGAACGCGGCGGGCCGAGGGGTTGGCCCTCCTCATCCTCACGACGGTTCTCTGGGGCAGCACCTTTCCCCTCGTGCAGGGCGCGGTGGCGCGCATGCCGCCGCTTGCCCTCGTGTCTTGGCGGTTCGGCGTGGCCGCGGTCCTCCTCCTGCCGTGGCTTTCGGGGGGCGGGGGCGTGCGCGCCGCCCTGCCCGGGCTGGGTGTGGGATTGGCCAACGCCGCGGGCTTCCTCCTCCAGACGTTCGCCTTGCGGACGGCGGGCGCCGACACCGTCGCCTTCCTGACGGGCCTTTCCGTGGTGCTCGTGCCGGCGGCTGAGGCGCTGTGGCGCCGCCGCTGGCCGTCGCGCCGCGTCGCCCTGGCCCTTCTCCTGGGCCTAACCGGGCTGGCGCTCATGACGTTGAGGGGGGGCCTGGGATGGTCTTCGGGCGACCTCCTGGGGGCGCTGTGCGCCGTCATGTTCGCCTTGCAGGTCCTGGGCACGGCACATCTGGCACCGCGCGTGGGGAGCGGGCGGCTGGCGGCCCAGGAGGTGCTGGCCGGGGCCGTCGCCTTCCCCCTGTGCGCGGTCGCCTCCGGCCATGCTGCCTGGCTTTCGCTGCCGCCGCGAAGTGAGTGGGCGCTCATCCTGTACCTGGGGGCGGTGGCCACGGTGGGCACCTTTCTCCTCCAGAGCGCGGGGCAGGCGCGGGTGAGCGCCACCGCGGCGGCGGTCACCTTCAACCTGGAGCCGGTCTTTGCCGCCGCCTGGGCGTATGTTCTGGACGGGCAGTTGCTGGACGGACCGGCGGCGGCGGGGGCGGCGTTTGTGCTTGCCGGCATGGGCCTGGCCGCCATCGCCCCGGGGGAGGGCGAGGCGCCGGGGGCGGCGCCGGGAGGTCTTGTGCCCGTAGGCGGGGAAGGATCCGACGCGGAAGGATGACGGTGACGGCCCGGCGGCCGCCGGGACCAAGACGCTGGAGGGGGCAGGGCCATGGCACAGGAGGCGGCGAAGCGGTGGGTGTATCTGGACGGCGAGTGGGTGGCGGCCGAGTCGGCGACGGTGTCGGTGTTCGACCACGGCCTTCTCTACGGGGACGGCGTGTTCGAGGGCATCCGAGCCTACGGCGGACGCGTCTTCGCGCTCGAGGCCCACGTCCGACGCCTGTTCGAGTCGGCCCGCTCCATCCGCCTCGACATCGGCGTGGGCGAGGGGGAGATGGCCGACATCATCCGCCAGGCGGTGGCGAAGAACGGCCTGGGCGACGCCTACATCCGGGTCGTGGTGACGCGCGGCCGAGGGGATCTGGGCCTCGACCCGCGCAAGTGTCCGCGCCCCACCCTGTTCGTCATCGCCGACGCCATAGCCCTCTACCCTGCGTCGCTGTATGAGGAGGGCCTGACGGCGGTGACCGTGTCCGTGCGGCGTACGGCGGTCGACGCCCTTTCCCCGCGCGTCAAGTCGCTCAACTACCTGAACAACATCTTGGCCAAGCTGGCGGCTACGAACGCGGGCAAGGCGGAGGCCATCCTCCTGGGGCCGGAGGGCTACCCGATCGAGGCCACGGGGGAGAACCTGTTCATCGTGCGCCGCGGCCGCCTCCTCACCCCACCCGTCTACCTCGGGGTGTTGGAGGGCATCACGCGCGCCACCGTGCTCGAGCTGGCGCGGGCGCAGGGGAGGCCGGCGGCGGAGGAGCCGTTCACCCTGCACGACCTGTACGTGGCGGACGAGTGCTTCCTCACCGGTACGGCAGCAGAGATCGTGCCCGTGGTCGAGGTGGACGGCCGGCGCATCGGCGACGGCCGCCCGGGCCCCGTCACCCGCGACCTCACCCGCGCCTTCCGCGCCCACGTGGGGGCGGCCGCGGCCTTGGAGGGTTAAGAGGACGCCCATCCCCATACCCATACTCGGCGGCCCGCGCCGGCGGGGCGCCGTAGGAGGTGGGGGTGTGGGGAGCTGGGCGAACGGCGGCGCCCACGCGCCGGCGGCGGCGGGGCGCGCGGTGCGCATCGGCCCGGTGGAGCGGGAGTCGGAGGTAACGGTGACCTTCGCCCTCGCCCCCCGGGACCGGGCCGGGCTGGTGGCCAAGGCGCGCTCGGGGAGGAGCTTTGCGCGCGCGGACGTGGAGAACGCGCACCGGCCCGAGGGGGCGGCGGTGCGCGACCTGCTGCGCTGGTGCGCGGCGCGCGGGCTTCGGGCCGAGGCCGGGGCCGACGGCTGGCTGGTCGAGGCAAAGGGCGCCGCGCCCGACGTGGAGCGGGCCTTGGGCGTCCGTCTGGACAGCGTGAGCGTGGGTCGCGTGCGAGGGCGGTTGGCGCGGGGAGAACCCGATCTGCCACCGGGGGTGGCCGCTGTGTTGGGCCTGAGCGACCTGGCCCGGCCCTGGCGGGGACGGCCCCACCGCCCCGGCGGCGCAGCGGCCGCCACCGGTCCGGCCAGCGGGCCCGGCTACCTGCCGGCCGACATCCGCTTGGCCTACGGGCTGCCCGATCCCGAGGCGGGCCTCGACGGGCAGGGAGAGAGCGTCGCCGTTCTTGAGTTTGGCAGCGCCTTCCAGAACTCGGACCTGTCCGCGTTCTGGCAGCGGGCGGGGGTGCGCGCGCCGCGGGTGGAGAGCGTCTGGGCCCCGCCCGCCCCGCCGCGGGGGGCGCCTTCCCCGCCCGCGTCGGCGGACGTGGAGGCGACGGCGGACGTGGAATGGGTGGGGGCCTTGGCCCCAGGGGCGCGCGTGGTGGTGGTCAACGCCCTCGTGGGCGAGGGGGCGGGAGGCTTCGCCCAGGCCCTGGCCCGCGCCTTGGTCGAGGTGACGCGCCTCGACCCCCGGCCCAGCGTCGTCTCCATCAGCTGGGGCGACGCCGAGGCGTTCTTCGCCCCCGCCGACCTCGCAGCCCTCGACTGGTTGTGCGCCCGCGCCGCCGCCATGGGGGTGACCGTGGTCGCCGCCTCCGGGGACAGCGGCGCGTACGGCGTGCCCGTGCCGGTGGGGCCCCTGCGGTCGGTGGACGCGCCCGCCTGCCTTTCGCACGTGCTGGCGGTGGGCGGAACCCGCATGGAGCTGGCGGACGGGGTGGTGGCGCGGGAGCTCGGGTGGTCGGACGGCGCCGGAGGAGGGGCGTCGGGGGGAGGCGTGAGCGCGGTCTTTCCCGTTCCCCCCTGGCAGGACGCGACGGCGGTGGCTGCGGCGACGGGGGGCGGCGCGGGGCGGGGCGTCCCCGACGTCGCGGCCGACGCCGATCCCGACACGGGCTACCGCATGGTCCTGGGAGGCCGCGTGGGCGTGGTGGGCGGCACGAGCCTTGCGGCTCCGGTGTGGGCGGCGGCCCTCACCCTGGTCAACCAGGCGCGCCGTCGGGCCGGGCTCGGCCCTGTGGGGCTTGCGGCCCCCGCCCTCTACCCCCTGGCGAGGCCCACGAGGGTGCGCGACATCCTGGTAGGGGATAACGCCTTCTTGTCCGCTCCGGGCTACCGTTGCCGGCCGGGCTGGGACGCCGTCACGGGGCTTGGCAGCCCGGCCGGTCCCGCCCTGTGGCAGGCGCTGGCGGGGGGGGGTTGGCCCGCGCCCACCCCTGCCCGGGAAGTGCCGGCGCCGCCCGCCCTGCCGGAGGGGGTTCGCGGCCCAACCGGGTCCCAGGAGAGCGGCGAGGACGCCATGCCGGCGCAGGCGGACGGCGGCAAGCCGGCGGAAGGCGACCAGACGGGGGAGCCTCCGGCAGAGGGAGGCGGGAGCGCGCCCGACGAGGCGGGGAGAGAGGACGGGGTGTCGCTGGCCTCGACGCCACCCCCCGTGCCTGCGGCGCCCGCACCTCCCCCGTCGCCGCCGGTGCGCCGCCGTGCCGCCGCGTCGCGCGGCTCCCGGCCGGAGCGCTCGCGCTCATTGGAGAGGAATC
>JAILZS010000017.1 GCA_023512375.1 Bacillota bacterium | reverse complement strand
TTGTCAAAAACACCCCCCCCCCCACCCCCGCCGCGGGGGGGGCCCGGGGGGCGCGCCCCCCCCCCCCCCCCCCGCGGGGCCCCCGGGGCCCCCCGCGGCGCCGTCACGAAATGGGGGAGCGGCGGGCGCGGTGGAGCCCCTTCTCCGCGAACATCGCTTCCTCCGCCCGCCGCACCAGGGCGTCCGCGTCGGCGCGGACGCCGTGCGCCATGCCCACCGACATGTCCAGGAGCGGCAGCGGGCCGCGGCACTCTTGGCTGCCGGCCACGGCCACAAGGCGCGGGCGCACCTCCTCGTTCCAGATTGCCACCGCCTGGGGGATGCGGGCCACGGCGTCGGCCACCGGCGCCGGGTCGTCGTCCTCCCGCAGGTAGACAAACTCGTCCCCGTAGGGACGATAGAGAAGGCCGTCCTCGGGCAGGTGGCGCAACAGGATGTCGTGGGCGGCGCGGATGTACTCGTCGCCCATGCGGTGGCCGCAGTTGTCGTTCACTTCCTTGAGGCCGTCCATGTCGGCGAAGACGGCGGTGAACGGCCGGCCGGACGCCCCCAGGCGCTCCAGCTCCCGGTCGAGGTAGAGGCCGTTGAAGGCGTCGGTCATGGGGTCGGTGCGCAACCGGAGCTCCTGCTCGAGCAGGCGGGCGGCGAGGGAGGCGAAGAGCACGAAGGAGCGGCAGCTCTCCTCGTCGGGCACCTCGCCGTCCGGGGGGTCGTCGGCCACCAGGTGACCGAGGAGGACGCGGCGGGAACTGTAGAGGTGGGCGAGGAAGGAGTCCTCCGGGTGCCAGGTGCGGAAGGTCTGGGCCTCGCGCCGGGAGGGCACGGTGGCGAAGGCGCCGTCCCCCTGCGCCTCGGCGCCGCGCACGTAGAAGCAGTCGCCGCCCAGGTGGCGCGCCCCCTCGGTCAGGCTCAGGTAGCGCTCGGGGGAGGCCTCGGGCCCGTCCATGAGGATGCGGCGCTCGGCCGGCGTCAGGCCGGCGGCGCCCAGCACCCGGCGGGAGGAGAAGCGCCGCCGGTAGACGCGCACCACGCAGCGCTGGAAGAGGCCGCTCTCCACCACCCCCTGGGCGACCACGTCGAGCTTGTCCAGGAGGGAGTGCACGGTCATGAGCCGCTCGGAGGCGTGCAGGTAGGCCCGGAACTGGCGTACGAGCGCCGTCTCGTCCACGCCGCTCCCTCCGTTCCCGCCCGCGGGCCGCCCCCGTCGGCGCCTCACGGGCGAGAGTTCGCCAGCCGTTCCCAGGTTCCTCCACCCGCCGCGGGGGGCTCGCCACGGACACATTCCGGGGGTACGACGCGAAGGCGGTAGGGAACGGCATCCAGCGGGGCGGCGGGCGCCGCCCCGGAGGGAGGTTCCGCCATGCCGCACACGGTGGCCCCGCGCCCTTCGGCCGCCCTGGCGCGGCGCCTGGGCGCCGCCGGCCTGGCCGCCTGGGCCGCCCTCGCCCCGGCGGCGCTCGCCGCCCCCAGGCCCGCGCCGCCCCCGCCCGTGCACGACCTCGCCGGGGTGGGGCCTCAGGCCGAAGCTGCCATCCTCGCCGACCTGCGCCTCGGCCTCATGGCCCCCACCGCCCCCGGGCGCTTCGACCCCGCGGGGACGGTCACCCGCGCCCAGGCGGTGCGCATGCTCGTGCGCACCCTCGTCGCGGCGGGGGCGCTCCCCGCCATGCCCACCGCTCCCGCCCCCCTGCCCTTCGCCGACGTCTCCCCCTCCTCCCCGTACGACCCGGCCATCGCCGCCGCCCTCCGGCTCGGCCTCCTCCCCCGCCCGGCTGCCGGCCCGGCGCGCTTCCTCCCCACCGCCCTCCTGCGCCGCGCCGACCTCGCCGCCTGGACCCTGGCCGCCTCCCTGTGGCCGGCGCGCCCGGGCCTGGCCGACCCGTACCGCGACCTGGGCGGTCTCTCCCCCGCCGCCCGGGCGGCGATCCTCACCGCCACCTCCCTCGGCCTCGTGCCGCCGGCCGGCCGGGGCGCCTGGGATCCCGGGGGCGCCGTCACCCGCGCCCAGATGGCCGTCACCCTGTGGCGCCTCGACCGCCTGCTCGTCGCCGACCTGCCCGCCGCCGTGCGCCTGGCCGCTACCGCCGCCACCGTGGCGGCGGGCGCCCCCGACCCCCTGACCGTCACCGTCCTGGACGGCGCCGGCCGGCCCGTGCCGGCCGGGGCGCTCAGCGCCTACCGCCTCACCTACCAGGTGAGCGCCGGCCAAGGGGCGAGCGCCGCTCAGGCCGCCGTGCGCGCCGGCGCCCTCACGGCCGCCCGGCCGGGCGTCTACGGGGTGGCGGTGGAGCTCTCGGGAGGCTACCTCGACCACGCCCTGGGCGCCTCCTTGGCGGCGCCGGTGGTGGTGTACGGCCCGCCCGCGGCCGTCACCGTCTCCGCCCCCTCCACCCTCACGGCCGACGGGCTGGACACGGCCACCGCCACCCTCACGGTGGTGGACGCGGGCGGGCGGACAGTGGCCGACTTCGACGGCACGGTGACCGTGGCCTCGAGCGACCCCGCCGCCGTGGGCGTGGTCGGCCCCCAGGGGGCGGTCGCCACCGCTCCCCTCACGGTCGTGGCCCAGGCCGGCGTCGCCCGCGTCTCCCTGCGCGCCGGGTCGGAGCCCGGGGCCCAGGCGGTCATCGACGCCCGGGCGGGCGACGGGGTGGCCGGCCAGGCGCAGGTGACGGCCGTGGCCCAGGTGGCCACGCGCGTGGCCGTCGAGGCGGCGGCGCCGGCCTTGGCGGACAAGGCCGGGGCGAGCGACCTGGTGACGGCGGCGGTCGTCGACCAGGCGGGCTTCCCCATGGCCGCCGGCACCTACCCCATCGCCTTCCGCCTCGCCCCCACGCCTTCCCCCACCCCCCTGGCCAGCCTCGACCGGCGGGGGGCGGGGCCCGTGACCGCCACCTTCACGGGCGGAAGCTCCGTCCCCCCCACCGTCTCCCTCGTGGCCACGGGGGCGGGGGCGGGCGCCGTCACGGTGGAGGTCTCCACCACCGCCGCCGGCGTGCGTCCGGGGAGCGTCACGGTCACCATCGTGGGCGGCACGCCCCCCGGCCCGCCGGGGAGCGTCGACGGCCTCTCCCTCACCCCCCTGGCCGGCGCCTCCAACGCCCTGAGCGTGGGCGGGGCCGAGCTGTACAGCCTCTCCTACACGGGCGCCGGCGCCACGCCCGTGCCCACCCCGGCCGCCATCGCCGTCACCCTCTCCGCCGCCTCGACGAACGGCGGCCAGGTGGCGTTCACCGACCTGCCGCCCGGCGCCGTGGCCGCCGCCGGCGGCGCCTCCGCCGTCGTCACCCTGCCGGCGGGCACGGCGAGCGTGGAGTTCGGCCTCGTGGGCGTGGCGGCGGGAAGCGTGAGCGTCACCGCCACCGCCAGCCTGACCCCGCCCGGCGCCACCTCCCCGACGGCGCTCGCCGCCACGCTGCCGGTGACCGTCTCCGGCCCGGCCACCAACCCCGTGGCCGGCGTCGCCCTGAGCGCCGGCGGCGCCACGGCCGTCGTGGGCGAGGCCGGCACCGACGCCGGGGTGCCGGTGACGATCGCCGCCCCGGGCCAGCCCGTCGCCGTCACCCTCACCCTCGTGGGCACGAACGGCCAGAGCGTCTTCGCCCCCCAGGCGGAGGTGGTGCTCCTCTCCGACCAGGGGGTGGTCGCCGCCCCCGACGGCGCGCGCGTGCCGGCCAATGCCATGTCGCCCGGAGGCGCCTTCCGCCTCGACGGCTCGGCCCCCACCCAGGTGGTGGTCATCCCCGCCGGCAGCGCCAGCGAGGTGGTGGCGTACACGAACGCCGACCCCGGCACCTACACCCTGGAGGCGGAGGTGCTCGACCTGGGGCGGTCGGGACTGACGCCGCCGGCGCCCGGCGGGGCCGGCGCCTCCCCCGCCGCCTACGCCCTCTCCCTCGCCGCCGTAGGACTGGCGCCGGACGACGTGCTGGGCGACTTCGCCTCCGCCCTGGCGGTGGCGAGCGACCGCCTCGCCGCCGTGCCGGCGGGCGAGCAAGTCTCGCCCGCCCCCGGCGGCGGCTACACGGCCGTCGTCCCCTGGCCCGGGAACACGCCCCCGCCCGCCGCCTCCCTGTACGCCGAGATCGCCGGCCAGGCGCCCGCCGGACCGGTCGAGGTGCCTCTCGGGCCGCCCCCCGCCCCCGCCTACGCCGAGACGCTCTCCGCCTCCGCCGCCTCCCTCGACGTGCCGGCCGACCCCGGCCAGGCCACCCTCACCTACCGCGTGGTGGACGCCTCCGGCAAGCCGGTGGCGGGGGCGCGCGTGCAGGTGGTGCTGACGAACGCCGCCGGCGCCGCCCTCTCCCTCTCCCCCGGGGGCGAGACCACCCTCCTCACCGTGACCACCGGCCCGAGCGGCACGGCGGCCGTGACGGTGTACGGCGACCGCGTGCCGGACGTGGCCACGTTGTCGGCCACCCTGCCGGCGGAACCCGCCCTGCCGGCGGTGACCACGGCGGTGCAGGTGGTGTCGGCCGGCGGCGTGGAGACGATCAGCGCCCCGCCCACGGAGCTGGGCGCCACGCAGTTCACCGCCGACCAGGGGGGCGAGCCGCTCGTCTTCCGGGTCACGGCCGCCGGCGGCGCGCCGGCGGCGGGGGTGACCGTCGCCTTCTCCCTCGCCGTCGGTTCCACGGGTCTGAGCCTCTCCGCCACCCACGCCACGACGAACCGCCAGGGCCTGGCGGTGGTGCGGGTGCGCGGCTTCACCACCTCCGCCCAGGGGGCGGTGGTGGCCTCCCTGCCGGGGGCGGGAGGGGCGTCGGTGACCACGGGTCCGATCTCCGTCACCCCCGGCGCCCCGGCCGCCCTGGCCGCCAGCCTGCCGCCCGGCGACGCCGTCTCCGCCGACCAGGCGGCGCGCGGCGTGGCCCTGTCCGTCGTGCTGGAGGACCGCTACGGCAACCCCATCCCCGGGCCCACGCCCCTCGCCTTGTCCGCCACCGGCCCCCTGGCGCCGGCCGGCGGCACGGCGGCGGCCACCACCGACGGCGCCGGCGCGGCCGCCGTCACCCTCACCGACCCGGCCGGGACGGTGGGGGAGAGCACCCTCACCGTCACCGACCCCCAGGTGCCAGGCCTCTCCGCCACCCTTCCCCTGACCGTGGTGCCCGGCGCGCCGGCGCACGTGACGGTCCAGCCCGTGCCCACCGCCTCCACCCAGGCGGGAGGGGTGGTGGGCCTGGAGGTCACCGCCACCGACGCCTTCGGCAACCCCGTGACCGGCACCTACCCCGTCCGCCTGGCCGGGAGCGCCGTCGCCCCCTCCCCCAACGGCGCTAGCGCCCCCCAGACCCTGCAATCGGTCGCCTTCCACGCCGGGGCGCCGCTCAAGCCCATCCTCGTGGAGCCGGTCCTGGCCCAGACGGGAGCCACGCTCACCGTCTCCGTCGCCGGCCTTGCGCCCGTGCCCGTGCCGGGGACGCTCGACGTGGCCCCGGGCCCGGCCGCCTTCGCCGTCCTCACCGCCCTCGTCCCCGCCTCCGGCCCTTCGCTCTCCGCCCAGAGCGCCCCCGGCCCCTGGCAGTCGCCCCTCTCGGAGCGCCTGCCCGCCCCCACCCCGCGCACCGGCTACACCGCCCAGGTGCAGGTGACCGACGCCTATGGCAACCCCACCCCCGCCTCCGGCATGGAGGTGGACGTGGCCGTCCTCCCCCAGGCGGGCGGGGGCAGCGCGGGGAGCGCCACCCTCACCACGGACGCCGACGGCCGCGCCACCTTCCTGTACACGGCCGGCCCGGGGACGGGCGAGAAAGCGCCGGCACAGGGCGACGCCATCGACCTCACGCTCGCCTACACCGGAAACCAGACCCAAGCCGTCACGGGGGGGTACTAGGATGACCCGGCGCCGCACACCTGCCCGCACCCTGGCCGCCGCCGCCGCGGCCGCCCTCGCCGCGCTAGCCCTCGGGCCGGCGGCGGCGGCGCGCCCCAGCGTCGTCGACCTGGGCCCGCCGTTCTGGAACTTCGTCTCCGCCTCCGCCCTGTTGGTGCACTCGCCCCAGGGGCCGGCGTGGGTGGCGGTGGCGGCGGGCTACCCGGCCATGCTGGGGGAGGTGCAGGCGGGCACGGGCGAGGTGGTCGACACCGCCCGCGTGGCGGGGGCGCACGCCGTCTACGGCTACGCCATGGCGGCGGGCACGGTCTACCTGGGGGGTTCGCCGGGGGCGCAGCTGTACGCCTACGTCCCCGGCTCCGGCACGGTGCGCGCCCTGGGGAGCCCCGACCCGGCGGGCCTCGTGATCTGGTGCCTCGCCTACGACGCCGCCACCCGCACCCTGTACGGCGGCCTGGGGCGCGACGCCGCCCTGTTCGCCTACGACACCGCCACCGGCCGCTTCACCGACCTCGGCCCCGTCGCCCCCGGCCACGCCTTCGTGCGCTCCCTGGCCGTGTACGACGGCGTCGTGTACGCCGGCCTGGGCGGGGGCGCGGGCCTCGTGGCCTACGACCCCTCGACCGGCACGGGGCGCGAGATCCTCCCCCCCGCCTACGCCGGGGCGGAGTCGGTGGACGCGCTGCAGGCGGTGCGCGGGCTCCTCTTCGTCCACCTCACGAACGGCAACGAGGTGGTCCTGTCGGTCCCCTCCTACCGGGTGGTGGCCCACATCGACGACGTGTCCAGCCCGGGCGTCAGCCCCCAGACGGACGGCCTGCACGTCGCCTACCTGGCGGGCGGCGGCGTGTACGAGTTCAACCTGCGCACGCGCGCCTCTACCCGGGTGAGCGGCAACCTGCCCGGCTACCAGGCCCAGTACCTGGCCGGCACCTCCTCCGACGCCGTCGCTCTGGTCCAAGACGCGGGTCCGGACTTCCCGGGCTGGTCGGTGGCCGGCATGGTGTCGAAGGGCACGTACTGGCTCGACAACCCGGAGCGCGGCTACCTGGCCACCGGCCCCGTCGCCATCCACGCCTCCGTAGGCACGATCGAGTCCGCCCACGCCTCGGCCGGCGGCGACGTGTACGCCTCGAGCTACCTGAGCGGCTCCACCCTCATCCTCGACCCGAGCACGAACGCGCTCACGGTCGTCCCCGGCCCCGGACAGGCGGAGTCGATCGCCGACGACGGCGGCGACGTGGTGTTCGGCGTCTACCCGGGGGCGGCGTTATGGCTGTACGACCCCACCCGGCCGTGGAACTGGGGGCCGTACGCCACCGGGACGGAGAACCCGCGCCGCCTTGCGGTGATCGGCCAGGGGCAGGACCGCCCCATGTCCATGGCGGTGGGCCCGGACGGCACCCTGTACGTGGCCACCGTTCCCATCGCCGGCGCTCTGGGCGGGGCGCTCTCGGCCGTCTCCCCCGACGGCAAGGTGCGCGTCTACCGCAACCTCATCCCGGGTCAGAGCCCCATCTCCCTGGTGTGGGACGACGGCCTCGTGGTGGGGTCCACCACCGTCTTCGGCGGGGTGGGGGCGCACGTCACCCAGACGACGGCCCAGATCTTCGCCTGGAACCCGGCCACGGGAAAGCTGGTGGCCACGCTCTCCCCCTTCCCCGACACCCCGGTCATCAGCGCCCTCACCTTGGGGCCGAACGGCTGGGTGTACGGCCTCACCCACACGGAGATCTTCGCCTACGACCCGAGCCTCAACGCCGTGGTGGCCAGCGCCGCCCTGCCCTGGACGACGGGCGTCGGCTACGGCAGCTTCGACTGGGGCGCCGACTCGGCCCTCGCCTTCGGCCCGGACGGCAACCTGTACGGGTGCGTGGACGGGCGCGCCTTCGAGGCCAGCCCCGCCACGCTCCAGGCGACGGTGCTCGTGCCATCGGGCGTGCAAGACGTCATGGTGGCCGCCGACGGGCGCATCTACCTGGTGGGCGACGGCGGCACCCACGTCGAAGAGCTCGCCTTCCCGCTCGCGGCCGGCGCCGGGGGGTGATACGACGTCAGGTCCGCTCGAACACGGTGGACGCCTCGGGCAGGTAGAGGCGCTCGTAGGTGCGGGTGGCGAAGGCGTCCGTCATGCCCGAGACGTAGTCGGCGGTCACCCGCGCCGCCTCCTCGCCCCGGGCGCAGCGGCGGGCGAAATCGGCCGGCAGGAGGTGCTCGGGGTCGGACAGGAGGGCCTCGAACACGGCGATGAGCATCTGCTGGGCGCGGAAGCGCATGGTGCGCACGGCCGGGATCTCGATCATGTGGCGCGTCACCAGCGCCTTGAGGAGGGAGAGAAACTCCTGCGCCTCCGGCAGGAGGACGGCGTTCACCCCCGCCAGGGGGTGGACGCCGTCCTCCACCGTCGTCAGGCGGCAGGCGGTGACCAGGGCGTGCACCAACGCCCCCACCGCCTGCTTGCGGGAGGCGGGGGAGAACATCTCCGCCACCGCCCGCCCCAGGCCGTGGCGCCGGGCCCAGGGGGTACGCGCGGCCCGCTCCAGGTCCTGGGCGTGCTCGCGCCGGATGAGGCCCAGCGCCACGCCGTCCTCCAGGTCGTGGGTGCCGTAGGCGATGTCGTCGGCCAGCTCGAGGATGCTGGCGTCCAGGCCGCGGTGGGCGGCCCGGCCGCGGCCCTCGGGGGATTCGACGGCGACCACCTCTTCCAGGTAGGCGCGCGTGTCGGGGTCGAAGGGGGAGAGGATCCAGTCCACGACGTCGCTCTCTTCGTCGTGGTAGCACTTGGGCGGGTACCAGGGCGCCAGGTGGAGGGGGCGGGGCTCGGCCGGCGGCCAGCGCGCAGGCGCCAGGCGGGAGAAGGGGACGGGGTACTTGAGCAACCCCAGGAGGGTGCGGCGCGTGAGGTTGAGGCCGAACCCCGGGGTGTGCGACTCCAGGCGGGCGACGAGGCGCAACGTCTGGCCGTTGCCCTCGAACCCCAGCCGACCCGAGGTGGCCCGCACCACGCAGTAGTTCAGGGCACACTCGCCCTCGTGGCCGAAGGGGGGATGGCCCAGGTCGTGGGCCAGCCCAAGGCTCTCCACCAGGTCCCGGTCGGGCAGCAGCGCCGCCCGCTCGGGGTGGCGGGCGAGCAGCACCCGGCGCACGCCGGCGCCGATCTGGGCCGCCTCCATGGAGTGGGTGAGGCGCGTGCGGTGGAAGTCCCCGCCGCCGATGCCGAGCACCTGGGTCTTGGCCTGCAGGCGGCGGAAGGCGGCGCTGTGGACGAGGCGGGCGCGGTCGCGCTCGAAGGGGCCGCGCACCTCGCCCGCCCGCCGGGGGGAGGGGCGGCGGCGGGCGGCAAGCGCGCTCGCATCGGGGCCGCTCACGCCTCTCCCCCGCCCCGGCGGCGGGCGGCGGCGAGAAGGGAGAGCGCCGCCTCCTGGCCCACGGCGCCGCCCACCCAGCGCGGCTCGGCGTCGTCCTTGTAGCGCCGGAGGAACTCCGCCACGCGCGCGGCCGCGGCCGCCACCGGCTCGCGCCCCGCCCACCCGGCCGGCACGGCCAGGAGCTTGGGGTCGTCGCCGCGCCGGTCGGCGAAGGCCACCGCCCCCACCACCTCCACCCGGAGGCGGGTGGCGGGCGGACGGGAGGGCCCGAGGACGAAGACGTCGAGCTCCTCCCCGTCCTCCGCCCGCGTGCCCTCTACGTAGCCGTAGTTGTACGGGTAGACGACGCCGGCGGGAAGCGACCGCACGACCACGCTTCCGCCCCGGCCGTCGAGGCGGGTGCGCACGCCCTGGCCGCGCGCGCACTCGAGCACCGCCCACGCCTGCGCCTGCGACATCGGCTCCATGGCCCTATCCTATCCTGCGGGGGGGTGGGGACGAAAGGCAGGCCTGCCGCGCGGTGCCATGGCAGGAAGCGTCAGGCGGACGGCGAAGGCAAAGGAGAGATCATCGCGGCCGCCGCCCATGGGGGCGGCGCTGGGAGGACGATGCGCATGCCTCGACGACGGAGCGGGGACCACCCGCCGGACCTGCCCCCCGATCACTTCATCCGCACCATCGACGAGCTCGGGCGCGTGGTCGTGCCGGTCGAGTTCCGCCGGCGGCTCGGGCTGACGGACGGAAGCCCGCTGGAGATGTTCGTGGACGGCGACGCCATCTACCTCGCCCCCTACCGGGAGGGGTGCCTGTTCTGCGGCGGCGACCTGGACTTCGGGCGCTTCCGCGGCAAGCCCCTGTGCCGCTCGTGCGCCGAGGAGCTGGTGCGCCTCGACTCGGAGGGCGCCCACTCCGGCTAGGCGTCGGCGTCCGGGTCGAGGACGATCTTCCCCACCTTGCCGTCCGCCAGGACGGCGGCGTGCGCCTCGGGGGCGCGCGCCAGGGGGAGGACGCGGTCGACGGCAGGGCGGAGCACGCCGCCCCTCAGGCCGGCCGTCACCGCCCGGTGGGCGGCCTCGTACTCGGCCGGCGTGGCGCGGTGGAGGAGGACGGCGCGCACGCTCCCCTCCACCTGCATGAGGGCGCGGGGCACGATCTCCACCGGGGCGCGCGACCCGACGACCACCACCCGCCCTCCCGGGGCGAGCAACCCCAGGTCCATGCCCAGGCTGCGGTGGGCGGCCATCTCCAGCACGAGGTCCACGCCCCGGCCGTCGGTGGCGGCCCGGATGGCCTCCGCCTCGCCGTGGTCGAAGGCCGCCTCGGCGCCGTCGGCCAGGGCCTGGCGGCGGCCGGCGGGCGTGGAGGCGGTGGCCAGGACACGCATGCCCGCGGCCACCGCCATCTGCACCGCGGCCACGCCCACGGCGCCGCTGGCGCCGTGCACCAGGCACCACTCGCCGCTCTTCGCCCCGCCCACCGTGAACAGGGCGCGGTGGGCCGTGAGATAGGGAACGCCCACCGCCGCTCCCTGTTCGTAGGTGAGCGTCTCTGGCAGCGGCCAAGCCCGCCCCTCGGGCACGGCCACGGCCTGGGCGTACGTGCCGCCGGGGGCGTGGACGTATACGCGATCGCCCACCTTCAGGCGACGCACGCCCTCGCCCACCGCCTCCACCGTGCCGGCGCCGTCCGTGCCGGGGACGTAGGGCAGGGTGGGCAGGATGGCGTAGCCGCCGGAGCGGATGTACGCCTCCACGGGGTTGACGCCCACGGCCCGTAGGCGGACCACCACCTCCCCCGGCCCCGCTGCGGGTTGGGGCCACTCCTCCAACCCGAGCACGTCGGGATCGCCAAACCGCCGCACCACGATGGCCCGCATGCCGTTCCCTCCCCCTTGACGACACCTTCACCTTACCACGCCCGCCCACGCCCCTTCGACGCCCCCGCCGGGGCGGCGGGGGCGGGAGGCGACACCACCCGCACCTCGACCGTCACGGGCGGCACCTGCGGCTCGTCCGGCAAGGAGAGGGTGAAGGCGTACAGGCCGGGTCGGACCTCCCGCCCGGGGCCCCCGAACAGGGAGAGGGTGAAGCCGGCCTCCGGGCCGGGCGCAGGCGCCACGGCCCAGCCCAGCCCCCCCGGCCCGAGCGCCCTGCCGTCCCACGAGGCCCGTACGGCCAGGCCGCCGGCCACCGGCACGGGAGCGCCGGCGGCGTCGACGGCGGTGACGGTCACCGTGTCCACCGGATCGGAGGGGAGCGACGCCTGGGCGGCGGCGAGGGGCACGGCGGACGCCAGCGCCTTCGCCACGAGGCGCACCGCCGCCCCCGCCGCCGCCACCCGTACGACCGCCCGCGCCTGGTCCAGGCCGGGGGCGGCAAGGGTGAGGGTGACCGGGCCGGGCGGGGCGGCGGCCGCCACCGCCAGGGTGGCCGAGGCGCCAAGCCCCTCCCCGCCCCGGTAGGTGAGCGTCTCGGCGGCGGGGGAGAGGACGGCGGGCGAGGACGTGAGGCGGAGCGCGTAGGCGCCCTGCGGCATGGGATCGCCCGCCTGGTCGAGGACGGCGGCCGTCACCGCCACCTCACCCCCGGCCGCCACCCGGCTGGGGGAGATGCGGAGGGCAAGGCGGGTGGGCACGGGCGCGGCCACGGCGAGCACGGCTCGGGCGGGGGCGATGGGTCCGCCGTCGGCCCGCACCGCCGCCCCCGCCGCCCGCGCCGTGAGGAGGGCCTGGCCCGGGGCCGCGCCCACAGGGGCGACGAGGGTGAAGCTCGCCTGCCCGGCCGCACACGGCAGGGTGAGGGCCCCAAGGTCGGCGAGACCCGTGTGCGGCGACCTCAGACGCAGCGGCGGCGGCGCGGACAGGGTGAAAGCGGTGCCGGCGCAGGCGCTGGGGGAGACATCGCCCCGGGCGTCGCGCAGGGAGACGGTGGCGAGGACGGCGTCCTCCCCATCCGCCACCAGGACAGGGCCGGACAGGGCGAGGGAGAGGCGCACGGCGCGGCCGTACACCGTGAGGGCGATCCAGGGCGAGGCCACCCCCCGCCCCGCCAGGCCGCCCGACAGGACGGCGCGCACGCGGTACACGCCGGGCCTCGAGGCGAGGAAGTCGCCGCCCGCCACCGCCCCCCGCCCGCCTTTCGGGGACAGGACCCGGAAGGCGAGGCGCTCGCCCGCCACCACGCCGGCCGCCCGGCCGCCCGCCCCCCGCACGGCGACGGCGAGCGGGTCGAGGACGTCCACCGCCACGGCGCCGGCGCGCGCCCTGAGGGCGAGGGCGAAGGGGCGGTCGGCGTCCAGGCGGCGGGAGAGGCGGGCGAACAGGGCGTGGAAGGCGGCCGGGGAGAGGGGCGCCGACCAGCCGCCCGCCGGCGGCGGCGGGAGAAGGTCGGCCGCCGCGGCCCGCGCCGCCAGGCGCGCCGCCGCCGCTCCCGCGCCGGCCCGCCCCAGCCGGGCGACGAGGGCTGGGGGAGGCGGCGGCAGGTCCTCTCCCAGGGCGGCGCCGGCCAACGCGGCGGCGAAGAGATACGTGGCCGGGGCGCGGGGGCCGAAGTCGCGTCCCACGCCCGGCAGGTGGGCGAGGAGCCCCGCCCGGGCGGCGCGGGCGACGAGACGCCCCGCCGCAGAGTTGGGGGCGACGTCGGCGTACGGCGCCGGCGGCGCCGCCGCCGTCCCCAGGCGGAGGAGGCCGGCAAGGGCAGCCACGAGCGCGAGGCGGTCGGGCGCCGGCGGCTCCGGCGCGGGCGTGGGGGCAATGAGGAGGAGGGCCGCCGCCGCGGCCGCCCCTCCCCGCCAGGCAGGGAATCGCCTTCCATCCAAGATCTGTCGGTTCATGCCGGAATTGTCGATTGGGGATCGATGCCTGTCAAGTCATGCTGGCGCCCGCCGCGGCGGCGACGGCGCCGCGGCGGGAGGCTATACTCGGGGCGACGGGAGGTGTGGGCGTGACGTACGTGGAGCTGGAGTTTGCCGACGCCCAGGCGGCGAGGGCGGCCACCACCGAGCTCGAGGCGATGGCCGTCACGGGCGAATGGCACCTGCGCCCGGTGCGGGGCGGGCGGGCGTGGCGCCTGAGCATCGCCTCCGAGGTGACCCTCCGCCCCGACCACATCGCCCGCCTGGGCGGGCGGACGCTCGAGGACGAGGGCCCCGCCGCCCCCGACGACGAGTCCGACTGACGCGCGGGGGCGTCCGCTAGGGCCCCCGCCCCCCGGCGCGCTAGACGCCGCTTCGCCCCGACAGCGGCGCGGCGGGCGGGGCGAGGGCGGAGGCGGCGGCGCGGTACGCCGCCCGCCCCGCCCGGGCCAGATCCTCCGCCGTCACGAGGTAGCGGGCCCCCCCGCCCGCGTGCGAGCGCCGCCGCGCCGGCAGCACGCCCCGGCGCACGTCCCGGCACACCGTGTCGTAGGAAAGCCCCACCGCGTCCGCCACCTCCGTAAGCGTCCAGGGGCCTGTCCCGCCCAGTCCGCCCGTCCCCGCCGCCATCGCCCACGCCCCCCGTCGCCCCAAGGGTACGCGCCGGGTGTGTCAAAACTGTTGCACCCGGCCTTCCCTCCCCAAGGGGCGGGTCGGCGCACCCTCACAGGGGACGGGCCCGATGCGAATGAGGGTCGGGAGAGGCGGGGCGCGCCGCGCCGCCGCCCGGCCGTAGGCCCAAGCCAGAAACCCGAGGGGGGATCCCATGCCCAGCATGCCCAGCCGCCACCGCACCCGGCGCGGCCCGGCCCTCGCCCTGGCCGCCCTGGTGGCGTCGTTCGCCGCCGGTGCAGGCGCATCCGCCGCTTCCACACCGCCCCCCAGCCCGCCGCTCTACCCCGCCTCCGCCTACCAGGGGGCGGCCCACCTGCGCCACTTCGTCGCCCTCGCCCGCGCCCACCCCAAGAACCTCACCGACCAATTCGAGGCCGCCGTGGCCTCCTTCCAGAACGCGCGGCCGCGCCAGGCCATCGCCTACTACCTGGCGTGCGTGCGCCTCGACCCCTCGTTCGCCGAGGCGTACAACGACATCGGCAACGTGTACCGGGAGTCGCTGGGGAACACGAAGGCGGCGCTGGCGTACTACCTCAAGGCCACCCAGGTGAACCCCGGCTACCCCTTCGGCTGGCTCAACCTCGGCTTCGTCTACCAGAGCCGGCACCAGGACGCCCGCGCCGCCCAGGCGTACCTGGCCGCCGCGCGCCACGACCCCGGGTATGACGGCACGTGGGACGCCCTCGTGGGCCTGTACGTGGCCGACAAGGAGCACGCCCTGGCGCAGCGCTACGCGCGCCAGGCCCTCAAGGCCTTGCCCAAGGGCGACCCGTCGCGCCCCTACCTCGAGAAGGTGGCGCGCGGGCGGTGACGGCTCGCGGTCGGCCTACGCCCGGCCGGCGCCGTCGGCGCGTACGGGCACGAACGTGCGCGGGATCTCCCGCACCTCGGGCGAGCGCTCGTCCATGACCGCGTACGTCGCCGCCGTAAGGCTGGAGAAGGCGGCGTGGCGGCCGTCGGGGGCGAGCACCACCACGTTCATGGCGCTGAAGAACGGGTCGGCCAGCTCGTTCAGGGCCTCCATCGCCTTGCGGCCGGCCTCCTCGGGGGAGTCGCCGCGGGAGAGGTGCTCCACCACCGTGTGGGCGGTGGCGGCGCGGATGGCGATCTCGCCCCGCCCCGTGCAGGCGGCGGCGCCGTAACGGTCGTCGCAGTAGTTGCCGGCGCCGATGACGGCCGAGTCGCCCACCCGCCCGGGGTACTTCCAGGCGAAGCCGCTGGTGCTCACGCCCGACGCCAGGTGGCCCTCGCCGTCCAGGGCGATCACGTTCACCGTGCCGGCGTCCCGCCCCGACGCCCGCTCCGGCTGCATGGCCAGGCGCGACGCCATGGCGCGCAGGATGGCCTCGCCGTAGCGCACCTCCCCCGTACCCTCGCCCCGGATGCCGCGCTGGTAGATGGCCTGTGCCTCCGGTGTGAGCAGCTCGGCGGGGGGAAAGCCGCACTCGCGCGCGAACCGCTCCGCCCCCTCCCCCACGAGGAAGGCGTGGGGGAGCTCCTCCATCACCCGGCGGGCGATGGAGATGGGGTGTTCGAAGCCGCGTACGGCCGCCACCGCCCCCGCCGCCCGCGTGCGCCCGTCCATGATGCTGGCGTCCAGCTCCACCACGCCCAGGAGGTTGGGTAGGCCCCCAAGCCCCACCGTGTGGTCGTCCGGGTTGCTCTCCACCGCCCGGATCGCCGCCTCCACCGCGTCCAGGGCCGAACCGCCCCGGCGCAGCACCGCCATCCCCAACGGGAGCCCGACGCGCGCGTTGGAGCTGCCTACGATGATCATCGTCCACGCCTCCCGCCCGCACCTGGTGCCTCGGGCGCAGCGCGCCCTGGGGGAAGGGTTGGGCGGCGCCGGGCCCCATCCCTGCACGCCGCCGGCCGGTGCCCGCCGACCCGGGGCCGGCCCGGCGGGGGGGTCAGGCGCCTCCCATCGGCCAGCCGCGCACGCGCAGCTCCAGGCCCGAGCGGGTGAAGGCGAGGGCGACGGCGGCGGCGCCGTTGCCGGTGAGGGTGATCACCTCCAGCCCCTGGGCGCCGGCCAGGCCGAACCCCCGCGGCACGCCCCCCAGCGTCCAGGTGGCGATGCGCCCGCCCGGCCCGGTGAGGGCGACGGCGAGGCCGTTCTCGCTCCCCGCCGCCCAGGCCACCGTCTCGCCCGCCGGGAAGCGGCGCACCGTGGCGGAGCGGCCGTGGGCCGCGACGCGCTCGACGGCGTGGGCGCCGACGGCGTACACGCCCCCCGGCCCGGGCAAGAGGACGCCGCCGTGCAGCCACACGGCCAGGACGTGGGCGCCGGCGGGAAAGGGCACGTCGCCGCCGCCCGTGCCGAAGTAGGCGAGCGACCCCACCACCGCCCTCCCCTGTACATCCAAGGCCAGCGTGGTGGGTAAGTAGCCGCCCGCCGTGTAGTGCATCGCCACCCCCCCGGGGCGGTCGAAGCGTCCCTCGGCCAGAAAGGTGGCGGTGGGCGTGCGCCCCCCCGGCGGGGTGTAGAGAATCGTCGCCCCGAAGTACTCGCCCGCCGCCGCCAGGTCGGTGACGCCGCTTCGCGCCCCGTGTGCGGCCGAGCTTACGGCCACGCGCGCGCGCCCAAACCAAGGGATGGCCACGAGGTGCCAGACCGCCGCGGCGAGGACGCCCTCGCCCACCTCGGACACCGGCCCCTCGGTGAGCACCACGCCGTCGGTCGACGCCGCCACGTTGAGGATCGCCCACCCCGGGGGGGTGCGGAAGAGGACGGCGCCCGTGGCCACGAGTTCGAGGGAGGTGGGCACCTCCACCACCCCGCCCCCCGTGTAGCCCAGCTCCCACGCCGGCACGGCGGTGTGGCCCAGGGTCACCAGGCCGTCGGGGCTCTCCGCCGCCCAGAACGGGCCGGCCAGGTTGCCCCGCGCCACCACCCGCCAGGCGTCCGCCCCCGCCGCGACCAACACGGCCGCCAGGACCGCCGCCCGCCATCGCGCCACGCCTCCGCCCCCTTCCTTACGCCTTGGACGCCTACCTCCCCCGGGCACGGCCCCCCAGGAGGTAGTGGACGGAAACCCCGCCGTCGCCCGTGCGCCACACGCGCTCCAGCCGCAGCACGGACAAGGGGAGGTTCTCCCACCCCTGGCTCACGCTGTTGCGCGGCACCGCGTCGGTCTCGCCCGGCACGGCGAACCCCACCCCGACCAGGAAGGAGGCCCGGATGCCGTAGCGCCGGGCCACCGCGGCGGCAAGCGGCGTGCGGGCGGAGAACGGCCACACGAGGAGCGTGGGCGCGTACCCCAGGTGGGTGAGGAAGGCCCTGCGCTGGGCGGCGAAGTCGGACGCCAGGCGGTCGCGGTAGCGGGCCAGCGTCTCCCCTGCGCCCGGGTCGACGAGCGGCTCGGGCTGACCGAGGACGCGCTGCCAGCCGTGCAAGCCGCTCGCCTCCGCCTGCACGTCCACCAGGCCCGAGCGCAGCATGGCCCTGAGCTGCGGCCAGGTGAGGTAGGCGCGGTCGCGACCGCCGGCGTGGCTCTTCAACGTGCGGTGAGCGATGACGAACAGGGTGGCGTGCAGGCGGTAGCGCTCGAGGATGGGGAAGGCGAAGCGGTAGACGCCCTCCAGGCCGTTGTCGAACGTGAGATAGAGGGCTGGGCCCGACGGGCGGTAGCGGCCCTCGAGATAGCGCAGGAACTCCTTCGCCGTGAGGGTGGCCAGGTGGTGGGAGGCGATCCAGGCGCAGTCGCGCGCGAAGTGCGCCGGGGTCACCGTCTCCCACCCGTGCGTGAGGGGCCAGCCGGGGGGCGCCACCTGGTGCCAGACGTAGACCAGGACCGGGGGCGGCGGCGGTGGGCCCGCTCCCGCGGCGGCCGGCAGGACGGGGCGCGATCCGCCCAGCGCAGGCGCCGCCGTCAGGGCGAGGGAGAGGGCGAGGACCACCGGGGCGGACCTCCAGGCCGGAAACGCCAACCAGACGACCTCCGGTCGAGGCCATTCGCCTCCCGCACGCGCCCTCCTGCCGGGAACGGGGGAGGTCAGCTCCCCTCGGCCAAGGAGCGCGCGTACGCCGCCACGGCGGCGCGGGCGTCTCCCGCCGCCCCCAGATGCACCTCGACCCCCAGCCGCCCGAGCATGTGCCGCATGGGTTCGCCCATGCCGGCGGCGACCACCGCCCCCACGCCGTGCTGGGTGAGGAAGCGCGCCACCTCGGCGTGGTGGCGCCCCTCCCCCGCCAGGTCGTGGCGGACGTCCCAGCCCACCTCCACCTCGCGCCAGGCGGCGACCTCCCCCGCCTCCACCGTGGCCAAGGCGACGCGCGCCGCCCTCCCCCAGCGCGCGTCCACCTCCCCCGCCTCCGTCACCGGCACGCACACCGTGAGCGCCATCGACCAATCCCTCCCGGCGTCAGCATGCGCCGCGGGCATCGCCGCGGCAAGGCGGCGCTGGCGGCCGTGCCAGGCATTGCCGGCGACCGGGGCCGACGTTCGCGCCCGGGGCGGGGACACTACGGACGATGGCGACGACGGAGGGGAGGTCGATCGGGTGGCGACACGAGGTGATGGGGGACACCGGCGCCGGCGCGCGCTCGCCGCGGTCTTGGCGTCAGGCGCGGTTCTCGTCGGCGTCGGGTTGACGGGGTGCGGGCCGGGCGGCACGGGGCGGCCCTTGCAGCGCCCGGCGCCCGGGGCGCCCGCCCGGCGGGCGCCGGCCGTCCCCGGACCCATGCGGCGGGCGCCGGCGCCGCTGGGCACGGGCCGTGCGCCGGCGGTGGGCATGCGGGCAGGTATGGCGGGGCGGCCCATGGGCGCGCTCCCGCCCACCGCCCCTCGCACGGGGGCGCCCGGCGCGCCCCCGGCGCCGGGGCCGCGCTGGGCGGGCATGGGGCCGCGCCGCGCCATGCTGCGTGCGATGGCCTCCTACCTGGGGATGACTCCGAGGGCGCTTTGGACCGAGCTCCGGAGCGGGCGCACGCCGGCCCAGATCGCCACCGCCCGCGGCAAGAGCGTAAGCGGCCTCCGTGCGGCCATGATGGCGCAGGCGACGCAGGAGATCGACGCCTTCATCCAGCACGGCTGGCCGCCCCGCTCCGGCACGGGGGCGGCCAAGCCGAGCGCCGGCTCGAGCGGCTAGGGCCGCTCACCGGGGGCGGGGCACGGTGGTGACGAGGCGCCCTCCCGGCCAGGCCAGGACGGCGACGAGCACCGTCCCCCGCTCCCGGCGCGGCAGGTAGGGTCCGGCCACCCGCACTGCGCGCCGCCCGTAGGCGGCCGTCGGCAACGCCCACACCGCCGCCGGCCGCCGCCCGCGCTCCAGGTCGAGGACGATGGCCTGGGGCGGCCCGGCCGGGGGGGCGACCACCAGCGGCAGGAGGAGGTAGGCGGCTGAAGACCCGGCCGCCGCCCGGCGTGCACGGCCCGCCGCCGGGTCGAGCACCCGCGCCTTGCCCGGCGATGCGACCAGGACGCGGAGCGGGGGCAGGGCGAGGAGATAGCCGCCCACCTCGGCCCGAAGGCGAACCGTCACCGCCCGACCCAGGGGCGGCGAGGGCGACAGGACGAGGCGCAGCGGGCGCCCGTCCATCGTGAGGGCGAGCACCGCCGGGGGCAGGGCGGCGACGGCCAGGGGTGCCTGGGCGCTCTCTCCCCCGGGGAGAGAGGCCACCACGCTCCCCCGGTCGCCCGGCGTGGGGTCGGCGTACGTGACCCGCGCCAGGCCGGACGCGTCGGTGGCGGCGGACGCCGCCCGCAGGTCGGCCGCCTTCAGGCTGCCGGTGACGGAGAAGGTCACCGGCACGCCGGGGACGGGGTTGCCGTAGGCGTCGGTGACGAGGAAGGCCAGGGTGACCGCCCGGCCCGCCGGGGCCGTCGGCGCCGCGCCCACGGGGCGGACGGCGGCGGGCGCCGCCGGCGTCACCGTGAGCTGGGAGCTTGCCGCCACCACGGCGCCGGCGGGACCGACGGCCTCCACCGTGCCGGCGTCGCCCGCTCGCGTGTCCGTATAGGTGGCCTGGGCCTGGCCCTGGGCGTCGGTGGTGACCGTCTGGGCGGAAAGGCCGCCGGGGCGGAGGGTGCCGGTGACCGCGAGCTGCAGGGTGAGGCCGGCCAGGGGGTTTCCCGCCGCGTCCAGCGCCGACAGCGCGATCGCCACCGGGGTGCCGGCCGTGACCGTATCGGCCGACAGCGCCACCTCCACCTGCGTGAGGCTGGCCAGGGGGAGCTCCCACGCCCCCCGGCCGTGCGTCAGGGCCACGAGGTCCGCGCCCACCACCCCCACGTCCACCACCTGGGCGGCGGGAAGACCGCTCCCCAACGGGCGCCACACCCCCGGCCGGGTGGAGACGAAGACGCCGGCGTCGGCGGCCACCACCAACGTGTCGCCCCCCGCCCCCAGCATGAGGAGGGCGTTCGTCGGGGAGGGCGGCAGGTCGCCCGTCACGTCCTGCCAGGCGGGATTGGGGGCCGAGATGTCCTGGGTCACCAGGACGTGCGGTCCCGAGGGCGAGGACTGGGGGAAGGCGTGGCCGCTGAACGTGACGCCCACCCGGTAGGGGTCCTGGGGGGAGACGGCGACGTGGGTGATCCACCGCCCCCCTCCCCTGCCGCCCGCCCCGTCCGGGAGGGGCACCTGCGACCAGGTGGCGCCCGCGTCCTCGCTCATGTACAGGGCGCCGTCGCCCAGGCCGGCGTAGACGACGGAGGGGTCGGAGGGGGCGACGGCCAGGGCGGAGACGACGGCGCCGGAAGCGGCGTCGGGGAAGTCGGTGAGGCGCGTCCAGGTGGCGCCGTCGTCGGTCGTCCGCCATACGTTCGTCTCCCCCACGTACAGCGCGGGGTCGGCGGGCGTCTGGGGGGCGGGGGCGACGGCGAGGGGGGAGAGCCACGGCGCCGCGTGGGCGGTGGGGGGCGTGATCGTGCGCCAGCTCTGACCCGCGTCGGTCGTCACCTGCAGGCCGCCGCCGGCGCAGGCGGCAAACCATACGCCGGCGTCCAGGGGGTCGACCGCGTTGCCCGACCCGTCGCCGCAGGCGTTGGGCGCCGCCGACCAGGCGGGCGACCCGGTGTACACGTCCGTGCCGTTGTCCTGCGATCCGGCGAGGAGTCCGGGCCCGGGGCCGACGGCGGCCAGGCCGGGGTAGAACTGCGTGATGTCGAGGCCCGCGTTGAGGTCCCGCACCGCCCCCTGGGCGGGGATCTCCCACACCCCGCCGTCCGTGCCGACGTACAGGTCGCCCTGGGCGTCGAAGGCGAGGGCGTGGACGTCGACGTGGATGCCGTCCGCCTGCCCGACGTCCGTCCAGGAGAGGCCGCCGTCGGCGCTGGTCATCAGCGCGATGCCGCCGGCGTACACCACCCGGGGGTCGAGGGGGTCGACGGCCAGGGCGTTGTCGTAGTAGCCCTGGCCGGTGGCGCCGCTGCCGTAGGCGTAGGCGTAGCCCATGTAGTCCGGGACGGTGAGCTGGCTCCAAGCGTCGCCGCCGTCGACGCTCTCGTACAGGCCCAAGAGGTCGCCCGAGGTGGCCTGGGCGTCGGAGGAGAAAGCGGCGTACAGGGGGCCCGGGCCCGAGGGGGAGGGCGGCGCCAGGGCGAGGGCGACGCGCCCCACCCCCGCCCCCGTCGGCAGGCCGCCGGAGAGGACCTGCCAGGTGGCGCCGCCGTCCTGCGACCGCTCCACCCCCACGCCTTCCACGCCCGCGTACAGGGTCTGGGGGTCGGCCGGGTCGAGGAGCAGGGAGGTGACGTTGGGCGCCCCTCCCCCGGATGTCGCCACCGCAAGCCGGCTCCATGTGACGCCGCCGTCCTGGGAGCGCCAAAGGCCGAAGTCCCCGGCCGCGTACACGACGGCCGGGTCGGCGGGGTCGACGGCGAGGGCGGAGAAGTGGCCGCCGCCGAACACGTCCTGCCCGAGGAGCGTCCACGTCTGGCCGCCGTCGGCGCTCTTGAGCAGGCCGGCGCCGTAGAAGCTGTCCACCGCCTGGTCGTCCTCGCCCGTGCCGGCGTACACCACCTGGGGGTCGGCGGGGTCGACGGCGAGGGCGCCGATGGCCAGATCGGGCTGGCCGTCGGTGAGCGGCGTCCAGGTGGCGCCGCCGTCCTTCGAGGCCCACACCCCCCCTCCGGCGCTGCCGACGTACAGGACGCCGTCGGAGGCAGGGACGATGGCGGTGACCCGCCCGCTCACCGGCCCGGGCCCGAAGCCCAGGAGGGGGGAGGGGCCGATGGGCTGCCAGGCGGGGGAGGGGGCCGGCGCCGGCGCGGTCTGGCCGCGGGTGCGCCCGGGCGGGGGCGAGTGCCCCGGCCGGGCGGGGGCGCGCGGCGGGGCGAGGGCGGGAAGGCGCAGGGGCGGCGGCGCCGAGCGAGCGGCGGGCGGGGCCGCCGCCACGGAAAGCGCCAGCCCGACCGCCAGCAGGGCGCCCGGGATCGGGCGGGGGCGGCGAGCCTCCGGCATGCTTGGACCTCCTTGCCAACGTCGCCTGGTTCTTCCTCCCCATCCCCGTTCCTGCCGCCGCGACGAACTGGTCTTTCCTCACATGTCAAGGCTGTATCGCTCGGCGGCTCGTGAGCGCGATCCTGGTTGGCATTTGCTCCCCGGGCAACGGTTCCAAGCCAATGCCAAGGCAGCTCTAAGCGTGCGTTAACCCGTCGCCCCCGCCTCCCTGCTAGCGTGGGCCCGGAACGGGCTTCCAGGACGCCGGGCAGCGGAGGAGAGAAGAGAGATGGCCGCGACGGTCGCCACGCCAGCCGTCCGCCCCTTCCGATCCGGGGCGCGCTGGCTCGGCGCCGCCCTCGCCGCCGCGCTGGTGGCGGGCGGCGCCGTCGCGTACGTGAAGACCCGCCCCGCCCCCAACCCGTGGGCGGGGCTTCCCACCTTCACGGTGGAGCGGGCCGACCTCACCCAGACGGTGAGCGTCACCGGCACGGTCCAACCCCAGAGCGCCTACGCCGTCGTCCCCGCCCAGGCGGGGACGGTGGCCCAAGTCCTCGTGCGTCCGGGCCAGACGGTGCGGGCGGGCCAGGTCCTTGCCGTCCTCACCCAGCCGGGCCTCGCCCAGCAGCTCGCCATCGACCGCGCCAACCTGGCGCAGGCGGTGGACAAGCTGCGCCAGCTCACCGCGCCGCCCCCCGCCACCACCTTGGCGAGCAACCGGGCCAGCATCGCCAAGGCGGTGGTCGCCCTGCAGCAGGCCGAAACGCAGCTCGCCGCCACCCGCCATCCCCTCACCCCGGCCCAGGTGGAGAACAACCAGGCCACGATCGCCAAGGCGCGCGACGCCCTGGCGGCGGCGCGCGCTAGCCTCGAGGCCCTGACGGCGCCGCCGACGCCGGCCACCGTGGAGGCGAACACCGCCAACCTGAAGAAGGCCCAGGCCCAGGTGGTCTCCGCCCGCATCGCCCTCGCCCAGGCGGAGGAGAACCTGAAGAACGACACCTCCGCCCAGCAAAGCCTCTTGTCGGCCCAGGCCACCCTGACGCAGGCGCAAACCGCCGTGCGTCAAGACCAGCTCTCCCTGGCCAGCGCCAAGGCCAAGCTGGCGGCCGACGTCGCCCCCCCGACCGCCCTCGCCCTGGCGGCGGACGAGGACAACCTGCAGAAGGCCCAGCTCGCCCTCACCCAGGCCCAGGCCGCCCTGGCCGACGAACAGGCCGTCGTCCAGGCCGACTTCCAGAGCCAGCTCGCCAGCGACCAGAGCGCCCTCGCCCAGGCCCAGGCGCAGGTGAACGCCGACAGCGCCGCCGTCACCCGGGCGCAGGAGCAGCTCGCGGCCGACCAGGCCGACCCCTCTGCCACCAGCGCCCAGGTCCTCGCCGCCCAGGCGTCGCTCACCCAGGCGCAGGGCAACCTGAGCGACGCCGAGGCCGCCCTGACGGCGGACGAGAGCAGCCTCTCCGCCGACATCCAGGTGGAGGACGCGGCCTGCAGCGGCTCCGGTTCGGTCTCCTCGTCGGGCTCCACCCTCTCCTGCCCCCAGGCCGAGGCCCAGGTGGCCCAGGCCCAGGCGGCGGTGACGCGCGACCAGACGGCGATCGCCACCGACCAGGCCAACCTTGAGGCGGCCCAGGCCAACCTCGCCCAGGCCCAGGCGCCCGCCGCCGCCAGCGGCACCGTCCTGGCCGCCGACCAGGCCAACCTGGCCCAGGCGGAGAGCAACCTCCAGGTGGCGCAGGCGAACGCCGCAGCGGCCCAGGCCAACCTCGCCCAGGCCCAGACCGACGGGGTGAACACGCCCCAGAACCGGGCCACCCTGGATCAGCTCCAGGCCCAGGTGGCGCAGGACCAGCTGGCGGTCAAGGCGGCCCAGGACGCCCTGCGCCAGGCCGAGGCGCCGGTGGCCTCCGCCACCCTCACCCAGGACCAAGACGCCGTGCAGGCGGCGCAGGACCAGCTCACGCAGGCGGAGCAGACGGTGGCGAACGACCAGGCCGCCTACCGCCTCGCCCAGACGGCGGCGGCGGCCGGCACCCGGCAGGCGGAGCTGGCCGTCCAGGCGGACGAGGAGAACCTCATCCAGGCGGAGGCCTCCCTCGCCTCCACCCAGGCCTCCATCCGGGCCTCCGTCCAGCCGGCGCCCTCCTCCCTCGTCCAGGCCCGCATCGGCGTGGCCGAGGCCCAAGCCTCCCTGCAGGGGACGATCGCCCAGGCGAAGGCGAGCGCCTCCCCCAGCCCCTACAGCGTGCGCCAGGCGGAGGAGCAGGTGGCGAGCGCCCGCGCCTCCCTGGCGGCGGCGGAGGCGGCGGCGAAGGCCGCCGTCGCTCCCCCGCCCGCAGCCGAGGTGGCGGCCGACCAGGCGGCGGTCGCCCAGGCCCAGGATCAGCTGGCCGCGGAGGAGCAGGTGGCCGCCGCCCTCACCCTGCGCGCCCCCGTCGCCGGCCTGGTGACGGCCGTCGACGTCTCCCCCGGGCAGGAGGCCTCGCCCGGGAGCGCCGCCTTCACCCTGGCGGCAGGGGGGGCGGGGGCGATGGAGGTGAGCGCCGCCGTGCCCCAAAACCAGGTGTTCGAGGTGCGGCCGGGCCAGGCGGCGAGCGTCGCCGTCACCTCTTCCGGCCTCACCCTGGCCGGTCGAGTCACCGCCGTCCAGCCCCAGGCGGTCACCTCCTCCGGCGTGCCCGAATGGCCGGTGACCATCGCCGTCGACCCGCCGGCGAACGCCTCCCAAGCCCTCCTCCCCGGCGCCACGGCCGACGTGACGATCACCACCCAAACCGTGCGAAACGCCATCGTCATCCCCAGCTACGCCCTCCAGACGCTGGGCCGCCTCACCGGCGTGTACGTGGCCGGGCCCCTCCCCAAGGGGACGCGCGTCCTCTCCCTGTCGGGGCGGCGGGCGGGCGGCGCCCGCACCGGCGCCTTCGCCCCCGGCGGCGCAGGCGGCCGGGGCGGGGGTGCAGGCGCCGGGCGGGGGTTCGGCACCGGCGGCCGCGGGCAGGGCGGCGCGTCGAACTTCCGCCTCCCCTTCGCCGGCGGTAGCGCCTTCGCCTTCGCCGTCGCCCCAGGCGTCGAGTTCGTGCCCGTGGTGACCGGGCTCGAGACCGCCACCCAGGTGCAGGTGCTGCGCGGCCTGAGCGTGGGCGAACGCATCTACCCTTACACCCCGCAGGAGATCGCCGCCGCGGCCGCCGCCTCCGGCACGCAGGCGGGGGGCGTCCGGATCGGGGGCGGCCTGGGCGGCCTCGGGTTCGGCGGCGGCTTCGGGGGCGGCTTCGCCGGCCGGCGCGACTTCGGCGGCGGCGGTGCGGGCGCAGGCGCCGCGGGCGCGGCGGGCGCAGGGTCGTGAGCGCCTTCATCGAGCTCGAGGGCGTGACGAAGGGGTTCCCGGTGGGGGGCGGCGTCTACCCCGCCCTGCGGGGCATCGACCTCGCCGTGGAGCGGGGCGAGTTCGTGGCCGTCACCGGCCCCAGCGGCCACGGCAAGTCCACCCTCATGAGCATCATCGGCGTCCTCGACCGCCCCACGGGCGGGCGCTACCGCCTGGAGGGGGTGGAGGTGGCCGGCCTGAGCGAGGACGCGATGGCGCGCCTGCGCAGCCGCACGATCGGCTTCGTCTTCCAGGGCTTCCACCTCGTACCCACCCTCACCGCCCTGGAGAACGTGGAGCTGCCCATGGTGTACGCCCGCGTCCCCCCCGCCGAGCGCCGCCGGCGGGCGCAGGCCCTGCTCGAGTGGGCGGGCATCGGCGAGCACGCCCGCCAGCGCCCCGTCCAGATGTCCGGCGGCGAGCAGCAGCGCGTCGCCATCTGCCGCGCCCTCGCCCTCGACCCGCCCCTCATCCTGGCGGACGAGCCCACGGGCAACCTGGACAGCCACTCGGGCCGGGTGGTGCTCGACCAGCTGGCCGGCCTGAACGCGGAGGGGAGGACGGTCGTCCTCGTCACGCACGACCCGACGGTGGCGGCGCGCGCCCGGCGCGAGGTGCACATCTTCGACGGCCGGGTGGAGTGGGACCGGCGGCGGCCGGACGCCCCGTCCGCCGCGGGGGGTGCGGGCGGTGGTTAGCGCGGCCGGCCTGGGCATGGCCCTTCGGGCCGTTCTCGTCAACCGCCTCCGGTCGCTTCTCACGATCCTCGGGGTGGTGATCGGCGTGGCGGCGGTGATCGCCCTCACCTCCCTGGGGCGGGCCACCACCTCGCGCGTGGAGAGCACCGTGGAGGGCCTGGGGACAAACCTCCTGGTGGTCTCGCCCGGCGCCGCCACCGCCACGGGCTTCGTGAGCCCGCAGCAGGCGCCCATCACCCTCGCCCAGGAGCAGGCGCTCCAGGCGGCGGTGCCAGCGGTGGACGCCATGGCGCCCGTCATCACCACCGCCGCCACCCTCGCCTACGGGTCGACCAGCGCCACCGTGCCCACCGAGGCCACCACCGTGGACATCGCGCGCGTGCGCAACCTGCGCCTGGCGGAGGGGAGCTTCTTCTCCCCCGCGGCGCAGGCGGCGGGGGCGGCGGACATCGTCCTGGGCGCGCAGGCGGCGGCCGACCTGTTCGGCAGCTCCGACCCGCCCGGGGCGGTGGGCGCCACGGTGGAGGTGAACGGGCTTCCCTTCACGGTCGTGGGCGTGCTCGCGCCGCTCGGCCAGAGCGGCGCCACGAACCAAGACCTGAGCGCCTTCGTGCCCATCACCACCGCCATGGGCGAGCTCACCGGCCCGGCCGACCTGAGCGCGATCTACGCCTCGGCTCGCTCCGCCGGGGAGATGGCCCTGGCCACGGCGGAGATCGACGCCGCTCTCACAGCCATCCAGGGCCTCGCCCCGGGGAGCGCGCCCGACTTCACGGTCACGAGCCAGACCCAGGTCCTGTCCACCCTGAACACCGTGACCGCCGAGCTCACCACCTTCCTGGGCGCCATCGCCGGCATCTCGCTTTTGGTGGGCGGCATCGGGATCATGAACATCATGCTTGTGTCCGTCACCGAGCGCACGCGCGAGATCGGCATCCGCAAGGCGGTGGGGGCGCGGCGGGCCGACATCCTCTCCCAGTTCGTGCTCGAGGCGGT
Organism: Bacillota bacterium; assembly: GCA_023512375.1. Classification (GTDB taxonomy): domain Bacteria; phylum Bacillota; class Sulfobacillia; order JAJZYS01; family JAILZS01; genus JAILZS01. The sequence goes on along the minus strand of JAILZS010000017.1, from coordinate 21,489 downwards.
CCTCCTCTCCCTCGCCGGCGGGGTGCTGGGGGTGGCGGTGGGAAGCCTCATCACGCTCCTGGGCGGGCGGGCGCTGGGGGTGGCCGCCTCCCCGTCCGCCTCCTCCGACCTGGTGGCCCTCGCCTTCTCGGTGGCGGTGGGCGTGGTCTTCGGCGCCTACCCCGCCGTGCGCGCCAGCCGCCTCATGCCCATGCAGGCGCTGCGCTACGAGTAGGCGGCGCGGGGGGACGAAGGGCGCGCGGGCGCGGGCCCTTCGTCCCCCCGCCTTGCCTCCTTCGCCCGTGGACCGCCCTATGCCCGGACGGCACCCTGGACGAGGACAGCGCGCCCCCTCCCGTCCCCCCTCCGCCCCCAGGCGCGCTGGGGAAGGGAGGGTACGCCCGTGATCGCCTCCGCGCCGCGCCGCCCGACGCCTCCGAAGGGGGAGCCTCCGCCCGGTCCCCGCCGCCCGCCCTCGGACCCCGCGCGTCTGGTGGCGCGGTGGGGAGAGGCGGCCGTTGTCGCCGACGGCCGGGGCGAGGTGGTGGCCGTCAACCGCGCGTACGTCCGCCTCACCGGCTGGCGGCGCGAGGATCTGGCTCGCGCCGCCCCCGGCGCCCCGGGCCTGCCGCCGCCCGCACCGGCCCGCAGGCGGCGGCGCCTGGTGCGGGCGCGCCGCCCGGACGGCGAAGGGTGGTGGGCGCTGGAGGAGGTCGTGCCGATCGCAGGGGGCCAGGCCGGCGTCTGGACGTGGGTGCGCGACGCCCTCGCCCCCTCCCCCGCCGCCGTCCCCGATCTCGACGGCCTCGAGGTGACGCCGGTCTTCCAACCGGTGATCTCGCTCGCGGACGGGCGTACCATCGCCTACGAGGCCCTCTCCCGCCTGCGCCTGGGGGAGGAGGCGCTCATGCCCGACGCCTTCTTCGCCGCCCTGGAGGCGGCGGGTCCGGCGGCGCTGGGGGCAGGCGACCGGCGGTGCCTCACCGCCCTCGGCCGCTCCCTGGGCCGCCTTCCCGCTTGGCCCGAGGGCGTCCGCCTGTCGGTGAACGTGCGCCGCCCCACCCTCGCCCGTCCGGCGTGGTTTCGCCGTTGGCTCACGCGGTTGCCGCTTGCGCCGGAGCAGGTGGTGATCGAGCTCTCCGAGGCGGACTTCGCCTGCGGCCTGCCCGAGGACTGGGCCGATCTCCGGCGGCGCTATCCGGACGTGGCCTTCGCCGTGGACGACTGGGGCGCAGGCTGGCACGACATCGGCCGCCTCACGGGCCTTCGACCCGAGTGGGTGAAGGTGGACCGCACCTGGCTGTGGGCGGCGCGGGAGAGCGCCGTCGCCGGCCGCCTGCTGGGCCACCTGGCGGCGTGGGGGCGGGAGTGCGGCGTCACCGTGGTGGCGGAAGGGGTGGAGACGGCCGAGGAGGAGGCGCTCGTGCGATCTCTCGGGCTGACCGCCGCCCAGGGGTACCGTTGGGGTCGCCCGGCCCCCGTCCCCTCCCCCCCGGCGGGGTGACCCGCGGGAGCGCTACGGCCGCATGCGGCAGGTGCAGGGCGTCCCCCGCCCGTACAGGACGGCGGCGTCGAGGTCCCAGCCGCTCGGCCAGACGACGGTCATGCCGTCGTCCCCCACCCTTGCCTGGGAGAACGCCGCCCACTCCCGCAGGGCGGCGACGGCCGGCCGGTCGGTGGCCAGGATGTACGGCTCCAGGTCGACCAGGCGGTGGGCGCCGTCGGCGAACACCAGGTGGAGGGTGAAGGGCGCCCGGGCGGAGACGTCCCGCAGGCGATGGAAGGCGGCGGAGCCGGCAGGCGGCGTCACGCCTCCTCGCCCCCGGCGACCGTCGGGGGGCGGAGGCGTGGCGGCGCCGCCGTCACCAAAAGCCCCAGGAGGAGGGCGATGGCCGCGACCGCGTCCACCCCCTGCGGCCGCATCCGGTCGGGTCGGGCGAAGGCCACCTCCACCGTGCCCCAAGGCCTGCCCGCCGCGTACACCGGGGCGGCGGCGACGGCGGTGGGATCCGCCGCGCCGCCACCTCCCTCCGCCGCTAGGGCGCGGCCGGCACGCAAGGCGCGGGCGGCAGGGTGGTCCGACCCCGGGTCGACGCGGGCGGGAAGGGCAAGGTCGCCCTCCAGCACGAGGAGGGTGAGGCCCGTGGACCCCAGGCGGCGCACGCCGTAGGCGTCGGCCGGCACGAGGCGGCGCAAGGTGCCGAGGGTGGCGCGGGTGAGCGCCTCTGGCCGGGCCGGGCGGCGGCGCACCTCGGCCATGAGGGGCGACAGGGCGGCGAGGGCCTCCTCCAGCCAGGGGTGGACGTCGTCGGCCGCCGCCGGTAGCGGGGTCGAGGGGCGGACGAAGGCGGCCTGGGGCGGGGCGAAGAGGAACCCCTGCCCCAGGTCGACGCCGAGTTCCCGCAGCGTGGCGCGCCCCACCTCGGTCTCGATCCCCTCCGCCACCAAGAGGGCCCCGGCGCGGCGGGCGAAGTGCACCATCGCCCCCACCATGGCGGCGCGCCGCCGGTCGGCGTGCACGCCGTGCACGATCGACATGCCGAGCTTGATGTACTCGGGCTCGACGGTGAGCACCCGCCCCAGGCCGGCGTAGCCGTCGCCTAGGTCGTCGAGGGCGAGGGCGAACCCCGCCCGGCGCAGGCGGGCGAGGCGGCGGCGGAAGAGCGGCTCCTCGGCGGAGGCGACCGGGCGGCGCTCCGTGAGCTCGAGCACCACCCGCCCCGCCAGGGGAACGAGCGGCGCCAAGGCGCCGGGTCCGGAGAGGAGGGTGGCGGGCGAGACGTTGACGAACAGGCGGCAGCCGGGCGGGAGGTCCTCCGCCCGGCGAGCCACGGCGTCGATGGCCATACGGTCGAGGTCGGGGGCGTAGCCGCCCGCCTCCGCCGCCTGGAAGACGTCGGCCGCACGAAGCAGCGTGCCGTCGGGGGCGCGCGGCCGGCTGAGGGCTTCGTAGGCGACCACCCGCCCGGTCCGGAGGTCGACGATGGGCTGGAAGACGGGTTCCAGGGTCAGATCTCGGGCGGAGCGGTCCCCCCGGCCCACGCTCGCCATCGGCCTCGCACCACCCCGTGGGACGGATTCCCAGAGGGCTTCCACGACACGCGTCGACATTCCTTCCCGCGTGCCGAGGACAGGATTTCTGCCAATGGAAAGCAGAGCTGTCGGCAGCCGGAGATCCCGGATCGCGAGACGCCGTCAGACGGGTACCTCGGAGAGCCGGCCGGTGCGCACGTCGTACACGAAGCCGTGGATGTCGTCGCGGTGGGGGAGGAAGGGAGAGGCGCGCAGGCGGGCGATCGACTGGCGCACGTCCCCCTCGAGGTCGGAGAAGGCCTCAAAGGCGAAGGGGGGGCGGATGCCCACGTCGCGTTCGACGTCGGCCCTCAGGGCGTCGTCGGTGAACGTGAGCATGCCGCAGTCGGTGTGGTGCACGAGGACGATGGAGCGCGTGCCCAACAGGCGTTGGGAGATCACCAGCGAGCGCACGACGTCGTCGGTGACGGCGCCGCCGGCGTTGCGCAGGACGTGCGCCTCCCCCTCGCGCAGGCCCAGGAGGGCGTACACGTTGAGGCGGGCGTCCATGCACGCCACCACGGCCAGGCGGCGCGAAGGCGGCGTGGCGAGACCTCCCAGGGTGAATCCTTGGGCGTAGCGGGCGTTGGCGGCCAGGAGCTCGTCGGCGATCGCCACGGCGGAGGCCTCCTTCGGTCTGCATATTCCCGAATCCATATCTACTTTCTTGACCTATGTTTCGATCCCTGCCTTGTCCCCGGCTTGCTGCCCCGCCTGATCAATCGCTATACTTTCCGAAGTTGAGGAGGGAGAGGTTTGCCGACGTTGCAGATCCTCATCGCCAGCGTCCGGCCGGGCCGCGCCGGCCTGCCCGTAGCCCGGTGGTTCGAGGCCGAGGCGCGGCGACACGGCCATTTCGACCTCGACGTGGTGGACCTTGCGGAGCTCCGTCTGCCGTTCATGGACGAGCCCCACCACCCCCGCCTTCGGCGCTACGTCCACGATCACACCCGCGCCTGGAGCGCGCGCGTGGAGGCGGCGGACGCCTTCGCCTGGGTGATCCCCGAGTACAACTACGGCATGAGCGCCCCGCTGAAGAACGCCATCGACTACCTGCACCAGGAGTGGGCCTACAAGCCGCTCGGGTTCGTGAGCTACGGCGGCGTCAGCGCCGGAACGCGGGCGGTGCAGCAGGTGAAGGAGGTGGTCACCACCCTGAAGGTGGTGCCGCTCCCCGAGGCCGTGCACATCCCGTTCGTGCGGGAGTTCATCGACGAACAGGGGGAATTCCGCCCGAACGAGACGCTCCGCGCCGCCGCCACGGCCATGCTGGACGAACTTGCGCGGTGGGAGGAGGCGCTTCGCGCCCTGCGTACGCCCCGGCCGGCGCGCGTGTGAGGCGGTGCCGGGCGCCCGCCTGCCGCCCGGCGGGACGTCGCCGGGCGCGCACATCGCCCCTGTCTCCCGGGCGGGAGGCAAGGGCCGAACGGCCGCCCGGCGAAGGCGCACCGCCGTAGGGCGCCGCGATTCTTCCTCACCCGACAAGCGGCGGTCCCATGCGGCGCACGTGTCCACGCGCGCGATAGCCCCCGGGTCCGAGCCCCTCTCCGTCCGCCGCTTCTCCCACCGCCCGGCCGAGGGTGAGTCGGACGGTCCCCACCTCATCAGCGACGGTCCGTGCCGTCGCAGGGTGCCACGTGTCAGCTCACCGCAGGGGCCGGCGTCGGGCCAAGGCGCGCACGCGCGCAAGCGACGGGCCGGTCCTCAGGTGGCGCGCGCCGGCGACTTCGAGTGACCGCGGAGCGGGCCGGATCCGTCCGGAGGTGCCTCGCCGTGACAGCGCGCACCTCCGCCCAGGCGAGGATGGAACGGATGTGGACGGCCGTCTTGCGGATATGGGCGAGCGCCACGTCGCTGTCGGCGTGGCGGAACCGTACCGACACAACCGCGGCGCCCCGGCTGAGTCTCGCGTCCAGCGCGAGTGCACTCTGTCGGGGCATGCGTTCGGCGTCCCCTCCCCTACGGCGCCTGCGGCCGGCACCGGCCGTGGTTCGGACCGGGCGCCTCCAACGCCTTGAGGGCCTTTTCGGCCGCCTGCTGGGCCATGAGGCAGGCGGCGTCGGGATGGGAACGCGCGTTGTCCCTCGCGGTGTCGAGGTCGGCCAGTGCCTGCGCGAACCACAGCCGCGCCTCCCGCTCGCCGCTCACGTGAGCACCACCCCCCGGGTCAGGATCTCCCGCTCGACGAATGCCGTCTTCACCACACGCTCCCATTCTTCGGGAGTGTAGACGAACAGGTCGAGGGCATAGGGAAACCCGACCACCTCAGGAAGATCCACGAGCCGCCGATGCATGCGCTCTCCCCCGACACCCGGCATGACGACGACAAGGTCGACGTCGCTCGTCGGGCCGACCGCGTCCGGCCCTCGCGCCAGGGAGCCGAACAGGAGAGTGCGGGTGGCTCCGCGGCGCCGCAGCGCGGCAGCCAGGACGCGCGCCGCCGCGAGCATCTCTTCCCCCCGCCGGGCAAGCCGCCGGCCTACCGGCGTAGCGTTCCGATTCCGATCCAGGCGATGCGCGCGGCGGTCCGTCGCATGCACCGGCTCTGTCCCCTCCCTTCGCCTCGGCCGTCCCCCACGCCCCTCACCGTCGCCTCCCATGGGACGCGTCGCCTCCACCGGCTGGCAAACGCCGTACCGTGCCTCGCCGCCCAAACGCCCGCAGGGGTTGGATCGCCGACCCGGGCAGGGGGCGCCGCCGTCTCTTGGCAGCCGCTACGTCGCGGCCGCTCCCTCACCGCGCGCGGCCTGGTGGAGCGCTTGGTCAGAGAGCGACCTCGCCCAGTTCCTCCCGCAGGGCACAAGCTACGGCAAGGTGCCAGAGACCCGCCCCCCGCGGAGGATGGCGCCGCGCCAGGGCTTCGATCCATCCCCATGGCGCCGACGCGAACATCGCCCGCCACGTCCCCGTCCGCACCGCCTCCTGGGCGGCCTCGACCAGGACGTCGGCCAGGCGCCGCTCCCGCCTCACGCGCGCGATGACGGCCTGAACCTCCGCATACGCCAGACCCGATAGGAAATGGTACGCGGGCCTTTGCGCCCAACGCTCCGCCTCCGAGCTGTGCTCGTCGAGGAACAGCCGTGCGAGGACCGCCGAGGCGGCCCAATACACCGCCCGCTCACCGGCCATGCCGGCGCTCCTCCTCCAGCCACCGGGTGGCAAGACCGGACTCGAGGGGCAGAGGCGGGGGAAGGGGGCGCTGTTCATGGCCCAGCGGCGCCACCAAGCCGCGTTCTTCCAGCCGCCGCACACGGTCGGCCAGGGTGAGGTCGTCTCGACGCACGGGCGCGAGGCGCGCGATGGGCTTGCCGCGCTCGGTCAGGATCCACTCCCCGCCCTGCCGCACATCGCGGAGGAGTTCGCTCAGCCTGGCCTTGGCTTCCCGGATTCCCACTTTCCGCACCACAAGATCCCCTTCTTCCCGAGACCACACAGACCACGTTGACCGTCGAGCCACCCCACGTCAACGCCGGTTCGCCAGGGGGGGCGCCCCACCATCGGGGGGTCACGCAGCCCGGGGTCGGTCCGGGCAACGTGCGGGCGGACGGCACCGGCGAGGCGCGGTGACCCAAGCGTTGGCCCACTCGCCCGAACGGTGCCGCGCCCTGAGCGTTCCGACCGCCTGGCTGCCCAGACGGTGCCCGGGCCTGCGGGCCTGCTTCATGCGCGCCTCCACCAGCACCTTGCACGCGCTTTCCCCCGCCCCCCCGGGAAGTCGGGGTTGGTGACCGGGCGCCTGGTGGGCCCGCCTCCGCGTTTGACAAGATGCCGGTGGTGGGTTAACGTCTCTCCGGACCCCACCCCCCCTGGGGTGGAAGGAGGCAGACAGATGCTCCCCGACCTGAAACGCGAAACGCTTCTCCGTCTGAGGAGCGCCGTCGGCCATCTGGAGAGCGTGGAGCGCATGGTCGAACAGGACGTGTACTGCGTCGATCTCATGAAGCAGGTGGCGGCCGTCCAGGGCGCCCTCGAAGGCATTCAGCTCATCCTCCTACGCAACCACCTTTCGACCTGCGTCTCCGACGCGATCCGGCGCGGCATGGGCAAGGAGATCATCGACGAGCTCCTCGGTGCCCTGCGCTATGAGAAGAGCCTCGTCAACGGGCACGGCGGGCCGGCCAGCCTCGACAAACCGGCCGCCACCGGCGGACCGCTGTGCACGTGTCACGCGCCTGCACCGCACGTGCCGGCCTGAATGCCCGGCGGGCCGGCGCGCAGGGATTCCGGCGGGGGGGACCGTTTGCATGGCAACGCGCAAGGAAGCGGACAGCAAGACCCAGCCTGGGGCGCTGGAAGTCCAGATCGGCATCGCCGGCATGACCTGCGCCTCGTGCGCCCTGCGCATCGAACGTGGCGTCAGGGGCATGGAGGGCGTCGAAGCGGCCAGCGTCAACTTCGGGACCGAGAAGGCCGTGGTGCGGCTCGACCCGGGGCGGGCGGACCTGGAAGGAATCCTCGGCAAGATCCAGGACATCGGTTACCGCGCCGTGACCGATGCCACCCGCCTCGAGCTGGAGGAACCTCCGGCCGATGCAGGTTCCCTCCTGGGTCGCGTCGGCGCCATCGCGGGTGTGGTCAGGGTGCGCTACGACGGGACGGCCAACGCCCTGGCGGTAACCTACCTGCCGGACAGCGTGTCGGCGGCCGACCTGCGGCGCACGCTTCGAAGCTGGGGCATCGCCACGCGCGAACTCGCTCCCCAGCACGACGCCGGGCAGCGAGCGCGAGAGGCCGAGATCGCGAAGTGGGCACGGCGGTTCTGGCTAGGCGCGATCTTCTCCCTCCCCCTCGCCGCGTGGCTCGTGGTGACCCTCGTCGGCGCACGCGGGACGCTGGTGCAGGTGCTATCCGACAGGTGGCTGCAGCTGGCTCTCGCCACGATCGTCCAGGGGTACGTCGGCTGGTCGTACTACGTCGACTCCTACCACAACCTCAAGAACCGCAACGCCAACATGTCGGTGCTGGTGGCCCTGGGCACGAGCGCCGCGTACGTGTACAGCGCGGCCGCCGTCCTGTTGGGAACCGGCGCTGCCACCTACTTCGACTCGAGCGCCATCGTCCTCACCCTGGTATCGCTCGGAAAGTTCGTGGAGGCGCGCGCCAAGGGAGCCACGTCCTCGGCCATCCGCCAGCTCATGGGGCTCAGCCCGCGCTTGGCGCACGCCGTCACTGCGGCGGGCGAGCGCGACGTGCCGATCGAGGACGTCGAGGTTGGCATGGAGCTGGTAGTGCGCCCGGGCGAGAGCATCCCCACCGACGGCGTGATCCTCGCCGGCCAGAGCAGCGTGGACGAGTCGATGCTCACCGGCGAGCCGTTGCCGGTGACCAAGCGGCCCGGCGACGGGGTCGTGGGAGCGACCCTCAACCAGACCGGCACGCTGCGCATGCGGGCCACGAAGGTGGGCCGGGATACCGTCCTGGCGCAGATCGTGTCGATCGTCGAGGCGGCCCAGGCCGAGAAGGCGCCGGTCGAACACCTCGTCGACCGCATCTCGAGCATCTTCGTACCCATCGTCATCGCCGTGGCGGCCGTGGTGTTCGTCGCCTGGCTTGCCATCACCGGCCAGGTGGGAACGGCCCTGGTGCCTGCAGTGGCGGTGCTGGTGGTGGCGTGCCCGTGCGCCCTTGGGCTGGCGACGCCGACGGCCCTCGTTGCGGGTACGGGCGTGGGCGCACGGCGCGGCATCCTGATCCGCGGCGGTGAGCATCTGGAGCGGGCGGCGCGCGTGGACACCGTGGTGCTGGACAAGACCGGCACGGTGACGCGGGGGCGGCCCGCCGTCACGGATGTGCTTGCGGTGGCTGGAGCGACCGAGGACGAGCTCCTCGCCCTGGCCGCGGCGGTGGAGACGTTTTCGGAGCACCCACTTGGGCGCGCGGTCGTGGCCGCAGCGCGGGAGCGCCGGCTGGAGCTGCCGAGGGTCGAGGCCTTCGAGGCGGTTCCCGGTCGCGGCGTGCGCGGGCGTACGCCCAACGGGGAGGTGCTGGTCGGGCGCCTGAGCTTTCTCGCCCAGGCCGGCGTGGACGGCGCCGCGCTGGAGGCGGCGGGCCGCGCCCTGGAGGAGGCAGGCAAGACGCCCCTATACGTCGCGGTCGACGGCCGGGCGGCGGGCGTGATCGCCGTCGCAGACACCGTCAAGGACACCGCGCAAGAAGCGATCGACGCCCTGACGGCTGCTGGGTACGCCGTCTATCTCCTGACCGGCGACAGCCGCCGCGTGGCCGAGGCGGTGGCCGACCAGGTGGGAATCTCGCGCGAGCGCGTCATCGCCGAGGTGCTGCCGGCGGACAAGGCGACGGTCGTCGCCCGCCTGCGCCAGGAAGGCCATGTCGTGGCCATGACCGGCGACGGCATCAACGATGCCCCGGCACTCGCCACGGCGGACGTCGGCGTGGCGATCGGGACGGGTACCGACGTGGCCATCGCGGCATCGGGCATCACGCTGATGAGCGGCGATCTGCGGGGGCTGCCGGCCGCCCTCAGGCTCAGCAAGGCGACCCTCGGCAAGATCCGCCAGAACCTGTTCTGGGCGTTCATCTACAACGTGGTGCTCATCCCTGTCGCGGGGCTCAACCTCCTCATGCCTGTCCTTTCAGGGGCGGCCATGGCCTTCTCGTCCGTGTTCGTGACGACCAACTCGGCGCTGCTCAACCGCTACAACCCGATGCGCGGCCTGACGCGGACCGAGGAGCGGTGGGCGGAGGAGGAGGCGAGGTCCGAGGTCGCGCAGGACGGTGGCGGTGGGCAACGGCCGGAGGGAGAGGACGCTGGGGAACCCAAGTCCTACGAGTCCGTGGATCCCGTCTGCGGCATGCGGGTAACGGCAGGCAGCGAAGCGGGTTCATCGACGTACGACGGCGTTCGCTACCTGTTCTGCAACCTGGCCTGCAAGGAGGAGTTCGATGCGGACCCGGCACGGTATGTGACCGCGGTCGATCCGGTATGCGGAATGACCGTCACGATCGGCCAGGAAGCCGACCGACTGGACTACCAGGGTCACACCTATTTCTTCTGCAACACCGCCTGCCGCGAGGACTTCGAGGCGCATCCCGAGCAGTATCTCACGAACGCCGCGGGCCGGACGATGACGTAGGATCCGCGCCGGACGTGGCAGTCGTCCGGCGCCCACGAACACACCTCTAAGGAGGAACCCCCATGGCGAAGGATCCAGTGTGCCAGATGAACGTGGACGAGACCAAGGCCATCAAGGCCGAGCACGACGGACAGACGTACTACTTCTGCGCGCAGGGCTGCAAGGATCGCTTCCTGAACGATCCGGAACGGTACCTGAAGCGCAACAGCTGAGGGGCGGTGCCACAGGAACTATGCAGCACCCTCTGCGTCTTGGCCGGGAGCCGAGGAGGCGCAGGGCCTATGTCGACGGCACTTGCGACCTGGCCCTGGCTCGTGGCGCTCAGGAGGTAGCCTGAAAAACGGTGCGCAAATGCTGATGACGGTGTCACCGCCTCCTGGAGAGATACCACACGGCTTGGAAGCCAAGGGAGGAGAGCCGTCGCCATGAAGGAGCGGTCCACGTCGGCGAACCTCTCCTCAAGCCCCGACTGGGGAGGAGGGGTGGCTTAGGAACCACGTCCCCCGGATGATCCAGCAGGAGAGAGGAGGTGAGCGCATGGCTGGGCCGGGTCCGCCACCGGCGCCGGTCCTCGGCGCATCCTTGGCCAGCTAATCAAACGGCTACGGTAAGCCTCGCAAGCTGACGACACCCCCGGGGACGGGCACCGAGCGCCGTCCCCCGGGTGCGGGGCCTGCAGGAGCGGTCCGAGATTCTTGCCCCTGTTCGTGCGGCGCACCCGAGAGGTCTCAAACCTCTTGCCGGAGCTGTACCTGCACGGGCTGGCAGAGGGGGACTTCGGCCTGGCCCTGCCGGCCTGCTCGGCAAACAGGCGCCCTCGTCGGCAAGCAAGGTGGCGAGCTGAAAGAGCGGCGGCGGGCGGAATGGGAGAGCTGGCAGAGCAAGCGACTGGACGATCTGGAGTTCGCCTACCTATGGGTGGACGGGCTGTACGTGAAGGCGGGACTGGAGCGGAAGCAGGCGGCGCAGTTGGTGGCGGTGGCAGGCCTAGTGAACGGCCGCAAGGAGGTGTGGGGGCCGTGGTCCCCGGCTAGCGGGTCCGTGGGAGCTGGTCGGAGCTGCCACGGGACCTGCAGGACCGCCGGATGATGATGCCGCGGCTGGTGATCGGGAACGGCCTCCTGGGGATCCGGGGCGCACTTGGCGACGTCCGGCTCCAGGCCGACGAGCAGCGATGCTGAAACCCCAAGATCGGCAATGTCCTTGAGCAGCTACCGCGTCAGCGGAGTCGGGCGGCTATCCCAACGCTCCGCGCCATGACCTACGCCCCGACTTTCAAGGACAGGGGGGAGCTTCGTGAATCCAGGGCCAAGGTGGGATCGCCGATGGGCCCTTGGTGCCGTTGCCCTCACGCTGACCGTTACAGCCGGCATCGGTCTATGGCACAGCACCGACATTCTTGGCCAGGGTCCGATCAAGGTGCCCGGGGCCCGGTACGGAGTCGACCCGGGGGCTCCGCTCGGCAACCGCGCCGCACCGAACTTCCGGCTATGGGATCAATTCGGCCGCCAGATCACCCTGAGCAGCCTGCGTGGCAAGACGGTGGTTCTGTCCTTCATCGATAGCCGCTGCACAACGGTGTGCCCGCTCACCGTCCAGACCCTGCTAGATGCGATGCGCCTTCTGGGACCATCCGCCGGCCGGGTTCAACTGGTAGCCGTCAACTCGAACCCGATCGCCACATCTGTCACCGACGTTCGTCAGTGGTCGATCCAACATGGCATGTTGCACAAGTGGCTCTTTCTCACCGGAACGGTGGCGCAGCTTCGGCCGATCTGGCACGCGTACGCCATCGAGGCGCGAGCGATTCGCGGGCAGGTGACCCACACCCCGGCTATCTATGTCATCGACCCGCGTGGGCGAGAGGTTCGGGTCTTCCTCAACAGTGGGGTCCGGCGCAACATCCCCGACCAAGCGTACGTCCTCGCGGAGTACGTCTCACGGTCGCTACAGACCCCGGCTCGCCTACCCGATCCCTACACCAACCTTGTCAACGCGCATCCGAGCAATACGCCGCTCCAGAATGTGGCGTTTCATCTGGGCGGTCTCCTGAACGGGAGTTCCACGCGGGTGGCGGTCCCCGGGGGCAAGGCGACCCTGGTCGACTTTTTCGCCACCTGGTGTCACGCGTGCCAGGAGGAGATCCCGACACTCCAGGCCTACGTCCGGCATCAGCAGGCCGATCCAAGCTTGCCGCCGCTCGTCGCCGTCGACCTCAGGCTGACGGAGCCATCCACGGCATACGTCCGTTCGTATCTCGTATCCCACAAGATCGACTACCCGGTTGCCCTCGACAACAGCGGCGCCGTATTCGACCGGTTCGGGGTGACGGAGCTTCCGACCATAGCCCTTGTTTCCCCTCAGGGCAGGATGCTCTGGGAGCATGCCGGTGTCTTATCGGTTAAGTCGCTGGTCGCGAACGCGTTGTCGCACAGGTCTAAAGGAGACACCTCTGGCTCGTCCTAGGAGAGCGGTCTCTCGTGTGACTGCCAGAATCGGTCCATGACGGCCATTCTCACCCTACGTCAGGAACGGCACGTCGCGTACTTGGGAAGTGACACCGTTGGGTAAGCACAATACTGGTAGGAGAACGCCGCCTTGGGCAATCGTGGCACTACCTATCGCAGCTGTGACGGTTTTGGCGCTGCTTCTCTATACGGCGCGCGGTTCGGGGGCGCAGGGCGTCGGGGTGCAGGTCGGTGCGCGTGCACCTGGCTTTTCGCTCTCCGCTCTCCCGGGCGGTAGGGTTTCGTTGCAAACCTTCCGTGGCCACCCGGTGCTCCTTGATTTCTTCACCTCCTGGTGTCAGGCCTGTCGGGACGAGGCGCCGTCCCTTGAGGCGCTGTACCGACAGGCGCGCGGGCAGGTGGCGGTGGTCGGAATCGATATGACCATCTCGGAACCTGATATAGGAGCGGTGGACCTCTTTGCCCAGACCTACGGCATCACATTTCCAATCCTGCTCGACCGAACCGGGCAGGTTTCCGATACGTACCAGGTGCAGACCATTCCCACGGTAATGTTTTTGGACCGGGACGGTGTCATCCGTGGCACGGCATCGGGCGACTTGAGTTACAGCCAGCTCGCGTCGGGGATCCTGCCCTACGTCCCGGTGAATCCGTGAGGGCTAAGGCGCTGGCCACCGTAACGCTGCTCCTGACCCTCGCCTTGTGGGTCTCGCCGTCGGGCGCGGCGGCACCTCACGTCCCGACCATACGTCGAGAGGTGCTGTCTGTCCGACTTGCCGACGGTGGTCTTGTGGTCGTCAACACCGTGACGTTCTCGGCCCGCGTTGCCTCACCGGTCCGCATCCCGCTCCTGCCTGGTGCGAGAGGCGTTCACGGCGCTGGCTTTTCGCCTGCGGGCATGGACTCGGTCGCGATTCGGTCCGGGGCAGACTCGGTCACGCTTCGCTACGGCACGGCGCTGCCGAGCCAAGGGCTCTCCGTCGCCTGGTGGCTTCCCGGCCCCACCCAGGAATTCGTGGTTGAGACGGGACCGGGCGTATCCTTTCCGATCGAACTCAACCAGGCGTTTTACCCGCAGGGTACGGGCGGAAGTGGCGATGCGGCCATTGTCTCGATTGCTCGGCATCTCTCAGGGGGACCGATGCGGCTCAATTTCGAGTTCACCCCGCCTGCTCCACCGGTCTTCTACTACGGGTACGCCGAGATGCTGACTGCTGTGGTGATCGGGGTCTTCCTGGTCTGGTGGTGGCGCCGACCGGCGGCCGACGCCGAGGCCCCGTTGCCTCACGACGGCGTTGCGAACGGGAAGGAGAACTGAGGATGGCACGTGTTGGCGACCTCCTCCTATGGGGCGCCCTCAGCATGTCACTCCTTTCCATGGCCCTCACGATCTATGGCTTGCGCGCAAGGTCTGTACGGGCGTGGCACAGCGCACGCGGTGCCGTGGTCGCGGTGGCGATGCTGGTAACCGGCGCTGTGGGCGTCCTAGAGTACGAACTCGTGACGAGCAACTTTTCGGTCGTCGACGTAGCCGAGAACACGAGCCGCAACCTTTCTCTATTCCTCAAGCTCACCGCCCTCTGGTCAGGCAGCGCTGGATCCCTTCTGTTTTGGGTGTGGGTCTTGTCACTCTATGCCGCGTACGTGGTCGGGCGCAGTGCGCATGACGAAGCGCCCATCGTTCCTTATGCCGGGCTCATCCTGAGCGGCGTGAGCGTCTTCTATCTCGCCATGGTGACGGCAGTGGTCCCCCCGTTCACCACCACGACCTCGCCGCCTTACGACGGGAACGGTCTCGATCCGCTTCTGCAGAACGTCTGGATGGCCGTGCACCCGCCGGCCATGTATATGGGTTTCATCGGGCTGACTGTCCCGTTCGCATGGGGTATGGGAGCCCTCTGGGCCCGAAGGGGCGGGGATCTCTGGGTCCGGCTCAGCCGACGCTGGCTGCTCGTAGCATGGACGTTCCTTACCGCCGCTCTCGTCCTCGGCGGCTACTGGGCCTACACGGAACTCGGGTGGGGCGGTTACTGGGCGTGGGATCCCGTCGAGAATGCCGCCTTCATGCCCTGGATCGTGGCCACTGCCCTCATCCACTCGGGCATGGTGCAGGAGCGCCGGGGCACCTTCCGCGTATGGAACATGTTGCTCTTGACGGCGGCGTTTGGACTTGCGGTGTTTGGCACGTTCCTTACCCGAAGCGGCTTTCTGCCGTCGATTCACACATTCAGCCAGTCGCCCGTAAGCCTGCCGCTCAGCCTGTTCTTCGCAGGAACTCTGGCATTCTCGGTGATCACGATTGTCTGGAACCGCGATCTGCTTCAGGACGCGAGCCGATGGGAGAGCTATTTATCCAAGGAATTTGCCTTTCTGCTCAATAACGTACTCTTGATGGGCGCCGCGTTCTCCGTCCTCTGGGGAACCCTGTACCCGATCATCTCCCGTGACTTCCTGGGCCAGGAGATGACGGTCACCGAGTCCTTCTTCACGAACGCGGTGGGCCCGTTTGCTGTACTTCTCCTGGTCGCCATGGGTGCGGCGACAGCGGTCGGTTGGCGGAGGACCTCTTGGCGGCACGCCGTGCGACTTCTCGTGTGGCCGGTTAGTGTGGGGTGTGCGGCCGCACTCGCTACGGGTCTCCTGGAGCCTCCGTTGGTCCATCACCTTGACTGGCGAGCTGTGGCGGGGTTCGGTGCCGCCGCCTTCGCCATCACCGCACATGTTGGGGAATTCGGCAGGGCCATCCGTGCGCGGCTGGTTGCCGGGCACAGCCTGACAGCGGCTGCTAACGATCTGTTTACCCGTCATCCACACCGATACCTGGGATACGTTGTGCACATCGCGTTTGCCCTGATGTTCATCGGCATCGCTGGATCGTGGTTGTTTCAGCAGAGGACGACGCTCTCCGTGACCAATGGGCAAAACGTCACGATCGGCGGGGTACCGATGACTTTTCAGGGGCTTTCCCAGCGCATGCTGGGCGTCAATGTCGTAGAAACCGCCATCTTGCGAAACCGCGCCACCGGAGGTGTCCTCACCCCCGAGTTCATCATCTATCCCGGTGACCCGGCGCCGCTCGCCCGGGTGGCCATCATGCACGGCATCTCCGGCGATCTGTATGTCGTCTTGGCTGGGGTGAAGAGCGGCACAGCCGTGCTCGAATTCTTTGTGAACCCGTTGGTGACATGGTTCTGGGGCGGCGCGCTTCTAATGATCGGATGCATGGTCCTTTTGCTCGTTACCAACCCGAGAGAGAAGACCGAAGCGGAACGGGAGGCACGTGGGCTGGGCAACACGGTGCACGGCGCGTACCTCGTCAAAGACCGAGGGTTTGATGGCAACTCCCAAGGATGGGCCCGTTGAGGAGGTGACCACGGCGTGACGGCAACACAATGCTCCGGCCAGCATTCCGGCCGGTTTGACAGGTCGTCGGTCGCGGGACGGGGTCTAGGAGATCCTTCTCATCCGAACGTAGAGCTGGCCTTCGCTCAGCAAGGCGTAGACCATTCGCACCAGATTCCTTGCGGTCAGGACCAAGGACCGCTTGTGGTGATGATGGCGTGCCTCCCGATGCTTGCGCTCGGAGAAGGCGGCGAACTCTTGGTCCCGCACCCGGACGGAGTTCGTGGCCTCGATCAGGTAGTAGCGCAGGTAGACATTGCCCGAGCGCGGCAGGGGAAGGTCCTCGGCGGCGAAGACGCCCGACTGATGCTGGCGCCAAGTGAAACCCCCGTACTTGGCAAGGGCGTCGTGGTTGGGAAAGCGGGGAATGTCGCCGATCTCGGCGACGAGGCCGGCGCCGTCTACGGCGGCGATGCCCTTGAGTTCCTGCGCCATCGCCTTGTCGAGCCGCCTCAATTGGTCCTCGAGAAGGCGGATCGTGGCGACGGACATGGAAAGGGCAACGCCGACGGCGCTATCCATCTTCGGGGTGACGCGAAAGGACCTGCGAGCCGTGGCCTGGACCTCACGGGCGAGAGCTTCGGGGTTGCCGTTTCCCAGGCGGCTACCGGAGTGCTGGGAGATGCGGATGACCACATCCCCAAGGGGGGTCTGGGCGATCTCTTCGACGGTCATCTCGGTGAAGATGGTTGTCGATGCCTTGGCGAACACGTTGGAGAACGGGGCGTCATGGGCCAAGGTGCCGAAGCGGAGAAACCGCAGGGACAATGTGCGGTTCTTCTCGCATGTCATGTGGTGAACCAATTGGAAGCGCAAGCGCGTGAGCCGCTGCAGGGATGCGTAGCGCGGGTCGGTCGGGGGATGGAAGTGGACCCGGCCGAAGCGCAAGCAGTCGGCGATCACCCAGGCGCCCTTGAGATCGGTCTTGGGGATGTCGGTGTAGACGGCCTTGAAGCCCTCCACGCTCTTGGGGTTGAGTACGGCGACTTGGAGATCGTAGGGCTCGAGTTCCGGTGGCTTCCATGCCGATGCGAAGAACCGACAGGTTGTGATCCGAGCAGGTCTTCACGAAGCGGTCGACGAGAGCTGTCCGACGCCGTCGATATCGTTGGGGAAGGTAAGGCGGCCGAGAGAGTCGCCGTTCGGGGCCAGGAAGTGGGCGTTGTTCTCGAGGCCGATATCGATGCCGACAAACAGGGTGTCGTTGGGGATGAGATTCACCCCTTCCGGCATGGAATTGCGGACCAAAGGCGTTGGGGTTTCCGCGGGGGCGGTGGGCGCAGTCTCGCGCATGAGCGCTCGCCGGCGCGGCAGTGTGCTAGCCCCTTGCTGAAGGGGGCAACCGCGCGGCGGTGCAGCCGGGGTGACAGCACAAGGCCACCAAGTCCGAAAGGTTCAAGGCTTGTCAATGTATCCACAGCCGCGCATTAGGGTTCCCCCCGCGCCCCTCTCCCAAGGGCGGTGCCTGCGACCTTCAACACTCGCTGAGGATAAGGAACCCAAAGCGTGAGATCGAAGGGGGGATAGGCGATGGACATCACCGTGGGCCTGCTCTTCGCGGCCGCCACGCTCGTCTTAGTTCTATCGCCGTGGACATGGCGTCTTTCGCCCGAGTGGATCACAAACGAGCTTGAGCGTTGGTACCCGAACCGACCGGACGGAGAAACGGTCACGCGCAAACCCGGCACCCTTGTCTGGGACGCGGAAGAGGACCTCAGGACGGGTAAGCCGCGAGACGACGCTTCAAGCGCCAAGGGGACAGGCAGATGAGGCGCACGGGACGGATGCGCGGCTTGCTCCTGTCCCTGTGCGCGGCCGCGCTTGTGGCGGTTGGGCGGGCGCCAGGCGTGGCCGCTGCCGCAAGCGGTTCCTCAGGTGTTGTCGGGTCGGAGACCTGGGTGTTCGTGCCGCAGGCGGCCGGCGTACGTGTCCTTGTCAACGTCGACTGGGATCGACTCCCGGTCGGGCCTAAGGAATTCGTCCCCTTGCCCGGCGGGTTCACCTTGTTGCGGGTGATCGGCACCACGGCGCCTTTCCAGGCGACAGCCTCGGGCGTGTGGCTATCCGGCAGGCCCAAGTCGGTGCAGTTCGACATCTTGCTTCCCCGAACATCGCCCCTCGTATGGTCAGAGACCACCGCCGCTCCCATCGCATCGGCGACCTTGCTTGTGGGCGGTGGTGCCTACCCGTCCGGATCCGCGTTGGGGACATTCACCTACCGCGGGGTGGTCCACCTCGCGGGCCAGAATCTCCGGGAGTTTCAGGCCGCAGCCGTGCCTGCCGGAACATCCATCTTCATACCGATGGCCCTCGGCGACCCGGCGCAAGTCTATCGGGGCTGGGCACGGGCGGGCCTTCTCCTATTAGGTCTTGCCGCGCTCGCCTTCGCCGTCGTGTGGGCGGGGCGACAAACGGGCAGCCACCTGAGCGACACGGAGGCTGGGGGCGCATGACGGGATTCGGACTCTATGCATTGGCACTTAGCACAGGGGCCGCAGCAGGTCTGAGCCCCTGCGGCGTTGGCATGCTTCCATCGTACGTTGGCCTCCTGGTTGGTACCGACAAGGGGGAGGTGCGTGCGCTCCGCGGTGTCGGGGCGGGACTGACTGTGAGCGCGGGTTTTCTTTCCTTATTTCTTACCACCGCGGTAGCCATCATGCTGGCGGCCTCATCGGTGATCCGCCTCATTCCGTGGTTTGCGGTGGCTGTCGGGGCGTTCCTCCTGGTCTGGGGCACGGTCGGTCTGGTTCGCGGGCACCTTGGAGGCGTGGAACTGCGTGGCATCCGCCTGTTCGGGTATTCGCCCGGCGAGGGTCGCGGCGGTCTCTTTGGCTACGGCGTGGCCTATGGCGTCGCGTGCCTGAGCTGCAGCCTGCCGCTCTTTCTATCCCTGGTCGTCCAGTCCCTCGCTTCACGGTCGGTAGCTCAGGCCGGGCTCGTGCTCCTCGCGTACGGACTGGGACTTGCGATCGTGGTGAATGTTCTCACAGTGCTCACGGTCACGGCACGCTACGCGGCGCACTTGTGGATTCGGCGGGTGACACCGTACGTGGAGCGATTTGGGAGTGTTCTCGTGCTGGTTTCCGGCGCCTACTTGTTGTGGTACTGGCTAGCCGGTCCCAGTGGCCTGCTTTCGGGAACCGCCTTATGATGAATGGAGATTCGATCGAGCTTGACCCACAAATTGATGATTACTGTGTAGGTTCCGTCTCAACAAGCGGTGGCATTTTTGTAGCCATCGTAGGCATCTGACACTGCCGCTCAGTCAGAGACACTTCGGGATGCTCTAGGGGTGATGGCGTAGGAGAGCGATTTTTGGGACCTAGAGGAGGCACGGAAGGTACCGCGTAGGCACACGATCATGCCATGGAGTATCGATAATGACGAATCTCTGCAACATGTCCCACCTTCACCACCCCTGGGACACCCGGGCGCGAATTAATTAGTCAGCAACCGTCGGTAGGTAGACAGTGGCCTCGACGCTGTAGCCATAGCAGCAGTGCCCGTTTCTCGGCCTTTCAGCCGAGTGTCCTTGCTGAACCGGCATGGCGTCTTGTGCCGCCGCCCCCTTCAGAACCCGGCGTGCGCAATTTACGCACCGGGCTCCCCGGTTTCTCGCCCTACACCCTCGGGTGGCACAGCCTGGGAGCCGGCAGTTTGGTCCACGGGCGCTGCACGAACCATTCCCAGGTCGGTTTGTGTGCCTGACTCCTACGCCGCAAGGTCCTCCACCAAGTCCAGGTGACCTGGTATTGGAGCTTCTTCAGAGTGGGAGCACAGAACCACAGCCCGCAGTACTGGAAGTACCCTCGCAGTTTAGCAGTGAGGATCCGCTGCTGGTCGCGAGGAGGTATGTGCATGTTACGCCGCAGCCACTGCTTGATCGCCGTGAAGAACCGGTGCACGCTCTTCGCCGTCGGCTTGCGCACTAGCGTCATCTGTCCCTTGCGACTCGTTCCGAGATGGTGGCTGAATCCAAGGAAGTCGAAGGTCCCGGCCACACCCTTTCCCTGACGCCAGAACTTGGCGCCGAACGGGATCAGCCGTGTCTTCTCCGGGGCCACCTCCAACCCGAACTTAGCCAGCCTCTCCGGCAGCATCTGCGCGAAACGTTGTGCGTCCGTCTCGTTCTCGAACAACGCGAGAACATCGTCGGCGTAGCGCACCCACTCAGCCTTCCCGCGCAACTCTGGCCGGACCACCTTGTCGAACCACAGGTCGAGGACGTAGTGCAGGTACACGTTGGCGAGAATCGGAGAGAGGGGGCCGCCCTGCGGCGTTCCCTCCTCCGGGTGCGTCACGGTGCCGTTGTCAGCAATCCCCGCCTTGAGCCACTTGCGCACAAGGCGGAGGATCCACGGGTCGCCGACCTTGAGCTCCAGCATGCGCATGAGCCAGTCGTGGTCCAGGTGGTTGAAGAAGCCACGGATGTCGGCCTCGTAGACGTACTGGACCCGACCGCCCATGACGGCCTCGCGCACCCTGCGCAGGGCGTCGTGCGCACTCCTGCCCGGGCGAAACCCAAAGGACGAGTCCCGAAAGATCGGCTCGTAGATGGCACTGAGCAGCCGAGCGACCGCCGCCTGGAGGAGGCGGTCTTCGACAGCCGGGATGCCAAGCGGCCGAAGTTTGTCGGATCCCGTCTTGGGTATATACACCCGACGCACGGGTGGCGCGTCGTACGCCCGGCGCTTCATGCGGTCCACCAAGTCCGCCACATTGTCGTCCAGGTTTCGGCCGTACCCCGTCATGCTGACTCGGTCGACGCCTGGGGCACCGCGTCGGTTCATCAGGGAGAAGGTCTCCTTGAGGTACTCCACCGTCAAGTGATGGCTCAAGGCGGTGAACCGCTCACGCGGCGCCTCCTTGGCCTTCTGGGCGATGCGGTCCAGTCCCGCGGACGTTCCGGTTCCTCCTCTGCGTGAGGGGATCTGCTGGGCTGAATCGCGTGAAACCGTGGGCGGCCTTCCCCATGTACGCGCCCCTCGCGCGCTCGGAGTACTATTCCGCCCTCCGACTTCTCCCGGCGCATTTGCCGCCCTTCGGACTGGCCTTTCGGGTGGGACATACGCTTTCGCGACGCCGGGAGATCTCCCGTGTTCCGACTGCCCGGATTTCCGACCATGCCGCGCTCTTAGACCCCGCCGAGGTCTCCACGCCCTCGCCAGTTACGGGCGCTCGTTATTGCCTTCCGGTGGTTTCACGCCGTCGGCCCTCGGACAATTTCCTCACGAGGCTCAATCACTTCACCCTTGCGGGTTGCGGCCTGGTCGTCGCGCTGCCTACGCTTCACGGCCTCCCTCACGGTTGGTCGTGCAAGGCTCGCTTCGCCGTGGGTGGCTGGCCCTTCGGCGGTAGGAATTGCACCTACTCTGTACAGTCAGCTTTCACGGCGCACAGAACCAGGAGTTTGGCGGACGGCGTTGAAGGTTACGGCATGCCGTCGGATGGCGATGACCTGATCGCGCTATTGG
>JAILZS010000077.1 GCA_023512375.1 Bacillota bacterium | reverse complement strand
GCCAGGGCCATGAGACGGTCTTCACCCGCATCGTGTGCGACGCCCTCGGGGTGGCGCCGGAGCGCGTGCGCATCGATCCCTCGGACACGGCCCTCCTGGCCCGGGGCGTGGGCACGTTCGGCAGCCGCACGGCGAGCACGGGGGCGGTGGCCGTCCACATGGCCGCCCAGGGCCTGCGGCAGCGCCTCGTGGCGGCGGCCGCGGCCCTGCTCGAGGCCGACCCGGAGGACGTCGAGGTGTCCGCCGACGGCGTGGGGGTGCGCGGCGTCCCCGCCCGCCGCCTGTCGCTGGACGCCCTGGCGCAGCGGGTCATGGGGCTCCATCCCGGCCGCCCCACGCCGCCCGAGCTGTCGGAGACGGCCTACGTGCCGGTCCCCCGCATGGCCTGGGGGGCGGCGGTGCACGTGGCGGCGGTGACCGTCGACCCCGACGACCTGCGGGTGCGGGCGGTGCGGTACGTGATCGGCTACGACGTGGGGCGCCGCCTCTCCCCCGCCATCGTCGAGGGCCAGCTCCTGGGGGGCCTCCTGCACGGCCTGTCCGGCGCCCTGTTCGAAGAGATCCGCTACGACGAGCAGGGGCAGCTTCTCACCCAGAGCTTCCTCGACTACCTCTTGCCCACGGCCTCCGACATGCCGCCCGTGCGCATGGTGCACACGGAGACGCCCACGCCCCTCACCCCCCTGGGGGCGAAGGGCGTGGGGGAGAGCGGCACGATTCCCGCCGCCGCCGCCCTGGCGAGCGCGGTGGAGGACGCCCTGGGGATCGACGTGGAGCGCCTTCCCGTCACGCCGGATCGGCTCTTCGCCGCCCTGGGGCGGGGGAACGGCGCCTCCCGCGGGCGGGCTCAGGCGCCGGCAGGTTGAGCGGGGAGGCGCTTGTGGCCGGGGGCGGCGAGTGCACCGCGCACCCGTCAAGGTGCCTCGGTCATCACCGGATCCTGGCCGGTGAGCTCCCGCAACGCCTGGCGCACGTCGGCGCGCACGCCGTCGTCCAGGCCCGCCGGGTTCTCCGCCTCGAACTCGACCCGCACGTGGAACCTGGGCAGGCGCGCGAGCGGCATGAGGACCTGCCGGTAGAACAGGCTCCAGTTCCCCTGGGGGTTGGGAAGCTCGCCCGCCCATCGCAGGGACGTGACGCGGGGCCGTTCTGCCGCGCCTAGGTCGTGCGCTCCCCGGTCCGGTTGCGACGGTCCGACGGCCCCGTCCTCCGGTTCTTCCCTCCCCCCCGGCGGCGGGGGACCGGCGGCGCCCGTGTCCACCGCCGCCGGCGGCCGGCCGCCCTCCGCGGTTGGCGCAGGCGACTTGCGGCGGCGCGCCTCTTCGGCCGTGACGATGAACGCGTCCTGGCTGATCTCCACCTCGGACGGGTCCATCGCCTCGCCGAGGCGCAGGCCTCCCTCCCCTCCCCCGACCGTGCCGTAGGCCCACCGGCCCTGCGCCACGCCGTCGGCGATCGTGCGCCGGATGGCGGAGCCGTCCAGGAGCCGCGGGAACTGGGGCGAGGCGAACACCGCGTCCCGCACGTCCTGGGTCGACCACTCCGTCCGGGCCGGGGGCCACAGGCGCAGGAGCTGGCCCGACCCCAACGCGGGGGTCACGGCGGCCATGCGCTCGAGCTCGCCCATGATCAGGGCGACAAGCGACTCGGCGGCGCTCGAGTGGACAAGCCCGAGGTCGACGGCCTGCACCGACCCGTCCTTTCCCATGAGCAGGACGTGGCGGTATGTGCGCCACACCGCCTCGGTGAGGTCGCGCTGGGCGGAGGCGAGGGATGCGGCCAGCTGGCGGCGCTGCTCCTCGTCGAGGCCCAGGCGCGCCGCGTCTTCCTGCAGGCCCTGCCAGGCCAGCACCTTGCGCGCCTGGTCGGCGAGTTCCGCCGGCGTCGCGGCCACGGCGAAGACGAGGGCGTTCTTGAACGTGCGCCCGCTCGCGCCGTGCTCGCGCAGGGCGGTGTCGACGAAGGCGCGCACGGCCGCCTCGTCCGCCATCGCCCGCTCGGGGCGAAGAACCGCCAGCGTCAGCACCGGCTGGTCGGGGATGTCGCCCGTGCGCTCGGGGCCCAGGACCAGGCGCACCTGGCCCCGCACGCCCTTGCGGTTCGAGAACACCTCCTGCACCCGTTCCCACACCAGCGCATCGACGGCCTCGGGCGAGATCGCCGCCTTGCGGTCGGCCAGAAGCTTGTTCAGGTTGGGCCGGACGCCGAAGCGGTAGCCGCTTGCGTCGACGTGCAGGTAGTAGCAGCTCTCCCGCAGGGCGTCGAGCGCCTGCTCCACCCAACCGATGTCGAGGTCGGGCTCCCCCACGGCAAGGCGGATCTCGCCCACGCTCGCCTCGCTCCGGGCCTGGCCGCCGTTGGACTCGAAGAAGATCGTGGTGGCCACCTTGCGGTGAAGGCGCGCCCGGCGAAGCGGCTCGGCGGCCGCCTCGTCCAGGCGCGTCGCCCACGCCCCCCGCTCGCCGGCGATGTCGGCCGTCACCGCCCCCTCCAGGCGCTGCTCGCCCAGCTGCTCGAACACGGCGCTGCGGAACATCCCGTCGTCCAGGGGTGCCGTGCCGAGCATGAGGAGGGCGTCCCTCTGCGTGCCGCGATAGCCCTGCTGGTAGGCCTGGGCGATCCACAGGGCGAGGAGCCGGAGGATGCCGCGCGTGCGCTGGAAGTGGGGAAGCGCCTGCCACTTGCGCTCGAACACCGAGAGCACCATGGGGTGCAGCGGGTAGGACTGGGCGAACGCCGCCTCGGCGGCGTCAGCGGAAAACCATTCCGGAAGTTGCACGCGGTGCTCGCGCACCCACCGGGCATACGCGGCCGTCGTCTCCCGTCCGGCCGCCGGCAGGCCCCCCCACTCGAACAGGCGGCGGCGCACGATCTCCGCGATCTCCGGCCCCTCGGACAGGAGCACGGACTTGGCCACCCGGTCGAGGAGCTTTCCCAGGCGGGCGTAGTCGGCTTCGTCTTCCGCCGTCATCTCCATGTCCGACGCCTGGAGGGAGCAGAGCACGGCGATCCGGCCCTCGGGCCGCTGCGCCGCCTCCGTGAGGTTGTGAAGGAAATGGTAGAACTGCGTGGCGCCGTTCGAGGCGCGGTTCTCCCCCGCGGGCACCGCCCGGGCCCGGGCCACGTAGTTCATCACCTCGTCCATGAGGATGAGGGCCGGCCGCTCGCCCGCGATCGCCTTGAGGAACTCCTCGGAGCCGGGGGCGACGCCGTGCCGGTCGTGCTCGGCGAGGACGGCGAGCGCCCGCTCTCCCCCCAGCTGGTAGGCAATCTCCCCCCACGGCGTGCGCCGGACGGGCTCCGCGGGTCCGGAGCGTCCCCTCAGGGCGTCGAATCCCTGCCCCACGAACACGGCGACGCGCGCCCCGGGCGGGGCCTTGAGCCTCGCCCGCTCGAGGATGTTCGGCACCCCCGTCCAGTGGATGCTCTCGGGACCGGCCTGGGCGAGGTGGTACAGGAGCGTCAGGGCGTGGGTCTTCCCGCCCCCGAACTGGGTCGTGAGGTTGAACACCGCCGACGCCCCCACCGTGTCGCCCGACAGGCGGCGAAGCACCTCGGCCGCGATGGCCACCAGGCTCTTCGTGGGGTAGGTGCGCTCGAAGAACCGCGCCGGGTCGACGTACACCTCCGGCGCGTTCTTCGCGCGCACGCGGTCGAGGTGGACGGCGAACTCGGATGCGTCGAGGGGCCGTCCCTCCCTGAGGTCCTCCCGCGGCGCCACCACCTTGTACCAGGGTTGAAGCGGCATCATGCTCAACTCCTCATAAGCTCTACAGGCGGAACATGCGGCGGCTCGCCATCACCCCGTCGATCCATCGCTTCTCCTCGCTCTGGCGCGGGTAGAGGGCGGAGAGCGCCTGCGCCAGGCGCCAGAAGCGGACGTCGGTACCCGCACCCTCGTCCACAAGGAGGCGGCGCATGGCGTCCGTCCTCCCCTGGGCGAACAGGAGCATGGCCTGGTGCAGGCGGTCGAGCACCGTCCTGCCGGGGGTGAAGTCGGACTCGGCGGAGGCGGCAGAGGGCGGGGAGGCAAGCGGCGCCCGCCCTTGCGGCTTCGACCCCGCCTCGTTCAAGGCGAGCTTTCCCTGACGGCGGCGCGTGCTCGGGGAAGGCGTCTCCCCCTTCGCAGCGCCGAACAGGTGACGCTCCCGCTCGCGCACGGTGAGAAGGCGCGCCGTCTCTCCCCGCACGGCGACGACGCCGCCCGCGCGGCTGGCCACCTCGAGGTCGACGCCGAGCCCCTGGGCGATCTTGCGCGCCGTGTCGAAGTCGAGGGCGTACGCTCCCGGATGGCCGTTCGACGAGGTCTCCCCGCCGTCGTCCTCCCCGTCGTCGTCCTCCTCGTCCGACCCGTCGCCCTCCGCTTCGGCGTCGGCCTCCCCTTCCGGCACGGCGGTGGCCCCGGCGAAGAGCGTCCACAGCCACATGGCCGTGAGCCGTCCGTCCTCCTCGAAGCCGGAGGCATCGGCGCCCTCGAAGATGACGGACAGCGCCTGGCGCGCCACCGCCGCCCACACGTGCTCCAGGTACTCGCCCAGGTCGACCGGCTCGCCGGACGGCCGCTCCACGGCGGCGTAGCGGCTGAACACCTCGAGGGCCGGGCCCAGGCAGGCGAAGATCGCGTCCGCGCCCACGATCCCCTCTTGCGCCAGGCGCGGCAGCCACTCCCCCACCCGGCGGGGAAGCTCCTCCAGGACGTCGCGCCAGTCGCCGACCTCCCGCGAGGTTCGCGGCCGGCAGGCGAGGTGGACCGAGGAGGCGAGGGCGGCGGAGTTGCGCGCGCGCAGGCGTGAACCCATCTCGGTGTCGATCGGCCAGGAGCCGGTGATCACCCACCCTGCGTCCACGAGCGCCCGCAGCATGGCCTCCCACCCCGCCGTCGACTTGTGGGCGAAGACCACCACGCCGATGCCGTCGTCGGCCAGCACCCGCCGCGCGTCGGCAAGCGCCCGCTGCATGGTGGATTCGAAGTACGCCTTGTCCTTCTTGGCCGCGGGGTTGACGACGCACTCCTCCGCCTTCGGCGTGAGCGGGCTGCCGAACAGTTCGGGATGCAGGTCGCCCACCGTGCGCCTGAGCCAGACATAGAAGAAGTCCGACAGGTCGGCGTAGGGAACGGCATCGTAATACGGCGGGTCGGTCACGACGGCCTAGGCGAGGCTGTCGGGAAGGGGCAGGGACGTGGCCGAGGCGGGCACCGCTTGACCCGTACGCGAAGCCAAGGCATTGGCGGCAGAAACCTGGGCGACCCACTCCACGGCCCCAATCCAATTGCCGGATGAGGACGACATGGGTCCAACCTCTGTGAAGTCCCACATAATCGGCAACGCCTGTCGCCCAAAAACGTGATTTACCTTTTCGCCTGGAACGTGCCATGTGCAAAGTGAGTTCGTGTAGTCCACCTGCCGGTCGACAGCAAGACCCAAGCACGTCCCCACCGCCCGCGCGAACTCGGCTCCCCTCTCCTCCCGGACCCTGTCCGTCGCCTCGCGCACGTATCGAGCGAGCGTCGTGAGGGCGAGAAGCTGCCGTGAAGTGAACAGGTCCCCCCACGCGGCGATACCGTAAACGCCAGGGGTGAACGCCCGAGAATCGCCTGCGGGGAATGGTTCGTCGGGTACGGCTGGAAGTCCGTTCAACCGCTCAGGTTTGCGCCTCGCCAGCTCCGCCTTGGCCGCTTTCACGGCCAAGAGATCCGCCTCGCTCGGCTCGCGGTAGAAGCGCCCCCGGGACCAGGCCTGGGTCGACACCACGGCCAAGAGCCGCGCGTCGTCCGCACCGCCGCGCCGGGCCCGGAGCTGCCCGCGGACGCGCGCCACCGGTGTGGTGTAGCCGCAGACGGGACAGGTGGCGGAACCGCGGCGCACCGTGCCCGGGCCGACCCGCCCCTCGGTAATGCCGTCCCGCACCCGGTAGGCCACTCGTCCTTGTGCCACCGCCTCGCGGTCGAGCTCCAGGGCGACGCCGCGGCCACGCTTCCTCGCCAGCCACAAGGACCGGATGAGCGGCACCTCGACGCCGCACCCCGGCCCCTCGCACCGGATCGTCCGGGCCCAGATGTAGGCGATCGGCACGCCCCCCTGGGGGTCGGAGGGGTAGAAGCGGGCGAGCTCCCGCTCCGCCTGCTCCTTGACCCCCGCGCCCCATGTGCGCACCGCGTCGGCGAGGTCCCGCCCGAACCTGGGCACGTACTCGAGGACCACCTTGTTGAGCAGCACCGCCACCGGGTTGAGGTCGGACGCAAACGCGTCGGCGCCGACGCGCAGCGCCTCGAGCGGGATCGCCCCGCCGCCGGCGAACGGGTCGACGACGAGCGGTCTCATGCCCTCCGGAACCCCGAACGCCGCATGCGCCGCCTGCGTGAGCGCCCTCGCCGCCTCCAGGAACTCGGGGTCCGCCGACCGCTCCCAGGCGGAGAACTCGGCGATGAAGTCGAGGAGCGCCCGCCGCTGCACGCCGGGGTCCTGCCAATCGCTCGCCGCCTGCCCCCTCCGGCCCCAGAAGGCGGCCATTCGCTCCCGGACGGCGTCGCGGAACGCCTTCGGGCATGCGGGGTCCGCCGGGTCGGGCCAGAGCGCGGCGAGCACGACCGCCCGGCAGGCGGCCAGGGGACGGCGCGCCCACCAGATGTGCAGGGTCGAGATGTGCCCGTGCCGGATCGACTTCTCGCGCCGGGCGTGGGCGCTGATCCTGCCGATCGGCAGGTCCACCTCGATGAGGCGCCTGGGGGCTTGCATCCGATCCCCACCGCCCCTAAGCAACGGCCTCACCCCAGGTACCGGCGGTCGGCCGGGACGCCCGTCGTCGGCTGTAGGCGGCGGCCGCTGCCCGGGTTGAGCTCCGTCGGCAGGAAAGGCTGCCCACCACCTCCGCGTACAGCCCTCCCTGTCCCCCGAGGCGCTCTCCCGCCTGCGATCGGGCCGCGACACGGGCATCGGCCTCGCTGCTCATCGGCGCTGGCCCCCTTCTTCGTCCTGGGCCGTGATCCCCGTCCGGCGGGCGGCGCTCGGCGGCACACGCCATCGCTCCACCACCCGCACGGGCTCGAGCTCCAGGCGCGCCGGGTCCCGCACGCGCACGATCTCGGGTTCGGCGCGGCAGTGATAGACCACGTACAGCCAGTAGTCGCCTCCCATGATGCGGGCCACCTCGTGCTCGTGCGGGGTGAGGAAGACCTCGTCCTCCCCCTCGCACCCCTTGACCTCGATCGCCCGCTCGCGGCCGGAGGCGCTGTCCCGAGAGAGGATGTCGAAACCGCGGTCCTGGTCGCTGACGTCCTGCGGCTCCCACCCCTTGCTGCGCTCGAAGGCCATCGCCGCCTCCATGGCGATGCGCTCGGTCTCGTCGTTGCGCCGAAGGCGCCCTCCCGTCGCCTCCGCGGCGGCGGGGTGAGGCAACACCCAGGCCGAACCCAGCCGCCGCAGCTCCCCCACCGTGACCTCCCGCTCCCGCGCCACCCGTCGCCGCATCGCCTCAAGGCGCCCGGTCAACACGCGCACGTGCTCCTCCGCCTGCGCCGCCTGCCCGGCCAGCCCCGGCGCGTCCGGCTCGGCGGCGCGGCGCGCCTCCAGCTCCATGAGGCGGAGGCTGGCGCGCTGGATCAGCTCCTCCAGCGACATCGTCGCGTGGCGCTCGATCACGTCCATCTCCTGCCGGCGCCGCGCCGCCGCCTCGTCCCGGAGCGGGTTGAGGCCGCGCTCCAGCACCAGGACCGCGGTCTCGTCCGCCGAGGCAAACCCCGCACCCGACGGCACGTCGCCCGGGGCGACGGCGTCCGCCCTCGCCGGCTCCAGGTCCAACAGGTAGGTGGGCTCCCGCAGCACGAGACGGCCGTCGGGGAAGACCTCGACGGCAAACAGGCGCCGGTGCACCGTCTGCCCGCCGCCGTCCACCACCGAGCCGACGAACACGTCGAGACGCCGGGGCGGCCCTCCTTCCGGGTCGAAGAGCACCGTCCCCGCCCCCAGGTCCGCCTGGCTCTGTTCCTCGACCTGCGCCCGGACCGCCTCGAACAAGGGATGGCCGGGTGTCACCCACTCCACCGTGGGATCGCTCTTCAGCACCGCCTTGTCGAACGCGATGCGGTCGTACTCGAGCCCGATGCGGCCGAAGCGGGTCTCGAGCGCCTCGCCCCGCCGAACCACACTGTGCGGTAGCTTGCCGATCCGGTAGATGCGGCTGTCCCGCCTCACCTGCCGCGGTTCGACGCCGACGCTGGGTGCCGCCTTCAGGAAGAAGCGTTCCACCACTTCCGGCACCAGGCGGCGTTCCTTCATCTCCGTACTCCGACGCATGATGCCGGCCAAGTTCAGGTCCCGTATCGCCAGTCCCTCAAGGGCCGAGCGGGTGATGGCGGCAAACCGCTCCGGGCGGATATCCTGCACGATACGCTCCTCGATCGCCTCCACCTGAATCTTCCTCGCGTACAGCTCGCGCATCAGGCGCTCGAGGTGGCTGCCGGGAAACACCTCGCCTACCACGTCGAACACGCTGTCGCCTAGGTCGGCGCGGATCGCCTCCAGCCGGTCGAGAAGCTTCTGCAAGACGCGTCCTTCCAAGAATCCTGCGTGATCCTCTGAGCCCGGCTTGGACACGAACGGGCCCTCCTCGTAAGGTTGTGGTGCTCAAGACAC
>JAILZS010000076.1 GCA_023512375.1 Bacillota bacterium | reverse complement strand
CTTCCCAGGCCTCCAAACCGCAAGGGAACACGCAGCAAGCGGCGGAGCAAACCGATGCGCCTGCGGACCAACCGGTGTCACTGGCCGAGGCAGCCCGCCTGGCGCGCGCCAACAAGCCGGCCACCGAGAGGGCCGCGAAGAAATACGACGACGACAATTTTCCGCGCAGTACGCCGCTGGTGAAGAAAAAGCCGGCGGAAGGCGCGTCGAGCGGCGGCCAGGCGCACTCTGTGGTCCAAGGGCTTCCCCAGGATATGAGCGGGAAGCTCGTGCTGATGGATTTCTGGGCGTCTTGGTGCGGTCCTTGCCGGGCGGGGGTGCCGAATGTGCGGCGAATGCAATCGGTCTATGGCGGTGAGGATTTCATGGTGGTCAGCGTCAGCGAAGACGAGGACGAGGCGACCTGGAGCCAGTATGTTTCCGCGCACCAGATGACCTGGACGCAGCGCTTCGACGGCGACCGCCGCTTCTTCGAGCTGAAGGTCGCCTACAACCCGGGCAGCGAACGCCTGGAAGGCGCCCTGGTCTATCTGGCCGACAGGGTCCGGGACCGCTGGCTGCCGCGGCGGCAGGCCTACACCGTCCGGGGCGTTTACAGCGATTTCAAGTACCACGACGTTGGCGAGGCCTTCTACCAGGTGCAGTTCGACGGCAGCGTGATCCGCAAGTGGCGGACGACCCCGCTCTGGGGCGTGGGCCACTCCGCCCCCTACGGGCACGACGGCGCCAACCTCGACCTCGACTCGGTCATCCGCCGCCACGGCGGCGAGGCGCCAGGGCAGGGGCCGGGGGGAGATCACCCGCAACGGCAAAGCGACGGTGGTGGCGTCGGCGCCCCGGCCCACCGTCACCGCCACCGTCCAGGCGCCGGGCATCGCGAGGGGGATGGTGACGCGATAGCGGTCGCGTCCGACGGCGCGCGCCGAGAGAGACCTCGTCCGCATGGGCATGGCCGGCATGAAGGCGAGCACCGAGACGGGTGGGCGGGCGGCGCCGGGGGCGCGCACCGTGAACAGGAGGTGGCGGGCGCGCCCCGCCGCGACGGGCTGGCGCGTCGCCCAGGTGACATGGGGCGAGGGGCGTGCGGCCGCGGCCGGCGCGCCCGCCGCCAGAGCGAGGGCGGCGGCGGCCAACAGCGGCGCGCCCCGCCATATGCGCGCGGCGGGCGACGGGGCGTGGCCCGGTCGCCGGGTCGTCGTCACGATCATGGCATCCCATCCTCATCGTTGGTCATGGCTTCCACGCCCGCCATGGTTCCCCAGGGGCGGAGCGGCTATGCGCCCGCATACGGGGGCGGCGGGGGTCCAGGCTAGGACGGGGGGAGAGGCTTGGGGGTGCGCACGCGCGCCGGCGGGGCGCGGACGGCGGTGGGGACGGCGGCGGCGGCGACGGCGCGGTGGCGGCGGGAGCTGGGCGGCGGTACGCTCGCCCTGCTCACCGTGGGCTCGGTCATGGGCTCCGGCCTCTTCCTCGCCAGCGGTCTGGCCATGCGCGAGGCGGGGGCGTTCACGCTCGTGTTCGTCGCGGCCGGGGCGTTGGCCATGTACCTGGAGATGCGGGCCCTGGCGGAGATGGCGGTGGCCACGCCCGAGCCGGGGAGCTTCCTCGTGTACATGGCGCGCGTGTGGGGGCCGGGGTGGACCTTCGTCACGGGCTGGGTGTTCTGGTTCTCCAGCGTGCTCACCATGTCGAGCGAGGTGACGGCGGCGGCCACCTTCACCCGCCTGTGGTTCCCGCAGGTGCCCCTATGGACGTGGTCGCTCGCCTACAGCGCCCTGGTGATCGCCCTCAACTTCCTGTCCGTGCGCGGCTTCGGCGCCGTGGAGGGGGCGATGGCGGCGGTCAAAGCCTTGGCGGTCGCCGCTTTCGTCCTGGCGGCGGCCTGGACGCTGTGGCCGGTGGTGACGGGTGGGGCGCCCCTGGCGGCGCCTGCCCCCCTCCTACCCCGCGGCTGGGTGGGGGCCGCCCCGGCCTTCCTGCTCGTCCTGTTCGCCTACGCCGGTACGGGCGTCATCGGCCTGGCGGCGGCGGAGACGGCCCACCCCCGGCGAGCGATCGCCTTCGCCGCCACGGCGGCCACGCTCTACCTCGCCCTGGCCTACCTGGCCAGCGTGGCCGCCCTCCTGTGGCTTGTACCGCTCAGCCGCATGTCGGCGGGGGTGAGCCCGTTCGTGCTCGCCGTGCGCCGACTGGGCATCCCGGCGGGAGGCACGGTGATGAACCTCGTGCTCCTCCTGGCCGTTCTCTCCACCATGAACGCCGCCCTGTACGGCAACGTGCGCGTGCTCTACGGCCTCGCCCGGCAGGGGGAGGCGCCGGCAGCCCTGGCGGAGCTGGACCGCCGGGGGCAACCGGCACGGGCCGTTTGGGTGAGCGCCGGGCTGCTCGCCCTCACCATCGTCCTCGCCTACGCACTGCCGGCCAAGGCGTACGCCTACCTCGTGACGGCCACAGGCTTCCAGGCCATGTTCATCTGGCTCATGGTCCTGCTCACCCATCTGCGCTACCGCCCCTACCTGGAGCGGCGGATGCCCGAACGCCTCACCTATCGCCTGCCCGGCTACCCGTGGACGACGGTTGCGGCCATGGCCTTGGTGGCGGTGGGTCTCCTCGCCTCTCCGTTGGCCCACGGCGAGCTGGCTGGGGCGCTCGTCGGGTTCGGAGGCGTGGCGGCGGCGGCGGCGGTGTGGGCAGGGGTACGCGGGCGGCTGCGGGTCGGCGTGGAAAGGCCGCGCGCTTAGGCGCGGGGAGGCGTTGGAGGAGCGCGAGGGGCACAGACGGCCAGGGCTTGGCCTTGTAGGCCAAGCCCTGGCCGAGGTCGCGCCCGGGGACGACCTACCTGCCCTTGCCCTTCATCCGAGGTAGGCAGAGTAGAAGTTCATGTCGCCCCCCTGGTAGACGGTCACCCCCTTGACATTGCTCTTCAGGAGCACGAGGTCGTCGTTCTCGTGCTCGGGGATCATGACCGCCTGGTCCATGATGATGGTCTCCGCCTTGAAGTACAGCTGAAGGCGCGACGTCGGGTTCGTGTCCGACTCGGCCGCGAGCAAGAGCTTGGTGACCTGCGGGTTGTTGTACTTGCTCCAGTTGAAGTACTGCCCGGGGGTGAACTCGATGCGAAGTAAGTCGGGGTCGACGTCGCTGAACTCAAGGGGCATGATGTTCTCCACGCCCTTCACGTTGGCTGCGTGCCAAGCGGCGTCTGCGAACTGCTCGATCTTCACTTCCATGCCCGCCTTTTGGAGGTAGGCCTGGATGCCCTGGGCGAGGGCTGGCAAGTCGAGGATGCCGGCTGGGTTGGTGATGATGAGACTCAGGGGCTTACCGTCTTTCGTCCAGATGCCGTTGACCTTCTTCCAGCCGGCGGCCTCGAGGATCTTGGCCCCCTCGGCCGGGTTGTAGTTGTACATGCCGGTAAACGCAGGGTCGTAACCCAGCGTGCCCGGCTGGAGAGGTCCCCAAATCACGGGGTACTGACCTTGGTCGGCAAGCTGCACTAGACCACGGCGGTCAATGAAGTACAGGATGGCCTTGCGCACGGCCTCGCTGTTCGTCGGCCACTTGGAGTTGTTGATGACGGCGTACTCGCCCGCCCCCGGAATGGGCACGGGGAACCGGACGTAGCCGGGCTGGGCGCCCAGGCGCTTGTAGAACAGGGGAGGCGTGCCGTCAACGACCTGAGCCTGGCCGGAAAGGAGTTCATCCACCCGGCTCTGACCGGACAGCACGATGTCATACACGATCTTGCTCAGATAGGCAGGACCGTTGCGCCCCTCGGCCGGCGGCGCCCAGTCGTAGTGGGGGTTGCGGACGAGCACGACGCTTTGGTTGGGCGTGAAGCTTTGGACTTCGAACGGCCCGGTGCCCACCGGATGCAGGCCGTAGTCCGCGCCGCCCTTCTGGATGGCCGTGGGCGACTGCATGCCGAGTTCCGGCTGGCCTAGATTCGTCAGGAAGGGCGCGTAGGGTGTCTTCATGGTCACCTGAACTGTATACGGGCCCAGGGCCTTGGCGGATTCGAACGGCCCTAGCGCGCCAATGGCGGAGATCGAGTGGGTCGACGGTGCCTCGATGTAGTTGAAGTTGAAGACAACGGCCTGGGCGTTGAACGGTGTCCCGTCCTGGAACGTCACACCGTGGCGCAGATAGAACGTGTATACCCGGCCGCCGTCCGAGATGGTCCAGTGGGTAGCGAGATCTGGGGTAATCTGGCCGCTGGGTGTCTCCCACACCAGCGTGTCGAAGATGTTTCGATCAATCTGTGAGACGGCGGTCAACCCCGTTTGGGCGGGATTGAGCGTGTCTGGTTCCTGGGAGAACGCGATCGTCAGCGTGCCACCATTCGTCGGTGCGGGCCGTACCAGGCCCTTTGCTCCCACACCAGCACCGCCAGCGGCGATCAACGTCACGGCCGTTGCGAAAGCGATCACCTTGCCGCGACCCACGTTACTACCCCCCTTGGTGGCGGATGTGAACCACGCCCAACCATGAACATCCTTACTCGGGCATCACCCCCTCGGCGGAACTGGCCGGCTACCGACGTCCGACCCGCTGCAACGCGTGCGGGTCCAATAGGTCGCGCAGGCCATCGCCCAGTAGGTTGACGGCGATGATGTACAGGGTGATGAAGAGCCCGGGGAAGAAGCTCACCCACCACGCGATGGTGACGTAATCGCGCCCATCGTTGAGCATGGCACCCAACTCGGGCGTGGGGGGCTGGACGCCGAGCCCGAGGAATCCCAGGGCGGCCACCCACAGCACTGCTACCCCTAGTCCCGTCGTGGCGCTCACGATGATCTGAGGGGCGATGTTCGGTAGGACGTGGCGGACGACGATCCACCCCTCGCCGGCGCCGGTGGCGCGGGCCGACTCTACGTATGCCAGTTGCTTGGTCTGCAAGGTGGTCCCCTGCACGACGCGGGCGTAGACGGGGATGGAAGAGATGCCAATGGCGATCACCACGTTCACCAGGCTGGGACCGAGGATCGTGGTGATGGCCAGAGCCGGGAGAATGCCCGGGAAGATGAGCACAAGGTCGACAAAGCGCATGAGAATGAGGTCCACCGTTCCCCCCGCCATGCCTGCCACCAAGCCGATCAGGCTGCCGGCCACGGCGCCGAGCAGGACTGCCATGAGACTGGCCAGCATCGTGTACCGGGCGCCGTACAACACGCGGGCGAAGATGTCCCGCCCGAAGGCGTCTGTGCCGAAGAGGTGGCTGGCGGTCGGCGGTTCCAGCGTCGCCAGAGGGTTGACCGCGTCGGGCGGGTAGTGGGCCACCCAAGGTGCGAACACGGCGGACAGTACGAGGATGGCGAGGACGACGCCCCCGGCCACAAGGTTGCGGTAGCGCAGCAGGTCCCGAACGCGCCCGGCCCTGGTGCGGGCCTGCTCAGGGGCGAGAGCCTCGACCATCGTCGCACGCTCGACCGGCAAGGACATCGTCGCACCTCCCGATCAGGAGTACACAATGCGCGGGTCGAGCAAGGGGTACATGAGATCCACGATGAGGTTTGTAACCGTGTAGGCAAGGGTGAGCAGCAAGATCACCGCCTGTACCGTGGGGTAGTCCTTATCGAGAATGGAGTTCACAAGGAGGCGGCCTAGGCCAGGACGGGAAAATACCGTCTCGACCACGACTGTACCGGACAGAAGGTTGCCAACCTGAAGGCCGAGGACCGTGACCACGGAGAGAAGCGAGTTGCGAAGCACGTGCCAGGTGATGACCCGCCGTTCCGGCAACCCCTTGCTGCGGGCCACCATAACGTGTTGCACGTGCAGAACCTCGAGCACGTTGGAGCGCACATACCGTGCCACCACCCCGCCGGACCCCAGCCCGAGGGTGACGGCGGGCAGGATCACCCCGGTCCACGAGCCGCCGCCGAACACCGGCAGAAAGTGGAGGCTTACGCTGAACAGCGTGATGAGGAGGAGCCCGAGCCAGAAGCTGGGCATGGACAGACCCACCACGGCCAGCACCATGATCGCAGTGTCCAAGAGGCGGTTGGCGTACAGAGCGGCCAAAACGCCGAGAGGGATTCCGAACACCACCGTTACTGCCAGGGCTGCCACGGTGAGCTGCAGGGTGGAAGGGTAGTTCTCTTCAATGAGTTGCGCCACCGGAAGGTCGTTGATAAACGACTCACCTAAGCGCCCGTGCACGATATTCACGATCCAGTGCGCGTATTGCGTAGCGAGGGGAAGGTTGAGGCCCAGCTCGTTGCGCAGGCGGTCGATGGCCTGCGTGGAGGCAGCGTTCGGCCCCAGCATCATCACCACGGGGTCGCCTGGGATGAGGTGGATGATTAGGAAAACGAGCACCGAGGCGATGGCGGCGACGGCCACCAAGGCGCCGAGGCGGCGCAGGACATAGTTCACCATGGACTTCGCCTCCGTGCCGGCGGTGGGGTCGGTGGCGGCTCAGCGGAGCTCGCCGTTGGCGGCGTTGGGCAGGGCGGCGGTGGACGCGTCAGTGAGTTCGGCGGCCGCCTCCACATAATGCGCGGTGATCACGCGCTCGACCGTGGCCGGGTCGGCCATGCGCACAGCCTCCAACACCGTCCGGTGGCGGGGGCCCATCCACTCCAGACGCTCCGGTCGGCGGTCGGTCAGGGCGTGGAGAAGGAGCGCCATGTGCCCGTCCAGGGAATGGAAGGCATGCGCCAGGGTGGCATTCGTGGTGACGTCGGCGACAATGGAGTGGAATCGGACGTCCAGCTGGACCATGCGTAGGACGTCCCGCCGGCGCGCCGACGTGTCCATGCTCTCCGTCAGGCGCTTGAGCTCGGACAGCTCGCGCCCGCTGTGACGGCGGCTCCAGCGCACGGCGTGGACCTCGAGCAGGGCGCGCACCCGCACCGTGTCCATGATTTCCTGCGGTGTAGGGGAGGCGACGAACAACCCGTGGTAAGACCGCCGGACCAGCAGGCCCTCTTGCTCCAGCATACGGACGGCTTCCCGCACCGATCCGCGGCTGACGTGCAGCTCCTGGCCGAGCTCCTCTTCGTACACCCGCGCGCCGAGGGGCCACTCCCCGGCCAGGATGCGCCGCCGAAGCTCCTCCCGCACCTCGCCGACCAGTCCCCGGAACACCACGTCTCCAACCTCCTCCTCGGCCCGTTGTTGAACTTCGACAATTAAAACCGCCTTCCTGTATGCTCGTCCTGGCCGCCCATGGGCGAGCTGGAAGGAACAGGAGGCGGTGGGCATGGAGGCGGGCATGCCGTCGGAGGTGGCGCTCGTCCCCGAAAGGGTGCTCGTGGGGGGAGAGCTCACACCCGAGCGTGGAGTGGGGGTGTGGGTGGCCGGGGAATGGATCCGGGAGGTGGTACCGGTAGCCGACCTGCCGTCCCACCTACCGCGGTGGGAGCTGCCGGGGGCTACCCTCATGCCGGGCCTCATCGACGCCCACGTCCACCTGGATCTGCCGGGAGACGGCAGCACGTTCGCCATCCTCTCCGAAGGGGACGAGACTCTCGCGGTCCTCGCCGCCGCCAATGCACGCACCGCCCTCGAAGCCGGGGTGACCACGGTGCGCGACTGCGGCAGCCGCGGTCAGAGCGTGTACGCCGTGCGTCGCGCCGCCGGCATGGGGTGGGGTGAGCTTCCCGACGTGGTGGCGGCGGGGGCGCCCCTCACGATCACTGGCGGACACACCTGGCCCATGGGCGGCGAGGCCGACGGCCCTGAGGGGTGTCGCCTGGCGGTGCGCCGGCGGGTGCGGGACGGGTGCGACTTCGTCAAGGTCATCCACTCCGGCGGCGGCACGCCGAACACCGCGCCGTGGCGCCCCTCCTTTCGGCCGGAGGAGCTTCGCGCCATCGTGGACGAGGCGCACCGCCTAGGCCGGCGGGTGACAGTGCACTGCCTGTGCGCCGACGCGATCCGCCAAGCGGTGGAGGCCGGGGCCGACCAGATCGAGCACGGCTACTTCTACGTCGCGCCCGACCGGCAGGAGGTGGACCGGGACACCATCGACCTTCTCGCCCGCACCGGCGTGGCGGTGACGCCCACCTTGTCGGTGGCCGAGTGCCAGGTGCAGGCGGAGCCTGGCGACGTCCGCTGGCGTCACAACGCCGAGGCCGGGAGGCGCATGGCGGCCGCGATGGTGGAGGCGGGCGTGCGCCTGGTGGCGGGAACCGATGCCGGCTGGCGCTATGTGGGATTTGATGCCGTGCGTGGCGAGATCGAGCTCCTGGCCCAGGCGGGCATGGGCAGCCGGGGGGCGCTGGCGGCGGCTACATGCGCCAGCGCCTCTGCTCTGGGACTCAAGGATCGAGGGCGGATCGCCCCTGGCATGCGCGCCGATCTCCTGGCCGTAGACGGCGACCCGCTCGGGGACCTCGCGCACCTTCGGCGCGTCCGCCTCGTGCTTCGGGCGGGCCGACCGGTGCCGCAGGGAGGCCAGGCGTCCTCCGGAGGGGATTCGGGCAAGCAGTGAGAGGGAGGCGGCGCCCCCTCCCACGGGGCGGGGGCAAGGGGTGATGGGCCAGCGGCGAGAGGGAGGCGTTTACCGATGAACGATGCAGATGTGCCCCTGGCGACGGACGGCGTGCGGGTGGCCACGTGGGAGGCGGGGCTGGACGCGGCGGAGAGGGAGCGGCTCGAGCGCCTCGAGCGCGCGGGGGGTTGGATCTCCCTGCACGATCACCCCATCCGCCTGCCCGAGCCCATGGAGCCCGCCACCTGGCA
>JAILZS010000075.1 GCA_023512375.1 Bacillota bacterium | reverse complement strand
GTGGTGTGCGACCTCACGATCGCCGCCGACAACGCCCGCTTCGGCCAGACCGGGCCCAAGGTGGGGAGCTTCGACGCGGGGTACGGCGCAGCTCACCTCGCCCGCATCGTCGGCCATAAGCGGGCGCGGGAGATCTGGTACCTGTGCCGGCAGTACACGGCCCAGGAGGCCTTGGCCATGGGTCTCGTGAACGCCGTGGTGCCGCTCGACCGCCTGGAGGAGGAGACCGTGGCCTGGGCGCGGGAGATCCTGGCCAAGAGCCCCACCGCCATCCGGTTCCTCAAGGCGGCGTTCAACGCAGACACGGACGGCATGGCGGGGCTGCAGCAGCTGGCCGGGGACGCCACCATGCTCTTCTACATGACCGAGGAGGCGCGGGAGGGGAGCCGGGCATTCCTGGAGAAGCGCGCCCCCGACTTCTCCCGCTTCCCCCGCCTGCCCTGATGGAGACTCCCAACTGGCTTCTGCGCCGGGCGGAGCGGACGCCCGACCGCTTGGCGCTCGCCTTCGGCCCCCTGCGCCTCACCTTCGCCGACGTGGCCGAACGCGCCCTCGCCCTGGCGGGCGCGCTGGCGGCGGCGGGCACGGGGCCGGGGGAGCGGGTGGCCCTGTGGGCGGAGAACGGCCCGGGCTTCGTCCTCTCCCTCGCCGCCTGCACCCTCCTGGGGGCGGCGGCGGTGCCGCTCAACACACGCCTGACAGTGGAAGAGGCGGCATTTCAGCTGGCCGACGCCTCCCCCCGCCTCCTCCTGCACGACGGCCCCCTGGGGGAGCGTGCCCGCGCCGCCGCGGCCCAGGCCGGCGGCGTGCCCACTTTCGCCCTCGACCCGGACGACGCCTTCGCCGGCGGCGCGGGGGCGGCACCGGTGCGCGCGCGCATCGACCTGGGGGACGTGCACAGCGTGGTGTACACGTCGGGGACAAGCGGCAGGCCCAAGGGGGCGCTTGTCACGTACGGCAACCTCTGGCACGGAGCGGTTGCCCACGCCATGACGCTCGGGGTGCGCACCGACGACCGGTGGCTGGCGTGCCTCCCCCTCTTCCACGTAAGCGGCCTGGCCATGCTCACTCGCTCTTGGCTGTACGGGCTGGCGGTGTTCGTGCACGAGCGCTTCGAGGCCGAACGGGTGAACGCCGCCATCGACGCCGACGGCATCAGCGCCCTCTCCGTCGTGGCCACGGCCCTCGGGCGCATGCTGGACGCCCG
Organism: Bacillota bacterium; assembly: GCA_023512375.1. Taxonomy (GTDB): domain Bacteria; phylum Bacillota; class Sulfobacillia; order JAJZYS01; family JAILZS01; genus JAILZS01. Next base: position 7,508 of record JAILZS010000075.1, on the reverse strand, counting down.
AGGCCGCCGGCCCTATCCCGAGACCCTGCGCCTCGTCCTCGTGGGGGGCGGTCCGGCGCCGCTTCCCCTGTTGGAGCGTGCGGTCGCCCTCGGGGTGCCGGTGGCCACCACCTACGGCTTGACGGAGACCGCCTCGCAGGCCGCCACATTGGCGCCCGACCGCCTCGCGGCCCACCTCGGGAGCGCGGGCACGGCCCTCTTCCCCACGGACATCCGGGTGGTGCGGGAGGGCGGCGGCGACGCGGCACCCGGCGAGGTGGGGGAGATCCTGGTGCGCGGGCCCACCGTCACCCCCGGTTACCTCAACCGGCCCGAGGAGAGCCGGCGCGCCCTTGAGGGCGGCTGGCTCCACACGGGGGACCTTGGATGGCTGGACGCGGAAGGGTACCTCTACGTGGCCGACCGGCGGGAGGACCTCATCGTGACGGGCGGGGAGAACGTCTACCCCGCCGAGGTGGAGGCGGTCCTGCTGCGCCACCCGGGCGTAAGCGAGGCGGCGGTCGTCGGCCTTGCCGACCCCGAGTGGGGGCAGGCGGTGGCGGCCGCCGTCGTGCCTGCGGCCGCCGGTGCGGTGGGGGTCGAGGACCTGCGCGCGCACTGCGCCGCCCACCTCGCCGGGTACAAGGTGCCGCGGCGGTGGCGGTTGGTGGAAGAGCTCCCCCATACGGCGTCCGGCAAGCTCATGCGTGGCCGGGTGCGGGAGACGTGGCCGGCCGATGGCTAGGGGAGGGGGCGCCCGGGGCACGGCCGACCGGGGCGAGCGCATCCTGCGCGCCGCCCTCGAGGTGATGGCCGAACGGGGATACGCGGCCGCCACGGTGCGCGACATCACCGACCGGGCGGGCGTGGCGGCCGGCACCTTCTACCTGTACTACCCCGCCAAGGAGGCCGTGGGGTTGGCCCTCGTCGACGCGCTGTACCGCGCGGCCTTGGCGGCGGCGGCCTCGGCCCGCCGGGGGGCGCCCTCGCCGGAGGAGAAGCTCATGCGCTCCATGCGCGCCGTGCTGGCCGTCTTCGCACGCGACCCCGCCCTCTCCCGCTTCGTCCTCCTCCTGGCGCCTGGCGCCCACCCCGCCTTCGACGAGCGCCTGCGGGAGGTGCACGAGGCTCTATGCACCCTGGTGCGGGACGACGTGGCGGAGATCCTGGGCGGGAGGGGGGACGGCCGCAGCGCCGACCTGGCCAGCCAGGCGGTGGTGGGGGCGGTGGGCGAGGTGGTGACGTCCTGGGTGCGCCAGGGTGCGCCGGCGGGTGGCCTGGACGACGCGGCCGAGGTGCTCTCCCGCCTGTTCGGCCGCGGCCTGGGGGGGCTTGTGCCGTGACGCCCGGCCAGCTGTGGCGCCTGAGCCGCCCGCCCACCCTGGCGGCCTCGATCGTGCCCGTGGCGGTGGGCACGGCGGCAGGGGCGCTCGCCCACCCCCCGGCCTGGCCGCTGGTCGGCCTCATGGCGGCTGTGGCCCTCATGCTGCAGGCGGCGACGAACATGATGAACGAGTACCACGACTACGCGCGCGGCGTGGACGAGGAGGCCTCCGTGGGCATCGCGGGCGTGCTCGTGCGGGCGGAGGTGGCGCCCGCGAGCGTGCGGCGCGCGTTCGTCGCCACCCTGGCGCTGGCCGTGGCGTCGGGGCTCCTCCTCGCCTGGGCGAGGGGGCCGCTCCTCCTGGCCCTGGGGGCGGGGGGCGTGGCCGTGGCCTACCTGTACAACGCCGGTCCCCTGCCCATCTCCGCCACGCCCCTGGGGGAGGTCACCGTGTTCGTGGTCATGGGCGTGGTCGAGGTCCTGGCGAGCGAGGTGGCGGCGGTGGGGCGGGCCACCCGCGCGGGGTGGATGGCCTCCCTCACGGTGGCGGCGTTGGTGGCGGTCATCCTCCTGGCCAACAACCTCCGGGACCGGGAGATCGACCGCCGCCACGGCCGACGTACCCTGGCCATCCTCCTGGGGCCGCGCGCCGGTGCCGCCCTGGGGGCCGCCCTGGTGGCCATGGCGCTCGTGTGGCCGGCGGTTGCGGCCGCCGCCGGGTGGCTTCCCTGGCCGTGTGCGGCCACCCTCCTGGCCGTGCCGGCCGGCCTCAGGTTCGCGCGCTCCCTCCTGTCCGACGCCGACCCGCGTACGGCCGTGCCGCGGGCGGCGCGCTTGGAGCTCGTGGCCGGGGGCTGGCTGGCGTTGGGTCTGGCGGCGGCGGCGATATCGCTTCCCAGGGGGTGAGGGTGTGCCCGACGAGCGGCATGTGGCGGAGGTGTTCCGGGACATCGCCCGCGTCTACGACCCCATGAACCGCATCCTCACGTTCGGGCAGTGGGGCCGGTGGCAGCGCGCCTTCGCCCGCTTCGCCCCCGTCCGCACGGGCATGCGGGTGCTCGACGTGGGCTGCGGCACCGGTGACCTGACGCTCATCCTCGCGCGCATGGTGGGGCCGGAAGGGAGGGTGGTGGGGCTCGACCTCGTCCCCGCCATGCTGGAGGTGGCGCGCGCCAAGGTGGCGCGCGCCGGGCTCGGAGACCGGGTGGAGCTGGTGGAGGGCAACGCCCTCGCCCTCCCCTTTCCCGACCAGAGTTTCGACGCCGTGACCGCGGGCTTCTCCCTGCGCAACGTGGCCGACCTCGACCGGGCGTTGGCTGAGATGCTGCGCGTCCTGCGCCCGGGCGGGTTCGCCCTCTCCCTCGACGTGTCCAAGCCCACCCATCCCTGGGTGCGTGCGGCCTTCCTCCTGTTCTTCTACCACCTGGTGCCGTGGATCGGCGCCCTGGGCGGACGGGGTCGGCGGCCCTACGCCTGGCTGTCCGAGTCGCTTCGCGCCTTTCCCGACCGCGAGGGCCTCAGCCGCCGCTTCGCCGCCGCGGGCTTCGTGCGCGTGGAGGACCGTGCCCTGAGCTTCGGGGCCGCCGCCTTGCACCGCGCCTGGCGGCCGGGGCCGTAGCCTGCCCGCCCCCGACGGCGGCGCGGCCGGTTCGACGCGGCTCGACAGGGCGCGGCAGGGGGGCGCGCGCAGGGGGCGAACGCTTCGTTCGGGCGGGTGGGTCCCGGCGGCAGGCGCCACCTCGGTCCACCCGGCACGCGCGGGCGGTGGAGGTCGGAGGGCGTGGGCATGACGCCGCGCGAGCGCCGTTCGGCCCGCATCGGGTGCGGGGCGATGCTGCTCCTCACCCTGGGGCTCGGATCCGTCGTGTTCCTTGCCGACGTGCGCCTGCGCGCCGCCGTGGCCGCGGCCGTCGCGGCCGGCGGCTGGTGGCTGTACGCGGCCGCCGCCCGCAGCCGCTCGCGCCTGGCCCGGCTCTCCCTGCGCGACCCCCTCACCGGTCTGTACAACCGCCGCTACCTGGCGCAGCGCCTGGCCGAGGAGGCGAGCCGCGCCGACCGTCGGGGCGGCACGCTGGCGCTGGCGGTGGTGGACCTGGACGATTTCAAGCGGGTGAACGACACCCGCGGCCACCTGTACGGCGACCGCGTGCTGCGCTCCTTCGGTCAGGCCGTGCGGGCGGCGCTACGGCGCTCGGACGTGGCCTTCCGGTACGGCGGCGAGGAGTTCGTCCTCCTCTTCCCCGACACCCGCGCCGGCGAGGCGGTGCGGGTCCTCGAGCGCCTGATGGAGAGCGTGCGGCCCACGCGCTTCAGCGCCGGCGTGGCCGAATACCCGACGGAGGAGCGCGCGCTGGCCGCCCTGTTGCACCTGGCGGACATGCGTCTCGCGCATGCCAAACGGGCGGGGAAGGGGAGGATCCAGGCGTAGCCGCGGCGGAAGCGGCGCCCCGGCTCGTCTCAGGCGCCGGCCGACGCCAGGCGCTGCCGGAGGTAGGCGACGGCGCCGGCCGCCTCCACCTCCTCCTGCGTGCCCGCCCCCATGTCGCGCACCGTGACCGTGCCCCGCTCCGCCTCGCTCCGCCCCACGACGGCCACGAACCGAGCGCCGAGCCGGTCCGCGTGGCGCATCTGGGCGCGGAAGCTGCGGCCCAAAAGGTCGACCTCCGCCGCCACGCCCTGCTCGCGCCACGCCATCGCCGTGCGGAAGGCGTCCGCCCTCAGCTCCTCGGCCGCGCACGCGACGAACACCTCCGGCGCCTGGGCCGGCGCCTCGACGCCGCGCTCGCCCAGCGCCAGGATGAGCCGCTCCACCCCGAGGGCGAAGCCCACGGCCGGGGTGGGGGGCCCGCCCAGCTCCTCCACGAGGCCGTCGTAGCGCCCGCCGCCGCACAGGGCGCCGAGCGTCGGGTGGACCACCTCGAACACGGTGCGCGTGTAGTAGTCCAGGCCGCGCACGATGCCGGGGTCGAGTTCGAAGGGGATCCGGGCCGCCGTCAGGAGCGCCTGCACCTCGTCCAGGTGGGCGCGGCAGGCGTCGCACAGGGCGTCGGCCAGGGTGGGGGCGGAGGCGATGAACGGGGCGCATTGCGGCTGCTTGCAGTCGAGCAGCCTCAGCGGGTTGCGGTCGAAGCGCACGCGGCAGTCGGGACATAGCGCCTCGAGGTGGGGGCGGTAGTGGTCGCGCAGGCGCTCGCGGTAGGCGGGACGGCAGGTGGCGTCGCCCACGCTGTTGAGGCGTACGGACGCGTCGGGGAGGCCGGCGCTGGCGATGAGGGCGTGGGCGGCGGCGATCACCTCGGCGTCGGCCGCGGGAGCGGCCGCCCCCAGGACCTCCACCCCCATCTGGTGGAACTGGCGGTAGCGGCCCGCCTCGGGCCGGTCGTAGCGGAACATGGGGGCGGAGACGTAACACAGCTTGACCGGCTGGGGGCCGGCGTTCATGCCGTGCTCCAGGTAGGCGCGCACCACGCCGGCCGTCCCCTCGGGGCGAAGGGTGACCGAGCGGCCGCCTCGGTCGACGAAGGTGTACATCTCCTTGGCCACGATGTCCGTGTCCTCGCCCACGCTGCGGAGAAAGAGCTCGGTGGCCTCGAACATCGGGGTACGGATCTCGGCGAAGCCGTAGCGCCGGAACACGTCGCGCGCCACGGCCTCCACGCGCTGCCAGGCGCCCGCCGCCTGGGGGAGCACGTCCGCCACGCCCCGGGGGGCGGTGAGGCGCACGGCGCTCATCGGGCCAACCGGGCGGTGGCCCAGTCCACCAGGTTGTCCTCCCACAGGAGCGCACCGGCCCGGTCGTGGATCCAGCGCCCGGGCAACGTCGCGAGGTCGTCCTGGGAGAGGGATTCGATCAGGCGCCGGAGCTTGGCCTCGCCGCTTCCTTCGCCGCGGTCGATGTCGAGGATCTTGGCCGCCAGCACGTCTTTCACCGTCCTGTCTGTTCGTACCAGGCCAGGCGGCCGCGCAGCGCCTCGCCGTACTCGGCCTCCAGCTCCCGCCTCGCCGCCTCCTCGTCCGCATAGCCCAGGGCGGCGACGAGGAAGGCGCGGAACTCGGGCGTCCGCCCCTGCAGGTAGTCGTAGGTGTCGTACGCCTCGGTGGCCCGCTCCTCGGGCGCGAGTAGGGGACGGAGGAAGTCGTCCACCGACAGGCGGGGGTGCCGAGCGGACGCCAGGTGCGCCGCCAGGATCTTCTTGTACACCGTCCGCTCCGCCGCCTCCACCGCCGCCCTCCTCCACACGCGGGGCCCTCTCCCCACCGCCGGGGCGGGGCGCCCGCAGTCGGCGCCACGGCGCGGCCGACACCGGCCGCGGTCGCGGCGCCCGGTCCACGCACCGATTATGCCCCGGTGGGCATTTCGTGGCAAACCGGCCCCTGGCCGGGCGGAACGACCCTTCCCCCGTCCTCATAGGCTGGACGCGGACCCCAGCCATTCGCGAGGGGAGTGTCGGCATGGCGCTGTTCGACGACACCTTTGCCCCCTACGTCCCGTTCGGCAGCCGCACGCTTCGCCTGCAGACCCCGCCCCTCATGGGCACCGACGTCGCCGTCCTCCAGGCCGTCTACGACCTCATGCTCTCCACCATGAGCCCTGGCCCGGCCGGGCCGCCGGTGACCGTGAGCGGCACGTTCGACGCCGCCACGGCCCAGGCGGTGCGCAACATCCAAGCCTACTTCGGTCTGACGGTGGACGGCGTCGTCGGCCCTGCTACGTACTTCGTCTTCGGTCAGGGAGTGGGCCCGAACACCACCTACGGCGGCCCCGTGTACGGAAGCCGCACCCTGAGCGAGGGCGCGACCGGCGGCGACGTCACCGTGCTCCAGAACCGCCTCAACACCTTCGCCCCCTACGCGCGCCTGATCGGGCGCAGCGCCGACGGGGTGTTCGACCCTGCCACCTCCTCCGCCGTGCTGGCGTTCAAGCGCGACGCGGCCGCCAACGGCGATACGGGCTTCCCGCCCAACGCCGTGGTCGGGTTCGGCACCTTCAACGCCACCTGGCTGTACACGTTCGCCGGCGGGCGGGGCCTTCTCGCCGGCAGCAACCGCAACGGCTTCGACGTCGTCTTCGTCCAGGTTCTTCTCAAGCAGCTGGGCGTCTACAGCGGCCCGATCGACGGCATGTACGGTCCGGCCACGGTGGCGGCCGTGGTCGCCTTCCAGCGCTCCCAGGGCATCGCCGCCGACGGCAACGTCGGCCCCGTGACCTTCTACCGCCTGGGTCTGAACAACCCCAACCGAGCCCCCGGGCCCCTCGGCGTCGCCTGGCCGCCGGGCGTCCGCCCCCAGGTCACCGTGTGTTCGGTCGCCCTCACCTCGCAAACCTCCGACCTGCACCCGTACGGGGTGGCGAGCATCGTGGTCAACGTGGCGGAAGGGTTCGAGAGCCTGGACGTGGTGGGGAACCTCCTGCCGGATCCGTCCACCTTCGGTCCCACCTACGGCCAGTACGCGTTCACCCTCACCAACCCCGCCACCGGCGGCCTGTACGGGCAACAGCTCATGACCTCGCTGCCGGGCGGCGCGCAGGACTGGGGGGGGAGCCTGTCGGTCGGCGTGGCCACCATCCCCAAGGGGGTCGTGACCGTCTACCCCACCCCGGCCGGCTCGGCCACCGGCCCCTATGGGCCTGCCGTTCTCGCCGGCAACCTGGCCAACTGCGGGTAGCCGGCGGCGCCCTTCAGCGCGCGCGCAGGGCTGCCGCCCGGGCGTGCCCCTCCAGGCCCTCCAGACGGGCGAGGCGCACCGCCACCTCCCCCAGGGGGCCTGGACCGTCCGGCGGCGCGCCCAGCACGCTCATGCGGGTGCGGAAGGCCGAGACGTTGAGCGGCCCCGAGAAGCGCGCCGCACCGCCGGTGGGGAGGACATGGCTGGGGCCCACCACGTAGTCGCCGAGCGTCTCCGGCGTGCCGCCCAGGAAGACCGCCCCCGCCGCCGCCACGCCGTCCAGGTGCCGGGCGGCGTCGCGCACGTACAGCTCCAGGTGCTCGGGCGCCAGCCGCCCCGCCAGCTCCACCGCCTTCTCCGCGTCGTCGGCCACCGCCCAGGCGCCGTGGGCGAGGGCGGCCTGGGCGACGGCACGTCGCGGCAGGTCGGCGAGTTGGCGCGCCAGGGCGTCCTGCACGGCATCGCCCACCGCCTCCCCGACGGTGATGAGCACCGGCCAGGCGCGCTCGTCGTGCTCCGCCTGGGCCAAAAGGTCGGC
>JAILZS010000074.1 GCA_023512375.1 Bacillota bacterium | reverse complement strand
GACGAGATCCTCATGCGCGTGACGGACATGTTCCTCGCCTTCCCCAGCCTCATCCTCGCCATGGCCATCTCCGCCGTCCTCTCCCCCGACCTCACCAACGCCCTGCTCGCCATCTCCGTCACCTGGTGGCCCATCTACGCCCGCCTCGCCCGCGCCCAGGTGCTGGCCGTCAAGCAGCTCGAGTACGTGGAGGCGGCGCGCTCCCTCTCCGCCTCCTCCGGCCGCATCCTGTTCCTGCACATCCTCCCCAACACGTTCACGCCCATGCTCGTGCAGGCGACGCTCGACATGGGGGGGGTGCTCCTCATCGCCGCCGGTCTCTCCTTCATCGGCTTCGGCGCCCAGCCCCCCACGCCCGAGTGGGGGCTCATGGTGGCCCAGGGGCAGCAGTACCTCATGCAGCAGTGGTGGATCTCGGTCTTCCCGGCCCTGGCCATCTTCCTCCTCGTCATCGGTTTCAACCAGCTGGGTGACGCCCTGCGGGACATGCTCGACCCCCGCCTGCGGGGGGCGTAGCGGCCCTGCCCCCCGCCCCTTGACCGGGACGGGGCGGGGGGCTACGGTGGCTGGGAACCCTCACCCCGGGGCGAGGCGCCGGTGGAGGTGCGCATCGGCATCGCCGGCATGACCTGCGCCTCGTGCGCGCTCCGGATCGAGAAGGGCGTGCGGGGCGCGGAGGGCGTGGCGGCGGCGAGCGGCAAGGCGCGCGTGGACCTCGTCGTCCTGGACAAGACCGCTACGGTGACGCTCGGCCACACCTCGGTGACGGACGCGGTGGCGGTGCACGGGGAATGGGAGGAGGAGCTCCTCGCCTTGGCCGCGGCGGCAGAGGCGGCGTCCGAGCACCCCCTGGGCGCTCGCTCGTGCGGGGGTCGCGCGACCGCCGCCTCTCCCTGCCGGCGGTGGAGGCGTTCGAGGCCGTGCCGGGACAGGGGGTGCGGGCGCGCGCGGGCGGAAGCGAGGTGCTCGTGGGCCGGCTCGACGTCCTCGCCCCGGAGGGCGTCGACGTCGCCCCCCTGGCCGCGCGCGGGCGCGCCCTCGAGGAGGGGGCAAGACCGCCCTGCACGTGGCGCGCGACGGCCGACCGGCCGGCGTGGTGGCCGTGGCCGACCGGGTGAAGGAGACGGCGCCGGAGGCGGTCGAGGCCCCCCTGCGGGACGGCTACGGGGTGTACCTTTTGACGGGGGACAGCCGCAGCGCCGCCGAGGCGGTGGCGGCCGAGGTGGGCATCGGGCGCGACCGCGTCCTCGCCGAGGTGCTCCCGGCCGACAAGGCGGCGGTGGTGTAGCGCCTGGGCCACCGCGTGGCCATGGTGGGTGACGGCATCAACGACGCCCCTGCCCTGGCCGCCGCCCACGTGGGGGTGGCCGTCGGCACGGGGACGGACGCGGCCGCCGCCGCCGGCATCGCCCTCATGGCGGGCGACCTGCGCGGCGTGGCGGGCATGGAGGCCGGCGATGCCGACGATGTCGGCGCGGCATCCGATCCCGCGCCGCCGACGCCCCGGGAGGGGATGCTCTCGACCCCGTGTGCGGCATGCTGGTGACGCCGGGCACGGAGGCGGGCGCGTCGACGTACGGCGGTGTGCGCTACCTGTTCTGCAACGAGGCGTTCGACGCCGACCCGGAGCGGTACCGCATCGCCGTCGACCCCGTATGCGGCGTGGAGGTGGTGATCGGCCAGGAGGCCGACCGCCTCACGCGGGACGGACGCACCTACGTCTTCTGCCGTCCCGCCTGCCGCGGGGCGTTCGAGGCGGAGCCCGAGCGGTACGCGGCCCAGGGGGCACGCTCGATGCCAGACGCCTGACCCGCCGATCCCTTGCGCCGGACCGAGGGGGCAAGGAGCGGTGCGGCACCGGAAAGGAGGTGGGATGGGGATGGCCAAGGATCCCGTCTGCCACATGGATGTGGACGAGGCGAAGGGGACGCTGAAGAGCGAGTACCAGGGCGAGACGTACTACTTCTGCGCCCCCGGGTGCAAGGCGAAGTTCGACGCCGATCCCGCTCGCTACGCGCGGCCCGAGGCGCGGTAGGAGAGGCGCAGCGCAAGGCGGCCAGCCGGGTCCTCCCCGTCGGCCGTCTCGCGTGTTCGCGCCCGGCGGAGCGTGATCCCGGGCTCCTTCGCATCTCCGGCTCCGGCACGTCATCCTTTTCTTACATGACTGCGTGCCACCCGCATGCTACCCAAATTTTTTGTTTGTACTGTAAGGATATCCTGACAAATTGCGTTGACACCTGGCAGCCGTCCCACGTACAGTGCGGTTGACGCCGCCTCCCGGCACCGGCGTGCGGCCGGCTCCGGGGTGGCGGCGAGGACGGCCCGGGAGGGAAGACGCATGCTGGTGCCATCGGCCCCCTACCTGAGCGCGGGGGACACGGCGTGGCAACTGACCGCCGCCACCCTCGTGGGCCTCATGACGGTGCCCGGGATGGCCATGCTGTACGGGGGCCTCATGCCGCGGCGCATGGCGGTGAACTCCGCGTTCATGGTGCTGTACGCCTTCGCCGCCGTGCTCGTGGTCTGGCTTCTCGCGGGGTACGCGATCGGCTTCGGTTCGCCCCTGCACCTAGGGCCGGGGATGCTCTCGGCTCTGGTGGGGGCGCCGCGCCCGGTGCTGGGCGCGCTGGCGGAGATCGGGCAAGCCCGGGTGCCGCTTCTCACCGGCGCCATGCCCGCCTTTCGCTTTCCCAATTCGGCCTTGATCTACTTCCAGTTCGCCTTCGCCGCCATCACGCCGGCCCTTCTCGCCGGTGCGGTGCTGGGGCGCATGGGCCTTCGCGCTTGGATGCTCTTTGTCCCCCTGTGGTCGCTCGCCGTGTACAGCGTCAACGCCTTCTGGCTGTGGGGCGGGGGTTGGCTGAGCCAACTCGGGGCGGTGGACTACAGCGGCGGCTACGTCATCCACGTCGCCGCCGGCGTCAGCGGCTTCGTCGCGGCGGCGGCGGTAGGCGCGCGGCGCGGCGGGCGGCATCCGGGGGAGGCGCCCAACAACCTGCTCCTGGCCCTGCTGGGGGCGGGCATCCTGTGGCTGGGCTGGAACGGCTTCAACGGCGGCGACCCCTATTTCGCCAACCAGGACGCGGCGGCAGCCGTCCTCAACACGAACCTGGGGGCGGCGGCGGCGATGCTCATGTGGGTGGGGCTCGACGCTTGGGCGGCGAAGCGGCCCACGCTCGTGGGGGCGATCAACGGACTCGTCGCGGGCCTCGTGGCCATCACGCCCGCGGCCGGGTACGTGAACGGCTACGGCGCCCTCGCGGTCGGCGTGGCGGCGGGGCTCGTCCCCTGGCTGACGATGAACCGGCTGGGGCGCCTTCCCTTCCTGCGCCGCGTGGACGACACCTTGGGCGTGCTGCACACGCACGGCGTGGCGGGCGCGGTGGGCGGCCTCCTCACGGGCCTGTTCGCCGACCCGGCGATGATCGTCTACGCCGCCACGCGCGGCGGCGCCCCCGTCTCCGTGGCGGGTCTTCTCTACGGTGACCCGGGGCGGCTTCTCGCCCAGGCGGTCGGGCTTCTCGCCATCGTCGCCTACGACGCCCTCATGACCTTGGCCGTGCTCAAGGTGGTCTCCCTGGCGGTGCCCCTGCGCATGAGCGAGGGCGAGGAGGAGCTGGGCGACGCCCTCCTCCACGGCGAGCACGCCCAGGCGCCGGAACACGACCACGCCGCCCTGCGGCGCGCGGTCGAGGCCGCCCTGCGCGGACACGGCATCCGGACGGAGGCGGAGGCGGCGTCGGAGGGCTGAGCGCGCCTCGCCCGCTGCCTGGCCCGTCAGCCGTACCAGTGGGGGACCGGCGACAGCGAAGCGGCCTGCAGGCGATCGTGGCTGAACACCACGGTCGCCTTCGCTTCGGCCGCCACCTGCCGCAGGCGGGCGACGCTGCGCCTGCCCTGGTCCGGGTCGACCATGGCCCCGGGCCGGTCGCTCTCCCAGTTCTCACGCGTGTACACCGCGTCCGACGTGAGGAGGTACGCCCCGGTCGCCGTCTCCACCAGGAGCGACTGGTGGCCGGGGGTGTGGCCGGGCGTGGACAGGAGCGTCACCCCCGGCGCCAGCTCCCGGTCGCCCTCCACCAGCGACAGGCGGTGCTCCCCCTCGAGCCAGAACGGTAGGCCGGGGCCCGGGGGGTGGGCCTCGGCCTCCGCCCGCTGGACGACCACCAGTCGGTCGGCCAGGTCGGCGAGGCCGCCCGCGTGGTCGAAGTGCCAGTGGGAGGTGACCACGGCGTCCAGGTCGGCGGCGTGGAGGCCTGCCTCCGCCAGGCGGGCGAGCACGGCGTCGCGCGGGCGCATGACGGGCACGATCTCGTCCCCGTACCGGCCCTCCGGGTCGAGTGCCAACGGTTCCGCCACCAGCCGGCGGGGCATGCCCGTGTCGAACAGGAACAGGGCGTCGCCCGCCCGCACGAGGAAGCCCAGGATCGGGGCCCGCCACCACACGCCGGGCGAAAGGCCCCGCACGAGCTGGCTGCGGTCCACCAGGCAGGCGCCGAGGAAGAGGACCCCCAACCGGGGCGACGCGGCCGCCACCCGCCCCTCACCGCCCCCGCCCGTACACCGGCGAAAGCCAGTGCCGGCGGCGCTCGTCCTGGCCCCGACAGGCGCGCATGTAGGCGGCCTGGAGGGCGAGGGCGAGGGGACCGACGCGCCCCGTGCCCACCGGGCGGCGATCGACCTCGATCACGGGCGCGATCTGCACGCCCGTGCCGCACAGGAAGATCTCCTCCGCGGCGTAGAGCTCCGTGCGGTCGATGCTGCGCTCCACCACGGGGACGCCCTGGTCGCGCGCCAACTCCATCACCAAGCCGCGGGTGATGCCCTCGAGGATGCCGTCCGTGACGGGGGGCGTGACGAGGACGCCGCGCCGCAACATGAACAGGTTGGCGCTCGACGCCTCGGCCACGTGCCCGTCCTCGTTCAGGAGAATGGCCTCGTCGAAGCCGGCGCTGCGGGCGTCGTCCACCGCGAGGGCGGCGTTGGCGTAGCTGCCGGTGATCTTCGCCCGCGCCGGGATGGCGTTGTCGCTCAGGCGGCGCCAACTCGACACGCAGACGCGCAGGCCGTCGGTGGCCACGTAGTCGCCCATGGGCACGGCGTAGATGCCCAGCCCGGTGGCAAGGCCGGAGAGGGCGACGTGGATGACCGGATCGGCCTTGAAGGCGAAGGGGCGGATGTAGGTGTCGGCCCGGAGCCCCGACCGGCGCAGGAGCTCGAGGGTGATCTCCACCAGCTCGTCCGGCGTGTGGCCCGGGTCGAGGCGCAGCAGGCGGCAGCTCTGGGCGAAGCGCTCGTAGTGGGCGCGGGCCTGCAGGAGGTAGAGTTCCTCGCCGTCGGGGGCGGCGTAGGCGCGGATGCCCTCGAACACGCCTGTGCCGTACTGCAGGGCATGCGTGGCGATGCCGACGCGCGCCTCGGCCAGGGGGAGGAACTCGCCGTCCAGGTAGGCCCAGAGCGCAGGCGGAGAGGCGACGCGCATACCGCTGTCGTGCGCGCCGGCGCCAGGCCCGCTCACGCCTGTTCCCCCGCCTGCTCGCGCCTAAGCGCCTCCCGCACCGCGGCCTCCCACATCTCCCGCATGCCGCCCCGCGGCGGCGCGAACACGTCGATGGCCAGGCAGGGGCGGTCGAAGGTGCGGGCGCCGTGGGGCACCCCCGGGGGCACGACGTACACGTCCCCCCGCCGGCACAAGCGGCGGACGCCGTTCACCTCGAACTCGTACTCGCCCTCCAGCACCGTGCCCATCTGCTCCTCCGGGTGGGCGTGCAGCGTGGCCTCGCTGTGGGGTTGCATGGAGAGGAACGTCATCGCCAGGCCGTGGCCGAAGACGGGACGCAGCTCCACCCCCGGAGCCACGACCAGGGGGACGATGTGGTCGACGGTGTGGAACGACGCTTCCCAGGGGAGGGAGGTGGTCACCTTGTCCGCGCTCCGGAAATAACCATGGGCGGCGGACTCCGACGCTTCGGCCATGCTCAGCCTCCTACGGTGGGGATGCGGGCGTTGGCGGCTACGTGCGCGCGCGTCGCCCGGTTGGGGGCCACTTCGCCCCCGGCCGGGCCGTTCCTCCGTGTGCCCTTCGTCCAAGCGGGCCGCCGCGCATGGGGAGCGAGACCCTGCCGTGCCTCTTGTCAAGAATCCTGCGTGATCCTCTGACGGGAGTTTCGCCAATCCACCGGGAGATGCTTGCATCTGTAGGCTTTGTGGCCCACAAAGTGTCGTGGCAAGGTCCGTCTCAGGAGGGGAGGTAGCGCTGAAGGCCGAGGCGTTCGACGAGGGCCTCTTGGATGGGCGTGCACTCCGTCAGGGTGTGCTCCACCCGGGTCGGACCGTACACCAAGAGCACCTCCTCGATCCCGGCCAGCTCCCGAGTCAAGGCCTCGAGGCTGAGTCCGAGGTCCTGCGTCTTGGCCACCAGCACCTTGAGTACCAAGAGCGCCAACACGCACACCAGGGCATACAGGCGGATCTTGGTGTCCGTGAAATGGCGGATCGGCGCAAAGCGCACCAGGTCCGGCGACTTGATCTGCCGGAAGTCCGCCTCCACCTGGGCCTTGTCCCGGTTGTACAGGCGGACGATGTCGGTGGCCGTGAGGTCGGTGCGGGTGCTGAACAGGAGGCGGCGGCCGAACTGGCGGCGGCGCCTTTGCACCCGGGCACGGTCGAGGCGGATGTGCACCCCACGGGCGCTGTCGACCTGCCAGGTCATGTAGCGGCCGACCCGGCTTTTGTCAAGCACGGCGTCCATCTTGGCCTGGAAGGTGGCGTCGTCGGCGTCCCGCCAAGCCTTGCAGGTAGCCACAAGGGTCGAGCGCAGGGCCCTGAGGGCGGCATCGAAGGCGATGCGCTGCTTTCGCTCCAGCTTCTCGTTGTAGGTGATGACAACGACCGCCCGCTGGCCGTAGACCGTCTTGTCCACCTGCAGGACGCGCAGGTCGCCCACCCGCTGGGCGGACGTCTTCACGTCGAGGGCCATGAGGTCCGGATGCTGGGATGGGATGAGGCTGCCCACGGCGAACGCGCCCGCGCTTGCCACCTCGGCCAGATTGGCCTTGGAGTTGTGGCCGCGGTCGAACACCAGGGTGAGCTTGGCGGCGGTGGGGTCGAGGTGGCGCACCCGGTCCAGCAGGCGGCGAAGGACGTGGGGGAAGAGGCGGACATCGGCGACGTTGCCTGCATAGGTGAGGTGGACGAGGGGCATGGCTCGCGGCGAGGTGACGGCCAGGGAGAGCGACACCTGGCGCTTTTCGTGCCGGCCCGCCTTGTCGTGACCGGGTTGGGGCAGGCGGGCGGGGTTGTCCTTGCTGAGGTAGGTGAAGAAGTTGGTCGCGTCGATGAGGATGGTGGAGAGATCGTGCGGGTAGCGTTCGAGCAGCCGTCGCCAGACGGCCTCTTCGATGGCGAGGATCGTCTCGTCGCGCCAGAGGGCGTCGGGGTCGTGTTGGGCTCGCTCGCGCGCGCGGCGCTCGGGCATAAGGCGGTCGAAGGCGTCCCAGAAGTTCTGGGCGTCGAGGAGGGAGCGGGGGAGGGCGAGGTGGCGTGCGAGGGTCGTCTTCTCCAGCCAGGCGCCGAAGGAGCGCCAGCTGACGCGGGGGGCGCAGGCCTTGGCGACGACCATGAGGGCGACGTAGGTGCCAACGCTGAGCGAGCCGGGCGGGCGGGGGACGAGGGCGTCGACGGCCTGTGGGATGGCGAGCTCCTCCACGATGCTGTGGGCGGCCATGACCAGGCCGAAGGCGCGGGAGGCGACGCGCTTGGGGCGGCCGCCGCCCGAGCGGGCCAGTTCGGCGAGGCGCTCGGCGGTGCCGAGGTAGATCTCACGGGTGACCACGCGGCTGGGGCCGCTGCCACGACGTTTGTCGCCGCTTGAGCGGTCGGCGGCGGCGATCTTGACGCGGTAGGTCTCGTGGTAGTAGTAGACGAGCTTTCTTCCCCGTCTGCGGGCGACGATGGTGGCCAGCGGGACCACCCCCCAATGCCACTACATATTCGCCAAGGCGCCAGGTTTTCCTGCTATTTGTTGGGGTTATGCCTGCGAAGGCCGCTCTCGCTATGCCACTACATCTATAGGCCCACAAAGCCCGGCCCCATGCGGTCTTGCCCTACGACTGGCGAAAGTTGCGTCTTAGGCGCGGGATGCTCCCTCCGAAAGTGTAGCTTCCCTATCGAACACCGACAAGGTCCAAGATATTTCCAACTGAGGGGAATTGAATGGTTCCTGCGCGAGGTTGGTTTCGGTCACGAAAGGTATGGCCAACGGTGCGGTGCGCCCGAATGTGGGGCCAGCGATTTGCGCAGAAGCCGCCAACCGTCTGAATGACAGCGATTGCACTGGGTACTGCCACAAAGTCTCCGGGGCGTTGAACAGCCGCCAAGTATTCGGACGACCTCGTGCCCCGACATACGCCGCTAGCACTGACGAGACGTCTTGGTTGAGACTTACCTGGTCCAGCTGGGCCAAGGTATCCAGTTCGGCGTGCACCACGACGGCACGCGCACCGTGAAACGGCCGCTGTGCCGGTGCGGTTCGGGAATTGGAAGCCCGCGTTGCCTTGCGTCGCTTAGCCAGCGATGGATGGCGGCACGCACGTTCGCTACGGCCTCCTCTGGAGAGTCCCCCGCAGCGACGCAACCAGGAAGGTCTGGAAGCGTGGCGGAATACTCCACTTGGCCGTCATACTCCAGCCGTTCCAGAAGGACAGGGTAACGAATGTCCGGGCCTTCCACGAAGCGCCACCTCCATTCACTTATCATTCCATGGCAGGAGTTTTGCCCGTTCGAGTTCGCGTATCAAATTTATGAGGACGGGGACCGGGCCCGTCTAGCCGTCGTGCGGGCAAGCGACGACCGCTCCCTCCGGCCCGTCGACCGCGAGGACCTTCCTTGCGCGCGAAACCGACGAAATCCCTGCGACCCGCGGGCCATCGGCGAACGCCTGGACAACCTGTCCGACATCCTGGCGGCGATGAAGGTGAAGAGCCGCTAGGCGTGCCGGAGCGGAAGCCGACCACCACGGCGGCGTCTTCCGGGCTGTCCTATAG
>JAILZS010000016.1 GCA_023512375.1 Bacillota bacterium | reverse complement strand
GCGCCCGCCCGCCCGCCGGCCCGGGGGCGGCGCCGCCCCGCCCGGCGCGCACCCGCTCCGGCGCCCGGTGGATCCACACCTTGACGCCGATCTGACCGTAGGTGGTCTTCGCCTCGGCGAAGCCGTAGTCGATGTCCGCCCGCAGCGTGTGCAAGGGGACGGTGCCCTCCCAGTACCACTCGCGGCGGTGCATCTCCGCCCCGCCCAGGCGGCCCGCCGTCATCACGCGGATGCCCCGCGCCCCCTGGCGCATGGCCCGGCCCACGGCCTGCTTCATCACGCGCTTGAACGACACGCGCTTCTCCAGGGCGGCCGCCACCGACTCCGCCACCAATTGGGCGTCGGTGTCGGGGGAGCGGATCTCGCGGATGTCGATCGACACCTTCTTACCCGTCATCCGCTCCAGGCGCGACCGCAGCTGATCCACCGCAGCGCCGCCGCGGCCGATCACCACGCCCGGCTTGCCGGTGTGGATGAAGAGCTTGATCCGGCCCGGGTAGCGCTCGATCTCCACGCGCGACACGCCCGCGCCGTACAGCTCGCGCTTGATGAACCTACGGATGGCGAAGTCCTCCTGGATGTACTCCGGGAAGGTCTTCTTGCCCGCATACCAGCGCGAGTCCCAGTCGCGCGTCACGCCCACCCGAAACCCGTGGGGATGGATCTTCTGCCCCACCGTCACACCTCCCGCGCGCGCACGACCACGGTGATGTGGGACGTGCGCTTGAGGATCGGGAACGCCTGCCCGCGCTGGCGGGGGTGGATGCGCTTGAGGGTGGGTCCGGCGTCCACGAACGCGCGCGACACCACCAGGTCGCGCCGGGCGATCCCGAGGTTCTCCTGCGCGTTGGCGGCGGCGCTCTCCACCACCTTGCGCACGATGGGCGACGCCCGCCGCGGGGTGAAGCGGAGGATGCCGATGGCCTCCTCGACGCTCCGGCCCCGGATGAGGTCCACCACCACCCGTGCCTTCTGGGGCGCGATGCGTACGTGGCGCGCGACCGCGTACACCTCGCCCGGCTCCGTCCTGACCACCCTTGCCAACCTCCTACCTGTCCGCTGCCTACTTGAGCGCCGTCGACCGTTCGGTGTGCGCGCCGTGGCCGCGGAAGGTGCGGGTGGGCGCGAACTCGCCCAGCTTGTGGCCGACCATGTCCTCCGTCAGGTACACGGGCACGTGCCTCCGCCCGTCGTGCACCGCCACCGTGTGCCCCACCATCTCGGGCACGATCGTGGCGGCGCGGTTCCACGTCTTCACCACCCGGCGCTCGCCGCTGCGCGCCATGGCCTCGAGCTTCTTCACCAGGCGCTCGTCGACGTACGGGCCCTTCTTCAAGGATCGGCTCATCGCTCGCCCACCTCCTCTCTCCCCGACGCCTAGCGCCGACCGCCGCGGCGCTTCAGGATGAAGCGGTCGCTCTTGCGCCGCGGTTTGCGGGTCTTCTTCCCCAGGGTCGGCTTCCCCCAGGGGCTCACGGGCGACGGCCGGCCGATGGGCGCCTTGCCCTCGCCGCCGCCATGCGGGTGGTCGACCGGGTTCATCACCACGCCGCGCACGCTCGGGCGGAACCCGCGGTGGCGGGTGCGCCCCGCCTTGCCGCCCTTGATGTTCTCGTGCTCCAGGTTGCCGACCTGGCCGACCGTCGCACGGCAGTCCAGTCGCACCTGCCGCTGTTCGCCCGACGGGAGCCTCAGCAGGGCGAGGTCGCCCTCCTTCGCCATGAGCTGCGCCGCCGTGCCGGCCGCCCGGCAGAGCTGCCCCCCGTGCCCGGGGTAGAGCTCGACGTTGTGCACCAGGGTGCCGAGGGGGATGAAGCGCAACGGGAGGGTGTTGCCCGGCCGGATGTCCGCCTCCGGCCCGGATTCCACCACGTCCCCCACGCCCAGCCCCACCGGCGCCACGATGTACGCCTTGCGCCCGTCCGCGTAGTGGATCAGGGCGATGCGGGCGGTGCGGTTCGGGTCGTACTCGATCGCCTTCACCCGCGCCGGCACGCCGTCGTGGTTGCGCTTGAAGTCGACGATGCGGTAGCGGCGGCGGTGGCCGCCTCCGCGATGGCGCACCGTCATCCGGCCCTGGGCGTTGCGGCCGCCCGTGCTACGGCGCGGCGCCAGGAGGGAGCGCTCCGGCTCCGACTTGGTGATCTCCTCGAACGAGGCGACGGTCATCTGGCGCCTGCCGGGGGTGTACGGACGGAACGTCTTGACCGCCATGCCTACACCCCCTCGAAGAACTGGATCGACTTGCCGGGGGCGAGGGTGACGATGGCCTTCTTCCAGTCCTGCGTGTGCCCCGCCCACTTGCCGCGCCGGCGCGGCTTGCCGTGCATGTGCATGGTGCGCACTTGGCGTACCTCAACGCCGAACATCTCTTCCACGGCGCGCGCGATCTCCGGCTTGGTGGCGCGCAACGGCACGCGGAAGGTGTACTTGCCCTCCGCCTGCATGGCCATGGCGTGCTCCGTGACCACGGGGCGGAGGAGGATCTGATAGCTCTCCATCAGCCCAAGACCTCCTCCAGCACGCGCACGGAGTCCGCCGTCAGCACCAGCCTGGGATGGGCCAGGAGGTCGCGCGCCGTCACCTGCCGCGCCTCGAGGGCCGAGGACCCCGGGAGGTTTCGCACCGACTTGTAGACCACCGGGTCATGGTCGGCGGTGACGACCAAGGCGCGCGGCGCCCCCAGCGCCTCCAGCGCCGCGCGCATGGCGCGGGTCTTCGGCGCCTCGAGCGCCAGCGAGTCCACCACCACGATCTCCCCGTCGCGCGCCTTGGCGCTCAAGGCGCTCACCACCGCGCCCCGCCGCATGCGCTTGGGCAGGGCGAGGCGGAAGTCGCGCGGCCGCGGGCCGAAGACGACGCCGCCCTTGCGCCACAGGGGCGACCGGATGGAGCCCTGGCGCGCCCGTCCCGTCCCCTTCTGGCGCCACGGCTTCTTGCCGCCCCCGCGCACCTCACCGCGGGTCTTCGTGGAGCGCGTGCCCTGGCGCTGGTTGGCCTCCCACACGACCACCGCCTGGTGCAGGAGGGCCTCGTTCACCTCCGCCCCGAACACCCGGTCGGAGACCTCGATCTCGCCCCGGTCCTCGCCCGCCATCGTCCGCAGGGGAAGCTTCACGCCCGCCGCCCCCCCTTCGCCCGCGCCTTCACCGACGGGCGCACGATGACGTAGCCGCCCCGTGCCCCGGGCACCGACCCCTTGACGAGGATGAGGCCTCGCCCCTCGTCCACCCGCACCACCTCCAGGTCCTGCACCGTGCGGCGCACGGCGCCCAGGTGGCCGGGCATCTTGCGCCCCGGGTGGACGCGTCCGCCACCGCCGGAGGTGCGTGCGCTCAGGGAGCCCGGCCCGCGGTGGTACTTTGAGCCGTGGGCCATGGGCCCCCGGCCGAAGTGGTGGCGGCGTACGCCCCCCTGGAAGCCGTGGCCGCGGGAGATCCCGGTCACGTCGACGCGGTCGCCCACGCCGAACACGGTGACGGGTACCGCCTCGCCCACCGCCGGGTCCGGGGCGTCGGCGTGAAGCCGCACCTCGCGCACGAAGGCTGGCACCGGCGCCCCCTCCGGCACCTGACCCTTGTCGGGCTTGATGGGCCGGCGGCGGGTGCCGTAGCCGAGTTGCACGGCCCGGTAGCCGTCCTTCTCCAGCGTCCGCACGCGGAGGACGCGACACGACCCGGCCTCGATCACGGTGACGCCCATGAGGCTGCCCCGCTCGTCGAAGATCTGGGTCATCCCCACCTTGCGGCCGAGGATTCCGGTCGACATGGCCATCCCCCTGATTCCTTACAGCTTGCGTTCCCCGCCCGCCTCAGAGCTTGATCTCGATGTCCACGCCAGCCGGCAGGTCCAGCTTCATGAGCGCGTCCATCGTCCGCCCCGTGGGCTCCACGATGTCGATCAGCCGCTTGTGGGTCCGCATCTCGAACTGCTCGCGGATGTCCTTCTCGCCGTTGGGGGCCGTGAGGATGGTGAACACGCTCCGCTCCGTCGGAAGCGGCAACGGCCCCGACACCTCGGCCCCGGTGCGGCGCGCCGTCTCCACGATGCGGCTGGCGCTCTGGTCCAACAGGCGGTGGTCGAACCCCTTGAGGCGGATGCGGATCTGCTGGTTGGGCACCGGTCTCCCCCTCCTCCCAGCCGCCCGGCTACTTGCTGATCTTGGTCACCACGCCCGCCCCCACGGTGTGGCCGCCCTCGCGGATGGCGAAGCGCAGCCCCTCCTCCATGGCGATCGGGCTGATGAGCTCGACCTGCATCTGGACGTTGTCCCCCGGCATGACCATCTCCACGCCCTCGGGAAGGCGGATCACGCCGGTCACGTCGGTCGTGCGGAAGTAGAACTGGGGGCGGTAGCCGTTGAAGAACGGCGTGTGCCGGCCGCCCTCCTCCTTGGACAGCACGTAGACCTCGGCGGAGAATTCCGTGTGGGGGTGGATCGTCCCCGGCTTGGCGAGAACCTGGCCGCGCTCCACCTCGTTCTTGTCGATACCGCGCAAGAGGCAGCCGATGTTGTCGCCCGCGATGCCCTCGTCGAGCAGCTTGCGGAACATCTCCACCCCGGTCACCGTGGTCTTCTTGGCCTTCTCGGCCAGGCCGACGATCTCCACCTCCTCGCCCACCTTGATCTTCCCGCGCTCCACGCGCCCGGTGGCCACCGTGCCGCGCCCGGTGATGGAGAAGACGTCCTCCACAGGCATGAGGAACGGCTTGTCGACGTCGCGCTGCGGCGTCGGCACGTAGCGGTCGACGGCGTCCATGAGCTCCCAGATCTTGCCGCACCACTGGCACTCGCGCTTGCCGCACCCGCACTCCAGGGCCTTGAGGGCGCTTCCGGCCACGACGGGGATCTCGTCGCCTGGGAACTGGTAGTTGGACAGCAGCTCGCGCACCTCAAGCTCCACGAGCTCCATGATCTCGGGGTCGTCGACCATGTCCGCCTTGTTGAGGAAGACGACGATGTTGGGGACACCCACCTGGCGGGCGAGGAGGATGTGCTCGCGCGTCTGGGGCATGGGCCCATCGGCCGCCGATACGACGAGGATCGCTCCGTCCATCTGGGCCGCGCCCGTGATCATGTTCTTCACGTAGTCGGCATGGCCGGGGCAGTCGACGTGGGCGTAGTGGCGCGGTTCGGTCTGGTACTCCACGTGGGCGGTGGCGATGGTGATGCCCCGCTCGCGCTCCTCCGGCGCCTTGTCGATCTGGTCGTATGCCGTGTACTCGGCCCCCCCAACCGTCGACAGCACCTTCGTGATGGCGGCGGTGAGGGTGGTCTTGCCGTGGTCGACGTGGCCGATCGTGCCCACGTTGACGTGCGGCTTGGAGCGGTCGAACTTCTGCTTGGCCATCTCGCTTCCATCCTCCCGTCGGGCCCTGGGGGTCCTGGATTGGGGCGCCACCCCGGAGGCGGGTGTGCGCGGGACGCGCCGTCCGCCGCGGCCGCCCTCGGGGCGGCCTCGGACCTAGCGGGCGGCGCGGGCCTTGATCACGCTCTCGGCCACGTTGCGGGGCACCTCTTCGTACGTTGCGAACTGCATCGTGTACGTGCCCCGCCCCTGGGTGCGCGAGCGCAGGTCGGTGGCGTAGCCGAACATCTCGCCCAGCGGCACCATGGCCCGGATCACCTGGTTGTTGCCGCGCCGGTCCATGCCCTCCACCCGGCCCCGGCGGGCGTTGAGGTCGCCGATCACGTCGCCCATGTAGTCCTCGGGCACGACGACCTCGACCTTCATGATCGGCTCGAGAAGCACCGGGTCGGCCTTGCGGGCCGCCTCCTTGAACGCCATCGAGCCCGCGATCTTGAACGCCATCTCGGACGAGTCGACATCGTGGTAGGAGCCGTCCACCAGGGTGACGTGGACGTCGAGCGTGGGGTAGCCGGCCACGACCCCGGTCTCCGCCGCTTCGCGCACCCCGGCCTCCACCGCACCCCAGAACTCGCGCGGTATGACGCCGCCTACGATCTTCGACTCGAACGTGATGCCGTTGCCGCGCTCGCGCGGCTCCACCTCGATGATGCAGTGACCGTACTGGCCGTGGCCGCCCGTCTGCCGGATGTACTTGCCCTCGGCCTTGGCGGGCTTGCGCAGGGTCTCCTTGTAGGCCACCTGCGGACGCCCGACGTTGGCCTGCACCTTGAACTCCCGCAGCAGGCGGTCGACGATCACCTCGAGGTGCAGCTCGCCCATGCCGGAGATGATCGTCTGGGCCGTCTCGGGGTCGGTGTGCATGCGGAACGTGGGGTCCTCCTCGGCGAGCTTTCCGAGGGAGATGCTCATCTTCTCCTGGTCGGCCTTCGTCTTGGGCTCGATGGCGACCGAGATCACCGGCTCGGGGAACTCGATGGACTCGAGCACGATCGGCCGGTCCTCGCTGCAGAGGGTGTCGCCCGTCGTCGTGTCCTTCAGGCCCACGGCGGCGGCGATGTCGCCCGCCAGCACCTCGGAGATGTCCTCGCGGTGGTTGGCGTGCATCTGGAGCACCCGGCCGATGCGCTCGCGCCGGCCCTTGGTGGCGTTGTAGACGTAGGAGCCGGCCGTGAGGGTACCGGAGTAGACGCGGATGAAGCACAGCTTGCCGACGTAAGGGTCGGTGGCGATTTTGAAGGCCAGGGCCGCGAGGGGGCCGTCATCCTCCGGCACCCGGGTGGCCTCCTCGCCGTCCGGCGTGACGCCGGCCACGGGCGGAAGGTCCAGGGGCGACGGGAGGTAGTCCACCACCGCGTCCAGCAGGGGCTGCACCCCCTTGTTGCGGTAGGAGCTGCCGCACAGGACGGGGGTGATGCGGTCGGCGACCGTCCCCTTGCGGATGGCGCGCCGGATCTCTTCCGGATCGAGCTCCGTCCCCTCCATCCACTTCTCCATCACGGCGTCGTCGAGCTCGGCCGCCGCCTCCACCAGCCGCTCTCGCCAGGTGCGGGCGTCGGCCTCCAGCTCCGGGGGGATGTCGGTGACCTCCGACTGGGTGCCCAGGTCGTCCACGTACACGATGGCCTTCATCCGCAACAAGTCGACGACGCCCCGGAAGGCGTCCTCCGACCCGATGGGGATCTGGACCGGCACGGGCACCGCCCCCAGGCGGTCGCGGATCTCGTCCACGCAGCGGAAGAACTCCGCCCCCACGATGTCCATCTTGTTCACGTAGCAGATCCGCGGCACCCGGTACTTGTCGGCCTGGCGCCACACCGTCTCCGACTGCGGCTCAACGCCGCCCTTGGCGTCGAACACGGCGACCGCGCCGTCCAGCACGCGCAGGGAGCGCTCCACCTCCACGGTGAAGTCCACGTGCCCGGGCGTGTCGATGATGTTGATCTTGTGATCCCGCCACCGGCAGGTAGTGGCAGCGGAGGTGATGGTGATGCCGCGCTCCTGCTCCTGCACCATCCAGTCCATGGTGGCGCTGCCCTCGTGCACCTCGCCCATCCGGTGCACGCGCCCGGTGTAGAAGAGGATGCGCTCGGTGGTGGTCGTCTTGCCGGCGTCGATGTGGGCCATGATGCCGATGTTGCGGACGCGTTCCAGCGGAACCGTGCGAGCCAACCCGCTCCCCTCCTTCCCGGTCGCGCCTACCAGCGGTAATGGGCGAAGGGTCGGTTGGCCTCCGCCATGCGATGGACCTCTTCCTTGCGCCGGACGGCGCCGCCCTGGTTTTGGGCCGCGTCGAGGATCTCGCCGGCCAGGCGCTCGGGCATGCCGCGCTCGTGGCGGGCGCGGGCGTACTGCACAAGCCAGCGCAGGGCGAGCGACAGACGCCGCTCGGGCCGCACCTCGAACGGCACCTGGTAGGTGCTTCCGCCCACCCGGTGCGGCTTCACCTCGAGAACGGGCATGACGTTGCGGACCGCCGTCTCGAACGTCTCGAGCGGGTTCTGGCCCGTGCGCTCCTGCACGATGTCGAAGGCCTTGTACACGATCCGCTGGGCCAGCGCCTTCTTGCCGTCGTACATGACCTTGTTCACCGTGCGCGCCACGAGCTCGCTCTGATAGACCGGGTCCGGCTCGATGTGGCGGCGGGGCACGTACCCCTTCCTCGGCATGACCCTACCTCCCGCTACTTCTTGCCGCTGGGCCTCTTGGCCCCGTACTTCGACCGCCCCTGCATACGCTTGGCCACGCCGGCGGCATCCAGGGCGCCACGGATGATGTGGTAGCGCACGCCCGGGAGATCCTTCACGCGCCCGCCGCGCACCAGGACCACGGAGTGCTCCTGCAGGTTGTGGCCGATGCCTGGGATGTACACGGTGACCTCCTGGCCGTTGGTTAGGCGCACGCGCGCCACCTTGCGCAGGGCCGAGTTGGGCTTCTTCGGCGTCTGGGTGCGCACCTGGGTGCACACACCCCGCCGCTGCGGCGCCCCGCCCAGGGCGGGGGCCGCGGACTTGCGCTGCGCCTGCCGACGCGGCCGGCGCACGAGCTGGTTGATCGTGGGCATGCCTTCGCTACCTCCCGCTCAGGATCCGCTCTCCTCCGCGCCGCCGACCCGCAACAGAGCAGCCGCCGCGGCTCCCACCTGGATGCCGCAGGCCCGCCCAAGCTCAAGCATGGATGGCGCGTACTCCACCGCCACACCGCGAGCGGCCGCCTCGCGCACGAGATCCTCGGTGATGGACGGCTCGGCGTCCTGCGCGACGATCACGCGCTCGACATGGCCGCGTTCCAAATGCTTGCGCGCTTCGCGCACGCCCACGGCACGGCGTCCGGGCGTACGCAGCGCCTCATGCAGCTCCGCGTCCGTGCGACACACGCTCCCTCACTTTACTGCCGTCAGTCGCCGCTGTCAATGAACGTCTGCACCTCGACGGCCGCTCGCCCCGCAGCGGCGGCGTACGCCCCCTCGAGCATGTCGGGGTAGCGCGCCATGCCCGTGCCCGCCGGCACAAGCTTGCCGATGATGACGTTCTCCTTCAGGCCCAGCAGGGGGTCGGTCTTGCCCTTGATCGCCGCCTCCGTGAGGACACGGGTCGTCTCCTGGAAGGAGGCGGCCGAGAGGAACGAATCGGTGGCGAGCGAGGCCTTCGTGATGCCGAGCAGCACGGGCCGCCCCTGGGCGGGCTCCAGACCCTGTTCGCGCGCGTATGCGTTGGCGTCCTCGAAGTCGAACAGGTCGACGAGGCTTCCGGTGAGCAGCGCCGTGTCGCCCGGCTCTTCGACCTTCACCTTGCGCAGCATCTGGCGCACGATGACCTCGATGTGCTTGTCGTTGATGTCGACGCCCTGCAGGCGGTAGACGCGCTGGACTTCGTGCAGGAGGTAGCGCTCCACCCCTTCCACGCCCTGCACGCGCAACAGGTCGTGAGGGTTGAGCGGCCCCTCCGTGAGCGGGTCGCCGGCGGCCACCTCGTCCCCCTCGTGCACCCTCAGGCGCGCCCCGGTGGGCATGGGGTGGGTCTCCCGCTGGCCGTCGGCGCCTACGATCTCGATCTCCCGCTTGCCGCGGTTGTCGACGAAGTGCACGGTGCCGGCGATCTCCGCGATCGTCGCCTGGCCCTTGGGGCGCCGGGCCTCGAACAGCTCCTCGACGCGCGGCAGGCCTGTGGTGATGTCCTCGCCCGCCACGCCGCCGGTGTGGAACGTGCGCATGGTGAGCTGCGTGCCGGGCTCGCCGATGGACTGGGCGGCGATGATGCCCACCGCCTCCCCCACCTCGACCAGGCGCCCGGTGGCGAGGTTGCGGCCGTAGCACATGCGGCAGACCCCGTAGCGGGTGCGGCAGGTGAGGACGGAGCGGATGTCGACGGCCGCGATTCCCGCGGCCAAGATGGCCTGGGCGCGGTCCTCGTCGATCTCCTCCTGGGCGGGGCAGAGCACCTCGCCTGTCTGGGGGTGGACGACGTCGACCAACGCGACGCGGCCGACGATGCGGTCGAACAGCGACTCGATCACCTCGGTGCCGTCCTGCACCTGGGTGACCCGCACGCCGTGGCGCGTGCCGCAATCCTCCTCGCGTACGATGACGTCCTGCGACACGTCCACCAGGCGCCGGGTGAGGTAGCCGGAGTCGGCGGTGCGCAGGGCGGTGTCCGCCAGCCCCTTGCGCGCCCCGTGCGTGGAGGTGAAGTACTCGAGCACCGTGAGGCCTTCGCGGAAGTTCGCCCGCACCGGCTCCTCGATGATCCGGCCCGAGGGGTCGCTCATGAGGCCGCGCATGCCGGCGAGCTGGGTGATCTGCTGGATGTTTCCGCGCGCACCCGAGGTGGCCATCATGTACACGGGGTTGTACGGGTCGAACGTCTCCATGAGGGCCCGCGTCACGTCGTCCTTCGCCTTGCCCCAGATGTCGATGACGCGCTGGTAGCGCTCCTCGTTCGTGATGAGCCCGCGCCGGTACTGCTGGTAGATGCGGTCCACCTCGGCCTGGGCCGCTTCCAGGATCTCCCGCTTCTTCTCCGGCACCTGGATGTCCGACATGGCGATGGTGATGCCGGCGCGGGTGGCGTAGGAGAACCCGAGGTTCTTGATGGCGTCCAGTACGTCCGCCGTGCCGGCTGCGCCCAGCCGCCGGTACAGTTCGGCCACCAGGCCGGTGAGCGCCTTACGGTCGATGACGTCGTTGCGGTAGCCGAGTTCGGGCGGCAGGCACTCGTTGAACAGGAGCCGTCCCACGGTGGTGGTGAGGCGCTCGCCGTTGCGGCGGACGACGATGCGCGCCTGCAGGGCCAGGCTGCCCGTCTGGTAGGCGCGGATGGCCTCCTCCGGGTCGACGAAGGCACGGCCCTCGCCCTTGGCGCCCTCCCTCTCCAGGGTGAGGTAGTAGCAGCCGAGGATGACGTCCTTCGTGGGCGTCACCACCGGGTGGCCGTCCTTGGGGTTGAGGATGTTGTGCGAGGCGAGCATGAGGATGCGCGCCTCGGCCTGCGCCTCGACGGAGAGCGGCACGTGCACCGCCATCTGGTCGCCGTCGAAGTCGGCGTTGTAGGCCGTGCACACCAAGGGGTGGATCTGGATGGCCCGCCCCTCCACGAGGATGGGCTCGAACGCCTGGATGCCGAGGCGGTGCAGGGTGGGGGCGCGGTTGAGCAGGACCGGGTGTTCCTTGATCACCTTCTCGAGGACGTCCCACACCTCGTTCTTGGCCCGCTCCACCATGCGCTTGGCGGCCTTGATGTTGTGGGCGTAGCCCTGTTCCACCAGTTCCTTCATGACGAACGGCTTGAAGAGCTCGATCGCCATCTCCTTGGGCAGGCCGCACTGGTGCAGCTTGAGCTGGGGACCGACGACGATCACGGACCGGCCCGAGTAGTCGACGCGCTTGCCGAGCAGGTTCTGCCGGAAACGCCCCTGCTTGCCCTTGAGGAGGTCGGAGAGCGACTTCAGAGGGCGGTTGCCGGGACCGGTGACCGGGCGTCCGCGCCGCCCGTTGTCGATGAGGGCGTCCACCGCCTCCTGCAGCATGCGCTTCTCGTTGCGCACGATGATGTCCGGCGCCCCCAGGTCGAGAAGGCGCTTGAGGCGGTTGTTGCGGTTGATCACGCGCCGGTACAGGTCGTTGAGGTCCGAGGTGGCGAAGCGCCCGCCGTCCAGCTGCACCATGGGCCGGAGGTCAGGCGGGATGACGGGGATGACGTCGAGGATCATCCACTCGGGCCGGTTGCCGCTCTGCCGGAAGGCCTCCACCACCTCCAGGCGGCGCACCGCGCGCACGCGCCGCTGGCCCGAGGTGCTGCGGATCTCCGCCCTCAGCTCGCGCGCCAGCTTGTCGAGGTCAATGGCGAGGAGGAGTTCCTTGATGGCCTCCGCCCCCATGCCGGCGCGGAAGGCGTGGCCGTAGCGCTCGCGGTTCTCGCGGTACTCCTGCTCGGTGAGGAGCTGGCGCTCCATGAGGGGGGTGGTACCGGGGTCGATGACGATGTACGAGGCGAAGTACAGGACCTTCTCCAGCGCGCGGGGGGAGATGTCGAGGATGAGGCCCATGCGGCTGGGGATGCCCTTGAAGTACCAGATGTGGCTGACGGGGGCTGCAAGCTCGATGTGGCCCATGCGCTCACGCCGTACCTTGGATCGCGTCACCTCGACGCCGCAGCGGTCGCAGACGATGCCCTTGTACCGGATGCGCTTGTACTTGCCGCAGTGGCACTCCCAGTCGCGCTGGGGGCCGAAGATCTTCTCGCAGAAGAGCCCCTCGCGCTCCGGCTTGAGGGTGCGGTAGTTGATGGTCTCCGGCTTCTTCACCTCGCCGCGCGACCACTCCCGGATCTGCTCCGGGGAGGCGAGGCCGATGCGCATGGAGTTGAAGTCGTTCACGTCCAGCGTGGCCGTGACCCCCTTATTCCTCGTCTGCGCCGCTGTCCAGGCCCACCGTGGGATCCAGCGGCTCCTCGTCGTCGGCGCCCCGCATGAGGACCGTCAGGTCCTCGCCGTCCTCCTCCTCGCCGGCCTCCTCCAGGAGCTCGAGGTCCTCGGCCTCCGCCTCCGCCTCCTCGCCCGCCTCCTCCTCCGGCTCGGGCTCCGGCTCGGGCGCCCGTGCCGCGCCGCGCGCCCCCACGAACGCCGGGTCGAAGGGCAGGTCGAGCTCCTGCGCCGTCTCGTCCGCGTCGTCGTCGCTCTCCCGGATCTCGATCTCCTGTAGGTCCTCGGACAGCACCTTCACGTCGAGGCCGAGCGACTGCAGCTCCTTGATGAGCACCTTGAACGACTCCGGCACGCCCGGCTCCGGGATGTTCTCGCCCTTGACGATGGCCTCGTAGGTGTGGACGCGCCCGACGACGTCGTCCGACTTCACCGTGAGCAGCTCCTGCAGGGTGTAGGCGGCGCCGTACGCCTCCAGCGCCCACACCTCCATCTCCCCGAAGCGCTGGCCGCCGAACTGCGCCTTGCCACCCAGCGGCTGCTGCGTGACGAGGGAGTAGGGGCCGGTGGAGCGGGAGTGGATCTTGTCGTCCACGAGGTGGGCGAGCTTGAGCATGTACACGTAGCCCACCGTGACCAGGTTGTCGAACGGCTCGCCCGTACGCCCGTCCCGCAGCTCGATCTTGCCGTCCAAGGGCAGCCCCGCGCGCTCGAGCGACTCGCGCAGGTTCTCCTCGGTGGCGCCGTCGAACACCGGCGTGGCCACGTGCCAGCCCATCGCCTTGGCCGCCCACCCCAGGTGGGTCTCCATCACCTGGCCGATGTTCATGCGCGAAGGCACACCCAGGGGGTTGAGGACGATCTCCACCGGCGTGCCGTCGGGAAGAAACGGCATGTCCTCCTCCGGCAGGATGCGCGCCACCACGCCCTTGTTCCCGTGGCGCCCGGCCATCTTGTCCCCTTCGGAGATCTTGCGCTTCTGGGCGACGTACACGCGCACCAGCTGGTTGAGACCGGGCGTGAGCTCGTCCCCCGCCTCGCGCGTGAACACCTTGACGTCGACGATGATGCCGCTCTCGCCGTGCGGCACGCGCAGCGACGTGTCGCGCACCTCCCGCGCCTTCTCGCCGAAGATGGCGCGCAGGAGCCGTTCCTCCGCCGTGAGCTCGGTCTCGCCCTTGGGGGTCACCTTGCCTACCAGGATGTCGCCCGTGCGCACCTCTGCGCCGATGCGGATGATGCCGCGCTCGTCCAGGTCCTTCAGAGCGTCCTCGCCCACGTTGGGGATGTCGCGCGTGATCTCCTCCGGCCCAAGCTTCGTGTCGCGCGCGTCGCACTCGTACTCCTCGATATGGATGGAGGTGAACACGTCCTCCTTCACGAGCTTCTCGCTCAGGAGGATGGCGTCCTCGTAGTTGTAACCTTCCCACGGCATGAACGCGACCAGCACGTTGCGGCCAAGCGCCAGTTCCCCGTGGTCGGTCGAGGGCCCGTCCGCCAGCACGTCCCCCTCCTCCACGCGCTGGCCGTGGCGGACGATGGGGCGCTGGTTCATGCACGTCCCCTGGTTCGAACGCGAGAACTTGAGGAGCGGGTAGCGGTCTTCCGAACCGTCGTCCGCCCGCACCACCACCTCGCGCGCCGTCACCCGCGTCACCGTCCCCGACCGCCGGGCCAGCACCGCCACGCCGGAGTCGCGGGCGGCCTTGTACTCCATGCCCGTCCCCACGAGCGGCGCCTCGGTGCGCAGAAGCGGCACCGCCTGGCGCTGCATGTTCGAGCCCATGAGGGCCCGGTTGGCATCGTCATGCTCGAGGAACGGGATGAGCGCGGTGGCGATGGACACCACCTGCTTGGGCGAGACGTCCATGTAGTCGATCTCGCGCGGGCTGACCGTGCGGATCTCGTGCCGGTAGCGCACCGTCACCCGGTCGGTGGCGAACTCCCCGTTGTCGCGCAGGGGGACGTTGGCCTGCGCGATGACACATTCGTCCTCCTCGTCCGCCGTGAGGTAGCGGATCTCGTTCGTCACCCGTCCGTCCCGCACCACGCGGTACGGCGTCTCGATGAACCCGTACTGGTTGATGCGCGCGTACGTGGAGAGGGAGCCGATGAGCCCGATGTTCGGCCCCTCCGGCGTCTCGATCGGGCACATGCGGCCGTAGTGGGAGTTGTGTACGTCGCGCACCTCGAAGCCGGCGCGCTCGCGCGACAGCCCGCCCGGGCCCAGAGCGGAGAGCCGCCGCTTGTGCGTCAGCTCGGCGAGCGGGTTCGTCTGGTCCATGAACTGGGAGAGCTGGCTCGATCCGAAGAACTCCTTCACGGCCGCGACGACCGGGCGGATGTTGATGAGCGCCTGGGGGGTGATCGACTCCATGTCCTGGATGGTCATGCGCTCGCGCACCACGCGCTCCATGCGCGACAGGCCGACGCGGAACTGGTTCTGCAAGAGCTCGCCTACCGACCTGAGGCGCCGGTTGCCGAGGTGGTCGATGTCGTCGATGCTGCCCAGGCCCTGGTACAGGTTGACCAGGTAGCCCACCGCCGCCACGATGTCCTCGTTGCGGAGCGTCTTGTCCTCGATGGGCGGGGCGCCGTTCGACACCACCCGCACCTTCCTGCCGTCGCGTAGGAGCACGTCGACCGCACGCACGCGCGCCTCGTCTAGGCGGTCGGCAAGGTCGCGGGTGATGGTCGTGCCCGCGCGCACCAGGACCTCCCCCGTCTCGGGGTGCACCACGTCGGCGGCCGCCTGCGTGCCCGTGATGCGCCGCCTGAGCGAAAGCTTGCGGTTGATCTTGTAGCGGCCCACCGAAGCCAGGTCGTAGCGCTTGGGGTCGAAGAACAGGGAGTTGAGGAGGGTGCGAGCGCTCTCCACGCTGGCCGGCTCCCCTGGCCGGATGCGCTTGTAGATTTCCAGCAGGGCGCTCTCCTCGGAATCGGCGGGGTCCCTGTCCAGCGTGGCGAGCAGGCGGGGGTCTTCGCCCAGGGCGTCGAGGATCGCCTCCCGCGTGCCCAGGCCCACGGCGCGCAGGAGGACGGTGATGGGCAGCTTGCGCGTGCGGTCGACGCGCACGCTCAGAACGCCCCCGGGGTCGGACTCGAACTCGAGCCACGCGCCGCGATTGGGGATGACGGTCGCGGTGAACACCTCGCCCCCGCCGGGCTCGAAGGTGCGGCCGTAGTACACGCCGGGCGAACGCACCAGCTGCGATACGATGACGCGCTCGGCCCCGTTGATGATGAAGGTCCCCTTCTCCGTCATGAGCGGGAAATCTCCCATGAAGACTTCCTGCTCCTTGACCTCGCCCGTCTGCCGGTTGATGAGCCGCACCTTCGCCTTGAGCGGCGCCTGGTAGGTGACGTCCCTCTCCTTGCATTCCTCCACGTCGTACTTGGGTTCGCCGAGCTCGTGGTCGATCAGTTCCAACGACAGGTTGCCGGTGAAGTCCTGGATGGGCGAAATGTCCCGAAAGGTCTCCCGCAGTCCCTCCTCAAGAAACCACCTGTACGAGTGCTGCTGGACCTCGAGCAGGTTGGGCATCTCGAGCACTTCGTGGATGCGGCCGAAGCTCCGCCGTTCGCGGGTACCCACCTTCATGGGGACGGCCAATCCTATCCCTCCCTGATCCTTCCCACGGCGCACCGGCCGCCCGGGACACGGACGACCCCCCGCAGATGGCAGAACGGTACAGTACCACACAACGGGTAGAACGTCAAGGAAGCCCGAGGAGCGGGGGGCGTCCCCCCTCTCCCGGGCCCTCCGGTCGGCGCTACTTCACCTCGACGGTGGCGCCGGCCTCCTCCAACTTGGCCTTCATATTCTCCGCGTCGGCCTTGGACACCTTCTCCTTCACCGGCTTGGGCGCCGCCTCCACCAGGTCCTTCGCCTCCTTGAGGCCGAGGCCCGTGAGCTCGCGCACCACCTTGATGACCTGGATCTTCTTGTCGCCCACGGCGGCCAGGATGACGTCGAACTCCGTCTGCTCCTCCGCCTGGGGGGCCGCGGCCGCCGCCGCGGCCGCCGCCGGCGCCGCCGCCACCGCCACCGGTGCCGCCGCGCTCACTCCGAACGTGTCCTCGAACGCCTTCACGAGCTGGCTCAGCTCCAGGACGTTCATCCCCTTGATGGCCTCGAGGACCTCCTCCACCTTGCTCGCCACCGTCGCACCTCCGTCTCCCGGCTTGCGTCCTCCCGTTCCGGCACCGTCGTCCTCGCTTGGGCCGAACGCCCCGGCGCCCGGCGTCAGGCGGCCTCGCCCCGCCGCGCCTCCTCGATCGCCGCCAAGACGCGCGCCACCTGGGCCACGGGTTCGGCCAACGTGCGCACAAGCCGCGTCGCCGGGGCCGCCAACAGCCCGGCCAGCTGTGCTAGGAGCTGCTCTCGGCCCGGCAGGCGCGCCAGCGCCTCGACCTCGCCCGCGTCGATGGCCCGCCCGGCCAACAGCCCGGCCTTCACGCGCCACTGCTCGCGATGCTCTTGGGCGAACTCGTTCGCCGCCCGCACCGGCGCCACCGGGTCATCGTAGGCGAACACCACCACGGTCGGCCCCGCGAGCGACGCCTCCAACCCTTCCACGCCGGCCGCCCGTGCCGCCAAGCCGAAGAGGGTGTTCTTCACCACCTTGACCTCGCCGCCGGCCTCCGCCACCTTGCGCCTCAGCGCGGTCATCTCCGCCACGGACAGGGCTGTGAACTCCGCCAGCACGGCGCTCTGGGCACGCTCAAGGCGCTGTTGGAGCTGAGCCACCGTCTCCACCTTCGCCGCCGTCGGCAAACGCTCTCCCCCCCCTCGGACGCCCGCACGAAGAGCCCCCGCCGCGCGGCGACGGGGGGTACCCGAGCTGCCTCGGTGGGATTTACGGGCCGTGCCCCACCCACGGTCTATGGCGTCGGGCGCCATGGTAGCAGATCGCGAACCCCGGCGCAACCTTCCAGATCGAACGCCGCCTTCGCCACCGTTCAGTGCAGGTACGCGACCAGCCCCGCCGCGATCGTGATCACCCCGATGGCGGCGGCGATGACGGAGGACCGCAGGCGCGCCGCCACCCCCAGCACGGCGCCGATCACCACCAGGCTCGTCACCGCCGATACCGCCACCATGGCCAAGGTGGGTCCGATGCCCACGGCCGCCACGGCGCTCAGGCCGCGGTGCCCCAGGACGAGGGGGACCGCGCCCGCCGCGAGAAGGGCAGGCACGTCGAGGAGGAACGACAAGCGCAGGGCCTGCGCCGCCGGTTGGCCCAGCCAGAGGAGCGGCGTCACGGTGACGGCGCTGCGGCTGATGCCGGGCAGGGCGGCCAGGCCCTGGAAGGCGCCGACCAGGAGCGAGGCCCAGGGACCGGGGACATCCCCCTCCGCCGCCGTCGGCGCCGCCGCCGCCAGGCGCTCGCGCACGCGGCCGACGGCCCCCGTCACCAACAGCAGGAGGCCGATGCCCACCATGGCGTACGCCCCGGTGGTGCGAGTGAAGGCGGTCGTGACGCCCGCGTACACGGGCAGTCCCACCGCGCCCGTTGCCAGCGTGGCCAACACCAGGTAGCGGAGCAGGCGGCTCGCCCGGTCGGCCGAGAAGGGGTGCGCCAGCGCGCTCACGGCGGCGGCGACGTCGCGGCGGAAGTACCAGAGGGCGGCGAAGAAGGAGCCGAAGTTGGCGAGAAGGCCCATCACGTACCCCGTCTCCAGCCGATAGCCGCCGGCAGCGAACGCAAGGGTGATCATCGTCTTCGAGCTCACCGGCAGCCACTCCACCACGCCCTGTACGAGGCCCGCCACCACGGCCACGATCCACGGCGTCATGCCGATCCCCCTCTCGGTGCCGCCCTGGCCCCTACCGCCACCGGGCCTCGCCCATCGTCCTGAGATGCGCCCGCCCGCCGCTCGCAGCCGCCACCGCGGCGGCGAGCGCGGCCACCGCCGCATCCTCCACCTCGCCGGCCAGTTCCACGCCGCCGGCGGCGTAGGTGCGCGCCCACACCACGCCCGCGCCGCCCAGGGCGCGCGCGACGGAGGCCTCGTCGGCGAAGTCGCAGGTGACGGTCACGCGCCGCACGCGCACGAGCGGTCTCAGGCCCGCCGCCGCCACGGCGGCGGCAGCGGCGTCGAAGTACGCCCTTCCCAGGCCGCCCACCCCCAGTAAGGTGCCGCCGAAGACTCGGGCTACGGCCACCGCTGCGCCCACCGCCCCGGCGCGTTCAAGGGCCTCGAGGCAGCGCCTGCCGCCCGTCCCTCTCGGTTCGCCGTCGTCCGCCGTGCGACTGCGGCCGTCCGCGCCCCGCCAGGCGTAGACGACGTGGCGGGCGTCGCGGTGGGCGGCGCGCACCGCCGCCACGAACGCCCGCAAAGCGCCGCCGTCATCCTCCACCGGGGCGGCATGGGCCAAAAAGCGGGAGCGGCGCACGACTTGCTCCGCCGCACCCGTCCCGGCCAAGGCGCGGGGCGCCCCGGGCGCTGCCGCTTCCGCCTTCGCCGCCTCCTCCCCCCGACGCGCCGTGACGGCGCCCAGCGCGCCCTCCCCTTAGACCGCCCGCTCCACGGCGCTGCGGGTCGACACCGGGATCCCCGGACCCATCGTCGTGGACAGGGTCACGCTGCGCACATACGTACCCTTCGCCGCCGCCGGCTTGGCCCTCACCAGCGCGTCGAGCACCGCGTACACGTTCTCCGCCAGGTGCTCGGCCGGGAACGACACCCTCCCCACGGGCACATGCACGATGCCGGCCTTCTCGGTGCGGAACTCGATCTTGCCCGCCTTGATCTCGCGCACGGCCGTGCCGATCTCCATCGTCACCGTGCCGCTCTTCGGGTTGGGCATGAGGCCGCGGGGGCCGAGGATCTTACCCAGGCGACCCACAGCGCCCATCATGTCCGGCGTGGCCACCGCCACGTCGAAGTCCAGCCAGCCGCCCTGGATCCGCGCCACGAGCTCCTCGTCGCCCACCACGTCGGCGCCCGCCGCCTCTGCCTCGCGCGCCCGCTCGCCCTTGGCGAACGCCACCACCCGCACCGCCTTGCCCGTACCATGCGGCAAGGCGACGGCGCCGCGCACCATCTGATCCGCGTGCCGCGGGTCGACGCCCAGGCGCACCGCCAGCTCGACGGTCTCGTCGAACCGGGCCACGGCCGTCTCCTTGACGAGGGCGCACGCCTCCGCCACCTCGTACGTCCGCCCTGGCTCGATCTTCTTCAGCGCCTCCTGGTACCGCTTGCCCCGACGCCCGGCCATGGCCGTCCTCCCCCTACGCGATCTCGATCCCCATGGAACGGGCGGTCCCCTCGACCATGCGCACGGCCGCCTCCAGGTCCACCCCACCCAGGTCGGCCAGCTTCGTCTGGGCCACCTCGCGCACCTTCTCGCGGCTGATCCGCCCCACCTTGTCCTTGTGGGGCTTGGCCGACCCCTTCTCCAATCCCGCCGCCTTGAGGAGCAGCACCGAGGTGGGCGGGGTCTTCGTCACGAACGTGAAGGAGCGGTCGTCGTACACCGTGATCACCGCCGGCACCACCGTGCCGGCCTGGCTCGCGGTGCGCTCGTTGTACTCCTTGCAGAACGCCATGATGTTGATGCCGAGGGGGCCGAGGGCGCTGCCGACGGGGGGTGCCGGCGTCGCCTTGCCCGCCTGGATCTGGAGCTTCACCTGGGCCACGACCTTCTTGGCCATCCCGTCCTACCTCCCGCGCCGGCGCGCTACTCCTCCACCGCGATCTGCTCGAAATCGAGCTCCACGGGGGTCTCGCGCCCGAACATGTTGATGCGCACGCGCAGCTTCCCGCGCTCCGCGTGCACCTCCTCCACCACACCTCCGAAGCCGGAGAACGGCCCCGTGATCACCTTGATGGGCTGCCCCACGGCCACGTCGGTACGCGGTCGCTCGGCCACAAGGCCCATCTGCCGCAGGATGGCACGCACTTCGCGCTCCTGCAGAGGAACCGGCCGGCTCCCGGACGAGACAAATCCCGTGACACCTGGCGTGTTGCGCACGACGTACCACGACTCGTCGGTGTTGATCATCTCCACCATGACGTAGCCGGGGAAGATCTTCTTGCGCACCCGCCGCCGCTTGCCGTCCTTGAACTCGACCTCTTCCTCGGTCGGCACGAGCACCTGGAAGATCTTATCCTCCATGTGCATGGACTGCACGCGTTTTTCGAGGTTCGCCTTCACTTTGTTCTCGTACCCGGAGTAGGTGTGGATCACGTACCACCGCCGCCCCGGCTCGCGAGCCTCCATGCTGGACCTCCAGACTGCCTCGTCAGCCGACCACGAACCCGAGGCCGAAGTGGAACACCACGTCGCACAGGTAGAGGAACAGCGCCCCCACGACGACGCTCGAGATCAGCGCCAGCGTGTACGCCACCAGCTGCTGGCGCGTTGGCCAGACCACCTTGCGCATCTCCGCCTGCACGTCGCGCACGTACTTGGCGGTGCGTTCCACCGGCGCCATCGTGGCTGCTTCCAACGGTGTCCCACCTCGACAAAGATGGCAGGGCCGGAGGGACTCGAACCCCCAACCGGCGGATTTGGAGTCCGCTGCTCTACCAATTATGAGCTACGGCCCTGCAAAGCTTGGGGCATACGCCCTACCGGGTCTCGCGGTGAAGGCGGTGCTGCCCGCACGTCGGGCAGAACTTCCTGAGCTCCAGGCGCTGGCTGTCGTTCTTCTTGTTCTTCGTCGTCGTGTAGTTACGCTCCTGGCACTGGGTGCAGGCCAACGTGATGATGGTGCGCATAGCTCCGCCTCCTCCCGCCGCCTACCCATGGTACTGGGCACAAGAGCGGGTGTCAAGGAACGACGGCCGGCGGCCGCGCTGCCGCGCCGGTCTCGCCCGCCGCCCCGCCTGGGCTCGTGCCCGTTCGGCAAAAATATGCTCGACGCACGGCGTCACTCGCCGACTGCGCCCGCCCGCCAACTCTGTGGGCGGCGTGCACAGCATGGCGCCGTGCACCATGCGGGGACACGCGCCGGACATGGCGGAAATACGCGTTCGCCATGGATTTCTTCGCCAACGCGGCAGGAAGCCATGCGTTAGCGACGAAGCACGTAACGGTCACCGTAACCAAACGCATTGTGGGGGAATTCGAGTGACGAAGGCCGAGGTCCAAACCATCCTGAACACCATCGCCGAAGAGTTTGAAGCCGTGGACCAGGCCGACCTGGCGCGCGCCTACCGGCGCGCGGCCAGTCTGGTCGAGAGCATCGAGGAGGCACCGCGCCGCCGTCGGCGCCGCACCATGCGCGCCGCCGCCCCCGCCCCGGCCGCGGGCCGTCGGCGCGGTCGGCCGCCGCGCAGCGCCGCGGCCGAATAGCTGCGGCACAAGCTCGAAGAACGAGGACATCCCCCGCGTCCGGCGGGGGATGTCCGTTCGCACCCTCCGTCTGCCGTCAAACAGCGGTGCCGCGCCCCGGACGCACACCCGCGGCTGCCCGCCGGTAGCAGGGGCGGGCGCTGTGCCGTAGACCTTCTGCCGTCACCAGGTAGCGGATGCGCCCCCCTCCCCACGCCAGCCGGCGCGCCGCCAGGATGCCCGTGCGGATGTCGCGGTACACGGTGTCGTAGCGCACGCCCGCGGCGTCGGCCACCTCGACCAGGCTCCACGGCCCGGCGCCCTCCAACGGCCGCACCTCCACGCCCATCGCTCCCTTCGGGGCGAATGCCCTGTACGGAAGCCATGGTAGGGGGGCGATGTGTCCCATCTGTGGCAGGGCCGTGACGATGTTGTGACGGCCGTCGACCCGTTCAGCCGATATCGGCGATCTCCGGGTGGGCGAAGTCGGAGAAGTGGTGGAATACGGCCCAGTTGAGGTCGGTGGCGGTGGCCTCGTGGATGGCGCCCAGCCGCACGCTCCCCGCCTCCGCCGCCAAGGTCTCGAGCAGGCCCGGCCGGTCCACGCCCTCCCGCCCCAGCGCGGTCCAGTGGGCGATCTCGGCCTCAAGGCGCTCGACGTCCTCGCGCGGCACGTCGTGCAACCTGCGTAGGAGATCGCCGTGGCCCATCACCGAGAGGCGGAAGAAGCCGCTGTCGGGGGCGTGCACCACGACGCCGATGTTGCGCTCCGTCCCCTGCCACACGTGACGGACGGGCGCATAGCGGTAGCGCTTGCGGGCCAACGGCATCCCCTCCCCGCTTCCGCCAACCAGTGTAAACTACACGGGTTGGTTGTCAACGCGCGCCATCCGTCGCGCCACCGTCCCGCGCACCTGACCGCTTCCCACCGCCACGTACTTGAGCGTGGTGAGCGCCTCCAGACCCACGGGTCCCCGCACGTGGAGCTTCTGGGTGCTGATACCCACCTCTGCCCCCAGCCCCCACTCGTAGCCGTCCGTGAACCGGGTGGAGGCGTTCACGTAGACGGCGGCGGCGTCCACGCCGGCGGCGAAGCGTTCGGCCGCGGTCAGGCTGTCCGTCACGATGGCTTCGGAGTGGCGGGTGCCGTAGCGCCGAATGTGCTCGACCGCTCCCTCCACGCCCTCCACCACCCGCACCGCCGCCACCAGATCCAGGTACTCCGTGCCCCAGTCCGCCTCGTCCGCCGCCTCGGCGGGCACACCCGCCGAGCGCAGGAGGGCGAGGGAGCGGGGGCAGGCCCTAAGACGGACGCCCTGGGCCGCAAGGGCCCGCCCTAGCCGCGGCAGCGCCGCCTCTGCCAGCGCCGCATCCACCAAGATCGTCTCCGCCGCATTGCACACGGCCGGGTTGTCCACCTTGGCGTCCACCACGATGGCCTCGGCCATGTCGAGGTCGGCGGCGCCGTCCACGTACACGTGGCAGTTGCCGACCCCGGTCTCGATCACGGGCGCGTGCGCCTCCCGCCGCACGCGCTCGATGAGGCCCGCGCCGCCGCGCGGCACCACGAGGTCGAAGCGGTCGCTCTCCATCATGGCCTTGAAGCCGCCGCGCTCGGCGTCATCGGTGACGACGCGCACGGCGTCGGACGGTAATCCCACCCGCCCAAGCGCCCCCGCCAGGATGTCGGCCAGTACGCCCTGGGTGGCCTCCGCCTCGCGCCCGCCCCGCAGCACGGCAGCGTTCCCCGCCTTGAGGGCGATGCCGGCCACCTCGGTGGTCACATCGGGGCGCGACTCGTAGACGACGCCGATGAGGCCGAGGGGGACGCGTCGGGCCTCCAGTCGGATGCCGCTGGGCAGGATGCGCGCCCCCCCGCCTAGGGCTAGGGGGTCGGGGAGGGCGGCCACCGCCCGCGCCCGCGCCGCCATCCCTGCCAGCCGCCGCCCGTCCAGACCCAGGCGCCCGAGCAGGGCAGGCGCCAAGCCCCCCCGCCGCGCCGCCTCCACGTCGCGGGCGTTGGCCTCGAGCAAGGCGTCCGCCCCCTCCTCCAGCGCCTCCGCCAGCGCCAGGAGGGCGGCGTCGCGCGTCGAAGCGGACGCGGCGCCCAGGGCGTCCTTCGCCCCGTGCGCCGCCTCGATGGCTTGGCGCGCGCGCTCGTAGGCGTCATTCACCGCCGCACGCCGCCCATCCCGCACCGAAAGCGGGTGCCGGGACGCGAGGGTGGTCGCGCGCGCCGGCAGGCTCCACCGCCGTCCCCACGGCCTCCCCCGCCAACACCGCGGTCAGAACCTCGGCCATGGCGCCGTGGGCGATCACCGTGGCCACGCCGCCGCGCGCCGCCTGCCAGGCGGCGTATGCCTTGCTCGCCATGCCGCCCCGGCCGTGCGGCCCGGGGCGGCCCACCGCCAGGGTGGGCAGGCAGGCGGCCAGTCCAGCGGCCGTCAGGCGGCGGATGGGGCGGGCGTCCGGGTCGGAACGGGGATCGCGCGTGTACAAGCCGTCCTGGTCGGTGAGGAGCACGAGGCGGTCGGCCCCGAGGGCGAGCGCCAGCGCGGCGGCGAGGGAGTCGTTGTCGGCCACGGGCGAGTCCGGATCCGCCACGGCGTCGTTGCCGTTGAGGACGGGCACCAATCCCGTCCGCCACAAGGCCTCGACCACGGCGGCGGCCTGGCCGCCATCCCGGACGTGCCGATCGTCCACCAGCACCTGGGCGGCGCGCACCCCCGCCTTCGCCAGGGCGTCGCGCCAGCGCGCGTACACGAGCGGCTGCCCCACCGCCGCCGCCGCCGCCGGGGGAAGGTTCGCACCCACCGCCCGGCGGCCGGCCCACACCGCACCCGACGAGAAGACCGCCACGCGGTGGCCGGCCCGCATGAGAGCGGCCACCTCGCCCGCAAGGGCGGCGATCGGGTCGGGGGGTGTCGTGCGTCCTACGGTGGAAGTCCCGACCTTGACGACCAAGCGCATACCGCGGCCTCCCAGAATCCAGGTTCTTGCATACTATTG
The DNA here is from genome assembly GCA_023512375.1 of Bacillota bacterium. Taxonomy (GTDB): domain Bacteria; phylum Bacillota; class Sulfobacillia; order JAJZYS01; family JAILZS01; genus JAILZS01. The sequence continues at coordinate 26,999 of JAILZS010000016.1, read as the reverse complement.
CATGTTTATGCTTCCTGTCAACGGCCACGCGGCGGCGCTAGGATGGGGGCGATCGGCGTGGCAAGGGGAGGTGACGGACTCGACCGCGTCCTCGCTGTTCACCGGCATCGGCGCCGTGCCCGGGCGGGCCGAGGGGCGCGTGCTGCGCCTTCGCCTGCCGGCGCCCCTGCCCACCCCCCCTGCGCCCGCGGCCGACCGCGACGGGGAGCGGGCACGCCTCGCGCGGGCGCTCGGCCGGGCCGACGGCGAGCTCCAGGTGGAGGCGCGGGCCGCGCGCCGGCGCGGGGCGCTCGAAGCGGCCGCCATCCTGGACGCCCATCGCGCCCTCGTCACCGACCCCGTCCTCGCGCGGGAGCTGGACCTGGCCGTGGCGGCGGGCGAGAGGGCGCAGGACGCGGTGCGGCGCGCCCTGGCACGGTGGGCCGAACGTTTGGAGGCGTCGTCCGACCCCACCCTGCGATCTCGGGCCGACGACCTCAGGGATCTGGCGCGCCGCCTGGAGCGCCTCCTGGTGGCGGGCCCTCCGCCCCCGCCGGAGGCGGGTGCCGACCCCTGCATCGTCGTCGCGGACGGCCTGGGGCCGTCCGACGTGGTGCGCCTCGACCCGCACCGCGTACGCGGCCTTGTGCTGGAAGGCGGCGGGCCGTACGGTCACGCCGTCATCGCCGCGCGGTCGCTGGGGCTGCCCACCGTGGTAGCGGTGGGGCCCCTGCCCGACTGGGTGGAAGGGCGTCATGCCGTTCTCGACGGCGACGCCGGCTGGGTGCGCGTGGGCGGGGCGGACGTCCCCCCCCGCCCCGTGGCGGGGGGGACCGTGGCGACGGCCGTTTCCTCTCGTCCGACCCCGCCCGCCTGGCCGACGGCACGGCGGTCCTCCTCCAGGCGAACATCGGCGACGTGGCTGACGCGCACCGCGCCCGCGACGCCGGCGCCTGCGGCGTGGGGCTGTGGCGCACCGAGTGGATGGGGGCCGGGACCCCTCCTCCCTCCGAGGAGGAGCTGACCGTCGCCTTCACTGCCGTGGCACGGCTGTTCGGCCCGGAGGCCGTTACGGTCCGCCTCCCCGACCCCGGAGGCGGAGAGGCGGTGGACGGCGCCTCGGGAAGCGGGCCCAACCCGGCCCTGGGCCGGCGCGGCGTGCGCGCTGCCCTCGCGCGCCCGGAGTCGGTGCGACCGTTCGTGCGCGCGCTGCTGCGCGCGGCCGCCGGCGCACCCAACCTGCGCCTGCTCGTCCCCATGGTCGGGATGGCGGCGGAGCTGCGCGGCGTGCGGGCCGAACTCGCGGGGCAGGCGGCGCTCTTGGCCGCCCAGGGCGTCGCCGTCCGTCCCCCCGTCCTGGGAGCGATGCTGGAGGTGCCGGCCGCCGTTCTCTCGGTCGCCCGCTTGGCGGCCGCCGCCGACTTCTTCTCCCTCGGCACGAACGACCTCGGCCAGTACACCCTGGCGGCCGATCGCGGCGCGGCCGCCACCGCCTACCTGCTCGACGGCATGCACCCGGCGGTCCTTCGCCTGGTGGCCACGGCCGTCGCCGCCGCGGGTCGGGCACGGCGCGAGATCGGCGTGTGCGGCGAGGCGGCCGGCGAGCCCTGGGCCATCCCCCTCCTCATCGGCGTGGGGGTGCGCTCCCTCAGCGTGGCGCCGCCCCGCGTGGCCTCCGTGCGGGCTCTATTGGCCCGGATCGACCCAAAGGCAGCGCAGGCGTTGGCACGCGCCGCCCTGCGCCTCGAGGACGGAGGTGCTGTACGGCGCCGGGCCGAGGCCTTCCTGGCCCGCCTATGACCGGCTGCCGGAGGCGGCCGGCGGTGCGAGGTCGCCACCCGGGGCGACCGCCTCCGCCCGGGGCGCCCGCTGCCGCCCCTGCACGAGCGCCACGCCTGCCAGCACCGCCGCCCCTCCCACCCACGTGGCCCATCCGGGTCTCTCGCCCAGCCACACCCAGGCGATGGCAGCTGCCAGCACCGGGTTGAGGTAGAGAAAGCTCATGGCCCGGTGCGTGGGCAGACGGGAGAGCGCGTACCCCCAGGTCACATACCCCAGCGCCGCCGGCACCGCGCCCAGGTAGACGACGGCCGCCGTGGCCGCCGCCGGCGCCACCTCTACCTGACGCACGAGGCCTGGGAGGAAGACGAGGAAGGGAAGGGTCCCCGCCCACGTCACCCATGCCGTGACATGCGCTGGCGGGTGGCGGACCAATAGCGGCTTCTCGGCCACGAAGAACGCCGCCGTGGCCACGGCAGCCGCGGCCACCAGGGCCATGCCGGCACCCAGGCGCCCGACGGGCCCCGCCCCCAGGGCGATCACCCCTTCGCCCACGAGGCCGAGGAGGATCCCAGCGACGGCGCGCGGTCCGAGCCTCTCCCCCAGGAAGGCTAACGCCAACAGGGCCGACACGACGGGTGAGGAGGCGACCACGAACCCGGCCGGAGCTGCCGGTACGGTGCGCTCGCCAAAGGTGAGGGCGGACATGTAGAACGTGATGCCGAGCCATCCCAGAAGGCAGAGGCGCCCCCACAAGTGGCGCGGGGGGAGGGGGATGCGGGCCACCCAAGCGTAGGCGCCCATGGCCGCCGAGGCCACGAGGAAACGCGCCAACAACAGGTGGCCGGGGCTGTAGGCGCGAAGGCCGGCGCGGATGCCGGCGAAAGCGCTCGACCAGACGAGAAGCGTGACCGCCACCGCCGCGAGTGCTCTGCGCTCCAACGCCCCGCCCCCCGTCTCCCCGAGTGTAGCCGACGGCCGCGCGGCTCGGCAGGGGCGTCATCGCCCGGCGTGGAACGGTAGGCCGACAGCCGGGCAGTGGGGGGGCGGGCGATGGAGGGCGAACGCGCCACGACCGACATCGCCATCAACCTTCCCACCGGCCTCCACGCCCGCCCGGCCGCCGCCTTCGCCCGCACCGCGGCGCGCTTCCGCGCCCAGGTGCGGCTGAAGCACCGGGGGCATGAGGCCGACGCGAAGAGCGTCCTGGAGATGCTGGCGCTGGGCGTGGAGGCGGGCGCCACCGTGCGCGTGGAGGCGTGGGGAGAGGACGCGGCCGAGGCGGTGTCGGCCCTGGCCGCGCTCGCCGGCTGCGGCCTACGGGGGGAGGGGGAGGCGTGAGGGACGAGGGCGGCGGACCCGTGGCCGGAAGGCGCCTGCTCGTCCTGGGGGCCGGCAGCGGCATCGGTCGCGCCGTGGCCCTGGCGGCGGCGCGCCAGGGGGCGCGCGTGGCGGTTGCCGCCTTGCACCTTGAGCGGGCGCAGGCCACCGCCGCCCAGGCGGCCGGCGCCCCCCTCCCCGTCCTCGCCCTGGCGGCGGACATCTCCCACCGGAAGGGGGCGAGGCGGGTGGTGGAAGAGGCGGCCGCCTCCCTGGGCGGGCTCGACGCCATGGTGCACAGCGTCGGCCACAGCGGCGCCTCCCCCTTCCTGGCGGAGAGCGACGCCTACTGGCGGCGCGTGCTGGCGGTCAACCTGTGGAGCGTGCTGTGGACCACCCAGGTCGCCGCCGCCCTCATGCGCCAAGGTGGCGGCGGCAGCATCGTGTTCGTCACCTCGGACGCGGCCAAGGCAGGTGCCAAGCACCAGGCCGTCTACGCCGCCGCCAAGGCGGCGGTGCACGGACTCATGCGCTCGCTGGCACGAGAGCTGGCAGCCGATGGCGTTCGCCTCAACGCCGTCGCGCCCGGCCCGACGCGGACGCCGCTGCTCGACAAGACGCGTGCGGCGCCCGGCGGCGACGACCTCGTCGCCCGCATCGAGCGCCACATCCCCTTGCGCCGTCTCGCCGAACCCGAGGAAGTCGCCCGCGCCGTCCTCTTCCTCGCCTCCGACGAGGCGTCCTACGTCACCGGACAGGTCCTGAGCGTGAGCGGCGGCCTCACGATGACCTAGCGGGGGGGCGGGCGTTCCCCTCCGGCGTGCGCACGAGCGCCAGCATGGCGCGCAGGGCGCGCTGCACGCCCGGGTCGCGGCGCAGGCGCAGGAGGTCGCCCAAGCCCAGGGGGCGCGTCTCCCCTCCCTCTTCCCACGTGCCCAGGATCCGCTCCAGGCTGGAGCGCCAGACGATGGCGGGATCCTCCGTCATGACGTTGTTCGCCAGGGTGGCGAGGCCCTCCAGCTCCACCGCCAACCGCTCCGCCTGCAAGGGCGTGACCGCGTCCAGGACCGCCCCCGCCACACCCATGAGCTCGACCAGCCGGTCCAGGAGACCGGCCTCCACCATCGGGCGCAGGCGCCGGGCGAATCGCGTCAGGTGCGGCGCGAGGAGGGCCATCTCCGCCGCCAGCTCGCGCACCTCCGGCGAGCCCGCCACCGCCAGCCAGGGGGCGAAGGCGTCCACCATACGCTCCACGCCCGCGTCGGTGACCGCACCGTCCAACGCTCTGAGGAGCGAGGCGTAGCCCTCTAGTCCCGTCCCCTTGCCGCCGTCGACGGCCCCCGCCGGCGGCGCCGTCCTCGTCTCGTCCATCTCCGGCTCCGCCTCCGCCATGTCAGAGCACACCCTGCGGCATGAGCCAGTACGTGCGGTTGAAGGCGAGCTTGAACATGTGCACCAACCGCGTGGGCGGCTGGGGGCGCGGGGGGGTGTCGTAGTCGAACGAGATGTAGGTGGCCTCCCCCCGCCCGGCCTCGATGAAGCAGTACACCTTGCCGTCATAGCGGTGGCCGCCGTGTCCGCCGCGGATGTCCGCCACCAGGTTGGCGGCCACGACCTCCGCCTGGTAGTGGGCGGTGCTCCCGGCCTTGCTGATGGGCAGGTCCGTGGCGTCCCCCAGGGCGTGGACGCCGGGATGGCCCTTCACCTCAAGGGTGCGGGGGTCGGTGGGGATCCAGTTGCCCGCCCCCGCCAGCGGCGCGCCGTCGCCGCTCCGCGCGAGGAATTCCGCCCCCCGGTGGGGCGCCACCGCCACCAACAGGTCGTACTCGAGATCGGTCCCCTCCATGGAGTGCACGACCCGCCGTTCGGGATCCACGCTGTCGAGGTTGAAGAACGTCTCCGTGACGATGCCGCGCTCGGGCAGAAGCTCCGCCGCCCAGTCGGCCACGGGCTCGAGGCTGTGCAGGCGCCCCAGCGGGTAGGTGTAGACGATCTCCGTGCGCTCCCTCAGTCCCCGCTCCCGCAGGTAGTCGTCGAGGAGGAAGGCGAACTCGAGCGGCGCCACGGGACACTTGTGCGGCACGCCGACGGCCAGCACGATGCGCCCGCCCTCAAAGCGGGCGAGCCGGTCGGCCAGGCGCGTCGCCCCCGCCTCCGTGTAGAACGACTCGCCCCCCTGCGCCAGTCCGGGGACCTCTTCCGGAACCGGACGGGAGCCGGTGGCGAGCACCAGGTCGTCGTAGGCGATCTCGTCCCCGGACTCCATGCGGACCGTGCGCCGGGCGGTATCCACCGCCGCCACCCGCCCCACCCGCAGCTCCACCTCGCGCGGCATGAGAACGCTCTGGCGGCGGTGGAGTTCGGAGGCGGTCATGCGTCCGAACGCCAGGTAGAGGAGGCCCGGCTGATAGAGGTGGTCGTCCGCCTCCGTGACCAGGGTGACCCGGAGCTTGCCCTGGTGGACGAGGTCGCGCGCGTCGATCGCCACCCGGCTGGCCACGATGCTGCCGGCCGTGCCTCCGCCCACCACCACAAGGTGGCGCGCCATCTAGTGCACCTTCTTGACCACGATGCGGTCGTAGTCGCCCTGGCTTTCGATCGCCACCAGCTCCTGACCCGCCTTCTCGCACCACTTCGGGATGTCGCGGCGCGAGCCGGAGTCCGTGGACAGGACCGCGATCACGTCCCCCACCTTGGCCTCGCGGATGGCTCGGATCATCTCCATCATCGGCCCGGGGCAGTACGTCCCCCGGGCGTCGATCTCCACCGTCGCCTGCGCTCCCTGCGCGTCTGCCATCGGCCATGCCCTCCCCGGCGCCGCCCGCTGCCGCGGGACGGGCGCGGATTTCAAAAGACGAGGATGGTTCCGTCCTTTGCGCTGTCCAGGAACTCGCCCGCCCCCACCACATCCTCCACGATGGGGTCGAGGTCGTCGAGCTTGAGCCGCATGAGGTCCATCGTCATGGCGCACGCCTTGACGTGCACGTCGCCGAGCTCCTTGGCGTTGCGCAACAGGTCGAGCCAGGTGGGAAGGTTCTTCGCCGCCTCCTGGAAGGCGGACGCCGCCGGTCCATAGTCCTGGCTCACCAGACGGGAGAATTCGCCTGCGTCCTTACGGGCAGCGAGAAGGCCCCAAAACGTCAAGAAGACGTCGACCCGCATGTCGTTGGCCACACCGCCCGACGCCAGGACCCCGACCGGATACAGTCGGTCCTGCGTGCCGGAGAAGGCGATCATCGACAGGTGATGGCGCTCGCTGTCGGCCACGCTCTCCACCTCCCCACGATTCCAACGCCATTGTAGGAACCGCCCCTCGCCCGACCCCACGAGCCAACGTCTCACCGTCCTGGTGCGAAGGTCCGACGCGTCCGGAGCCAACGTCCCTCGACACGGGACAGGTGGGCGCTCGCCGTCACCTGTGACCATCTCCCCTTGCGCGCTGCCTATACCCGTCCGGGCGGCGGGGCGACGAAGACGGCCGGGCGCGCCAGGAACCGGGTCGAACGGCGCGAACCAGGATCCGCGAACGTGTCGGGGTCGACGGAGGGAGGTTGGCCCATGCCGGACCCGGTCGGGGAAGAGGACGGGCACGCGACCCCCGCTCCGGCGCCGGAGGGCGGCGAGGAGCTTCGCCTCGTGCGGACCCTCCTGGAGCGCTCCCGCGCCTGGTCGACGTGCCGGACGCATGAGGAGCTCCTGGCTCGCGCGGCTCGAGACGTGGCAGAGGTCCTGCAGGTCGACGCCGGCTACTTCGTCTACCGCCCGCCGGCGGACGGCGACGGCCCGTTCGAGGTCCTCGCCCCCTGGGGGCGGCTGGCCGGCCGCCTCCCCGAGCTGTCGGAACGCGCCAACCGCCAGGCGGCGACCGTCGCCTCGCCACTGCGGTACCTGAGCGAACGCTGGCTAACCTGTTCCGAGGTGCCGCCCAACGTGCGCCGCGACTGGGAGGCGTGGGGCATCGCCCAGGGGGGTTCCTGGCCGATCGTGGCCGAGGGGCGGCGCGTGGGGGCCCTGGTGGTGCGACGCCGCCGCGTCCCGGCCCGCGACGACGCGCCTCTTCTTTCCCTCTGCGCCCTCCAACTCTCCCTCCTTCTGGAACTGCAGGAGCTTCGCCGCCAAGCCGAGGCACAGGGCGAGCGCGACGAGCTCACGGGCCTGCTCAACCGCCGCGGCCTGGCGCGGCGCCTGCCGGCCCTGCGAGAGACGGCCGAGCGCACGCGTACCTCGCTCCTCCTGTCGGTGGTCGACGTCGACGGCCTCAAGCGCGTGAACGACGCCTCCGGCCATCCCGAGGGCGACCGCCTCTTGCGGGAGATCGGCCGCGCCCTCCACCGGTATGCGCAAGACGACGGCCTCGTTGCGCGCATCGGTGGCGACGAGTTCGTGGTCGTCCGCCGGGTGGCGGCGGGCGAAGAGCCCAGGACCCGCGCCCGCCTCGACCGCCTGCTCGCCCGGGCCGGCCGCGGGTGGCGCGCCACCGCCGGCCACGCGGCGTTCGGCCCTGACGGTGCCGACTGGGACGCGGTGTACGCGGCCGCTGACGCCCGCCTGTACGCGCGCCGCCGCCGGCGCCCATAGGTAGCCGGGATTCGGAGCCGGGTCGGTGGGGAGATGTCCGAAGTGCGCCTCGCCGACGATTCGGCGGGAAGAGGGGGCGGTCGCATGTCGGGCGAGCGCCGGCGCCCAGGCGCGACGGCCAACACCCCGGATGAGATCGTGCGGCTGCGTAGGGCATACGAAGGCTACCGCCGAGGCGTGGACGTATTGGACGCGCTGACCCGTTGGGCGGCGGCCGAGCGCCCTCCCCGCCGGGTGCTGGACGTGGGCGCCGGGACGGGCAACTGGTATCGCAGCCTTCGCGCTCGGCTCGGGAGCGGGGTCCGGTACGTGGGCGTCGATCCGGACCCGGACATGGCAGAAGCCCTCCGATCGCTCACCGCTGGCGACACCATGGCGGAGGTGGTGGTAGTGGATGCCGCCGCCCTTCCTGTCGGTGAACCGTTCGACTGGGTCGGCCTTCACTTCGTCCTCCCCCATGTGGAAGACCCGCCCGCCATCGTGCGCGCCGCCCTCCGCCATGTCGACGAGGACGGACTCCTCCTGGTGGCGGCCAACAGCGCTTCGCACCTTCGGCGCTGGCGCGACATGCAGCGACAGGCGCTCGAGGCGTTGGGCGTCGGCTGTCCGCAAGACGCCGTGTGTGTACCCCATCCGACCCTTGAGGAGATCCCCCACCTCGCCCCGCCCGGCTTCGTGAGCCTCCGCGTGACGATCCGGGGCACCTTCTCCTTTCCCGACGCGGAGGCGGCCATGGACTACTACCAAGCCGTTCTTTGGCGTCGCGGCCTCTCGCCATCCGAGGCCGAGGACCCGGATGTCCGGCAGCGCTTGGCGTCGCACATGCGGGCGCGGATTCGGGCCGAAATCGCTTTCCACGGCAGGTTCACGGTATCCCGGTCCTCCGGGTTCGTCGCCATGCGGCGGCAAGGGAAGGTGGCGGACCGTTCCGGAAACCGTAAGGTCGCCTGGCCCACGGCCCCCCGGTGGGAAATGCACGGCGCGCCCGTGTGGGAAGGATCGAGGGCAAACGCGCGCCCGGCGCTGGCCGCGCCCCAGCTTCTGGCCACGAACCGGCAGCCGGTGGGGAAACAGCCGCCCCAGAGGGATGGGCGCGCGGGACGGCGTCGCGGCCGCGCCTCGCATCCCCCGTGCAGGCCGGGAGCTCGCGGCCGCACCTGAGGGATGCATCCCCTGGGCGGCTCGGCCGCGACCGGTACGGCAGCGTCGCCCGGGCGGGGCAGGAAGTGAGGCGCTACAGGACGCCCGTGGCATTGAGCGCCATGTACGCCGCCACCGCCACGACGACCAGGGCGAACACGCGCATGAGCACCCTCCCGTCCAGGCGGCCGCCGGACACCGCCCCCAACCAGCCCCCGCCCACGCCGCCTGCCACGAAGGCCGCCGCGATGGCCGCGTCCACGTGGCCTGCGAGGGCGTACTGCACGGCGGTGGTGGCGCCGAAGGCCGCCACGGCCAAAAGCGAGGTGCCCACGGCCGTGGCGATGGGCATGGCGGTCGACGCCATGAGCCCGGGCACGATCAAGAAGCCGCCGCCGATCCCGAAGAAGCCGGAGGCGGCCCCTACGGCCGCACCCGTCGCGAGGACGCGGGACCAGCGGATGGGAGACGGCGAGCCCTCGGCCGCCGCCCCCGCCTCGGCCCGTGCCCGCGCTTCGCTCCCGGTCGCCGCGCGCCGCCACATGCCGACGCCCACCGCCGCCATGAGGACGGCAAATAGGAGGAGGAGGCGCTTGCCGTCGAGCCACAGCCCCAGGCGCGCTCCCACGGCCGCCCCCACGACCCCGGCCAGGGCGAACGGTACCCCCCGGCGAGCGTCCACGTGCCCCCGCCAGAGGTGGGGAACGGCGGCCAGAAGGGCGTTCACCGCCACCGCCAGGGCCGTGGTGCCGATGGCAGTGTGGGGCCGATCGCGATAGCCAACAAAATACAAGAGGAGCGGCACGGCCATGATCGAGCCGCCGCCGCCCACTAGGCCGAGCACGTAGCCCACCGCCGCCCCGGACAGGAGCGAGCGGCCCACGACGGCTCCCGTCAGCGTCGCCGCCGCCACCCGCCTACCGCGCCCGGTCCACGATGGCGCGCACCGCCTGCTCCACCTCGCGCGCCACTTCCGCCACCGCCGGCCCCGGGTAGAACGCCGCCATGGCCGACGGCAACAGCGCGCTCAGGTAGGTTCGCCCCTGCCGCCGGTAGACGTTCACCTTGCAGGGCAGGAGGGCGCCGACCTCGGGGTCCTCCCCCAGTACACGGCTGGCGTAGCGCGCGTTGCAGATCTCCACGATCTTGTAGGGCTCGCTGGCGAAGCCCTTCTCCGCCAGCGTGGCCGCGACGTCGTGCACGTGCAGGACGCGGAACCCTGCCGCCGCCGTCTCCTCCTCGACCCGTCGCACCGCCTCGTCGAAATCGCGCTCCGTCTCCACCCGGTAGGTCGGCTCCAGCCTCGTCTCCGCCATCGTCGTCCCCTCCCCGGAAGGGCCATGCACCCCGCGCCCCTCGCGTCGTCTCCTCCCTATCATATACCCCAATGGGTATGTGAAGCGCACATGCCGCATGCCCGCCGCCGCACCCAAGCGCCGTGGACGCCCCGGCCAGGGGGGCCGCGGCGGGCGTCGAATCGGACAAGGCGGGAGGTGAGCCGATGGACGACCCGTGCGAGCCGGTGCTGCGGGCCCTGGGCCCGCACTGGATGACCGAGGCCATGCTGCGGCGCCAAAGCGGCGTGGAGGGCGACCAGCTGCGCCGCTGCCTCGAGCAGGCGGTGGCGGACGGCCGGGCGGAGACGCCGCGCGGCACCTACCGCGGCACCATGTGGCGCCGCCTGGGCGCTGGAGCATAACCCCTTACCACTCGTCGTAGTGCAGGCGAAGCCCCTCCGGGAACATCTCTTCCTGGGGTCCCTCCGCCCCGGCCGGCAGCGCCCGCAGGCGGCGGAAGCGGCCGCGGTAGAAGATGAGGGGGTCGTCCCGCCCGCCCCCGCCGAAGAGCTCCGTCACCCTGCCCAGGACCAGTTCGTGGTCGCCGGCGTCGAAGCGGCGCTCCACCTCGCACCGTACCGCCGCCATGGCCCCTACGAGGACCGGCGCCTCCTCGGGCCCGGTGGGCCAGAAGCGGATGCGCGACGCCTCCGACTGCGGCGCGGCGCCCGCGAAGCGGCGGGCGAGGTCGGCGTGCGCACCGTCCAGGACGTTGACGGCGAAGCGCCGCCCCGGCGCCATGAGCTCCAGCATGCGGGCGCGGCGGTCGATGGCGCACACCACGAGCATGGGCGCGAGGGAGGCGGAGGCCACGGCGTTGGCCGTCATGCCGTGCACCATCGCCCCGGCGCGGGCGGTGAGAACGGTGACGCCGGTGGCGAACTGCCCCATGACGCGGCGGAACGCGGCGGGTTCCAAGGGCTCCCGCTCCGGCGGCCTCACGCCGGCCCCTCCTCGGCGCCGCCGGCGGCCGCCCGCTCCAGGAAGGCGCGCACCCGTTCCATCGCCGGCTCCTTGTCGTACACGTTGTACAGGGCGCTCATCATGCGCACGGGGTCGCCGAAGAAGAAGCGCTCGTACAGCACCTGGCGGGAGCCGAAGGCGCTCAGGGAGGCGTCCCAGGCCAGGCGGAAGAGGCGAACCCGCTCGCGCGCGGGGGCGGTGCGGGCCTGCAGGTACTTGGCGATGTCGGCCGCCGCCTCCCCCACCATGTCCGCCTCCGTCGGCAGGGCCATGAGGCCGCTCGCCCCGAGGAGCTGGACGATCTCCACGATTCGGGGGTACATGCGGGGAAAGAGGTTGCGCGCCACGTCCAATGGGGGCCGCGCCGGACACATGACGCCGTAGACGTCGAGCGCTGCGTCCACCTCCGCCGCGCGCAGAAGGGCCTTCATGCTCTCGTGGTAGGTGATCACCTCGGCGATCTTTTCCTGCACATGCTGGAACTGGGTGATGCCGATCGTCTCCGCCAGGAGAGAGACGAGACCGAGGAAGAACTCCGATTTGGCGATGTTCTTCACCACCACCTGGTGCGCCATGTGGATCACGGCATGCGTCTCGCCGTACACGTCGTTGCACAAGTCCACATCGCGTGCGAGGAAGACGCGCTCCCACGGCACGAGCACGTTGTCGAAGGCGACGACGGCGTCCATCTCCTCGAACCGGCTGGCGAGGGGGTGGTCGATCCCTCGCCCCAGGTCGAACCCCTCCCGGCAGAGGAACCTCAGGCCCGGGGTGTCGCACGGGATGGCGAAGGCAAAGGCGTAGTCCTCCGACCCCGGCTGGCCGCGCAGGACCGTGGAGGGGAAGACGGCGATCTCGTCCGCCACGGGCCCCAGGGTGGCGAGCATGCGCCCGCCCGATATGACGATGCCGGCGTCGGTCTCGCGCACGATGCGGGCGACGATCGTTGGGTCGGCCTGCTGGGCCGGGCCGACGGCCCGGTTCACCTGGGGGGCGATGAGCGTGTGGGTGAGGCACAGGTCGTGGTCGCGCACCCGCTCGTAGTAGCGCGCCACGTTCTCGCCGTAGGCCGGGTCGTTCTGGGCGAAAAAGGAGCGAGCGGCGGCAAAGGCCATGAAGCTGGCGTTGAGGTAGTCGGGCGAGCGCCCCATCATGCCCAGGGTGTGGCCGGCCCAGCGCTCCATCATCCGCCGCCTCCGCACCAGGTCGTCGCCCGTACGCGGCGTGAGGAAGGACATGCCCACCCGTTCGCCCGTCGCCGGCGAGGGGTAGGTCATGTCGTCCCGCAGGGCCGGATCGTGCTGCATGTCATAGAGCTCCGCCAGGGTGCGCACGATGCCGCGCAGGCGCGGGTGGCGCGTTACGTCCCGCACGTGCTCCCCCTCGATGTAGACATCGCGCGGCGCGTTGCGCAGATCCTCGACGAACTCGCGCCCGGTGCGCGCCCCCATGCTCATCCCTCCCGCTCGCGCTGTTCCCCCGCCGCCGGTACCGGCGGCGGAAGGTCGTCCACGTCGAACAGGACGTTCGCCTGGCCAGTGCCCGAGCTCCCCTCGTAGCCGCCGTACAGCACGCCTCGGCCGCGGTAGCGGTCCCAGCCCAGGGCGGCAAACAGCATGACGGTGTCCGACATGTTCACTTCGCCGCTGCACACCCTGAGGTACGTGGGGAGGAAGGCCAAGAACTCCTTCACCCGCCCCTCCCGCCACTGCGCCAGGACGTGCTCGTCCGCCTGGCGGTTGAACTCCGACGACACCTCGAGCAGGCGCCGCGGCGCCTCCTCGTTGGGCCAGAACTGGTGCGACAGGCTGCCCGAGGCCACGAGCCCCACCCTTCGCCCTGCCGCCTCCACCGCCCGGCGCACAGCCTCGCCAAAACGCCGGTTCTCCTGCCAAGAGGCGTTGACGTTCTGGCCCACGGGCAACACCCGGGCGGCCCCGTCCGGGTTCATGTACCGCATGGGCAACAGGGTCGCGTATTCCAGACCCAAGCTGCGGTAGTCGTGGCCGCGGGCGTCCTGGCCGCCGGCGCGGGCCTCCCGCACGATCGCCCGCCCTAGATCCGGGTCCCCCTCGTACCGGTAGGCGAGGTCGTGGATGAAATGGGGGATCTCGTGCGAGGTGAACACGCCCTCGTGGCGTGCGGCCACGTTGACGTGGTAGCCGATGGTGTTGATCCAGTGGGAGTCGAACACCACGAACGTCTCCACCCCGGCCTCCCGGGCCACCCGACCCAGTCGGCGCAGGCCGTCGCGCAGGCTGTCGTGCAGGCCTTCGTGTCCGGGTTGCTCCCCCAGGTAGATCGACGGCACGTGCGACACCTTGGCCGCGAACACCACCCTACCCACGCCGCGTCCCCCCTTCGCCGCCCGGGGGCGCCCACCCGGCGTCCTCCTCCGCCACCACCCGGTTCTCCAGCGCCCCCACGCCTTCGATTTCCACCCGGATGACGTCGCCCGGCCGCACCGGCGAGATGCCGCGCGGCGTCCCCGTGAGGAGGACGTCGCCCGGCATGAGGGTGAGGAACTCGCTCGTGTAGGCGACGAGGTCGGCCACCGAGACGACCATGTCGGCGGTCGTGCCCTCCTGCCTCACCTCGCCGTTGACGAGCGTGCGGATGGCAAGCCGGCCCGGGTCCGCGATCTCCCCCTCCACCAGCCAGGGACCTAGGGGAAGGAAGGTGTCCCACCCCTTCGCCTTCGTGGGCGGGCGGAAGACGTCCGCCACGAAGTCGCGCGCCGTCACGTCGTTGGCCACCGTGTAGCCGCGCACGTGCTCGAGCGCCTCGCTGGGCCGCACGCGCCGCGCCGGCCGGCCGATCACCACCGCCAGCTCTCCCTCGTAGTGCAGGTGGCGGACGCCGCGCGGCAAGACGACGCTGCCCTTGTGTCCCACCAGGGCGTGCCCGGGCTTGAGGAAGAGGGCAGGGGCCTCAGGCTGGGCCAGCGCCAGCTCGGCCGCATGGTCGGCGTAGTTGAGGGCCACGGCGAGGATCGTCCCAGGCTCCACGGGCGGGAGCCACACCGCTTGGGCGGGTGAGAAGGCCCGCCCCGACTCGTCGCGCAGGACGAGCCCCTCCCCCTCGCCCTCCGCCCAGCCATGGCGGACACGGCCGTCGGCCGCGAAGCGCACGCTGCGCACGTCACCCACCCCCTCGCCCGGGCCGGGCGTTCGCCCCCCAGGGCCCACCGTCCTGCCGCCCCCCCGGGGGACAGATGGTATGCTGGTCGCGGCCCACGATGGCCGGCGACGGGGGGAGACAGGGGCGTCATGCGGGTGTTCTCCGCCGTGCAGCCGACGGGACGGCTGCACATCGGCAACTACACGGGCGGCATTTCCCAGTTCCTGCGCCTTCAGGGCCCGGCCGAGTGCCTGTTCTGCATCGCCGACCTGCACGCCCTCACCGGCGACGTCGACCCTTCCCGGCTGGCCGCCGACACCCGCCAGGTGGCGGCCCTCTACCTGGCGGCGGGGCTGGACCCGGGGCGGGTGACGCTGTTCGTCCAGTCGCACGTCCCCGCCCACGCCCAGCTCGCCTGGCTTCTCGCCTGCACCGCCAGGGTAGGAGAGCTTCGGCGCATGACCCAGTTCAAGGCCCGGCGAGGCGACGAGGAGGGCGCGAGCGTCGGCCTGTTCGAGTACCCCGTGCTCATGGCGGCGGATATCCTCTTGTACGACGCCACCCACGTGCCGGTGGGCGCCGACCAGCGCCAGCACCTGGAGCTGGCGCGCTCCCTCGCCCGCCGCTTCAACCACCGCTTCGGCGACACCTTCCGCCTGCCCGACCCCTTGTTGCCCGAGGCCGGCGCCCGCATCATGGCCCTCGACGCGCCGGGGGAGAAGATGAGCAAGTCCTCTCCCCGGCCCGACTCCCGCATCCACCTCCTCGACGGACCCGACGAGGTGCGCCGCAAGATCCGGGCCGCCGTCACGGATTCGGCGCGGGGTCTCACGTACGACCCGGTGGCGCGCCCCGGGGTGGCCAACCTCCTCAACCTGTACGCCGCCCTCTCGGGCGAGACCGTCGACGCGGTCGCCTCCCGCTTCGGCGGCGGCGGGCACGAGGCGTTCAAGAGCGCCCTAGCCGAGCTCATCAACGAGCATCTGACCCCCATCCGCGAACGCTACCGGCGGTGGGCGGAGGATCCCGCCGCGGTCGAGGCGGTGCTGCGCGACGGTGCGGCGCGGGCGGCCACCCTGGCCGCACCCGTGCTGGAGCGGGCCACGCGCGCCGTGGGCCTCCTGCCTACCGGCGCCTGACGGGCGCCATGGGCGGCGCCCTTGCCCAGGCGGCGGCGGGCGGGATACATTCGACCTGGCGTCGTACGAAAGGGGGAGGGCCGGATGGCGGAACTGACGTTCTACTTCTACCCGGGGTGAACGTCGTGCCGGCAGGCGAAGGCGGTGCTTTCGCAGGGGACGGCGACGGTGCACGAGCGCCGCTACGTCACGGACAAGCCCACGCCGGAGGAACTCCGCCAGCTGGCCGCGCTCCTGCCCGGCGGGGTGCGGGACCTCGTGGCCCCGCGCTCCAGCCGGCTCAAGGAGCTCGGCATCCGGCCCGAGGAGATGGACGAAGAGGCGCTCGTCGAGCTTCTGGCGCGCGAGCCCAAGCTCCTCCGGCGCCCGATCGTCACGGACGGCCGGCGGGTGGTGGTCGGTCTCGACCGCGCCGCCATCGCCGAACTGGCCAACGGCTGAGGGGCCGCCGGCCCCCGGCCGCATCCACGACACGAGGGGGTTCGTCATGGAGACTGCGCCGAGGACGGCCGCCGTGGGCGTGTCTACGCCCCGCATCGACGGGCCGGAGAAGTTGCGCGGGCAGGCCACGTACGTGGCCGACGTGCGCCTTCCGGCCAGCCTGAGCGCGCGCCTGGTCCTGTCCACCCACGCCCATGCGCGCATCGAGGGCATCGACCTCGCTCCCGCCCTCGCCCGTCCCGGGGTGGTGGCCGCCTTCGCCGGCGCCGATCTGCCGGAGGCGGGCCTGTTCGCGGTGGGCGAGACGTACCACGTGGGCGAACCGCTGGCGGTCGTGGTGGCCGAGAGCGACGAGGCGGCCGAGGACGGTGCCGAGGCCGTTCGGGTCGCGTACGCCCCCTTGCCGGTGGTGGTGGACCCCGTCCGCGCCATGGCCCCCGACTCCCCCCTCACGCGTGCGGACGAGGGGACGGCCGACGCTCTCGCCGGCGCCCACGGCGCCGTTGTGGACTCGGCGGGCCCTGCCCGGCCCAAGCCCCGCAATGTGCAACAGGTCACCGAGTTCCGGCGCGGCGACATCGAGAAGGCATGGCGCGACGCCGACGTGGTGCTCGAGGACACCTACCGCATCGCCCGCGTCCACCAGGGCTACCTGGAGACCCAGGGGAGTGTGGCCCGGCGCCTGCCCCGGGCGGGGGTGGAGGTGTTCACCTCCACCCAGTCGCCGTTCGACGCCGCCCAGGAGACGGCGCGCGCCCTCGGCCTAGACGAGGCCGACGTGCGGGTGCACGCCGCCACCATCGGCGGCGGCTTCGGCGGCAAGTTCCCCCTCTTGGAGCCGCTGGCGGCCGCCCTGGCGCGGCGCCTGGGGCGCCCGGTGCGGGTGATCCTGGACCGCATGCAGGACTTCTTGGTCACCCATCCCGCACCGGAGGCGATCATCCGCCTCAAGATGGGGGTGAAGCGAGACGGCACGCTGACCGGCCTGGAGGGGGAGCTCGTCTTCGACGAGGGCGTCTCGGGGTCGGACGCGGGCTTCGCCTGCCGCCTCATCGGCTCCCTCTACCGCGTCCCCCATCTGTCGCTCGTGGGTTACGACGTGCGCACCCACAAGGCGAGCGTGGGCGCCTACCGGGGTCCGGACGCCCCTCAGGCGATGTTCGCCCTCGAGTCCCACATCGACCGCCTGGCGCGGGCCGTCGGCATGGATCCGATCGAGTTCCGGCTGCGCAACGCCGTCGAGGAGGGGGATCCCGACCCCACCGGGCGTCCCTGGCCCCGCACGGGCTTGCGCGAGTGCCTCGAGCGTCTGCGCCGCCATCCGCTTTGGCGCGCGCGCGACCGTATGGGCCCCGACGAAGGCGTCGGGGTGGCGCTCGGTTTCTGGCCCGGCGGCCTCCAGCCGGCGGCCGCCGCGTGCCGCCTCAACGCCGACGGCAGCGTCAGCGTGCAGGTGGGGGCGGTGGACCTCACGGGCTCGCACACCGCCTTCGCCCTCATCGCCGCCGAGGCCCTGGGCGTGCCGGCCGCCGGCGTGCGCGTGCACATGGGCGACACCCAGAGCGCCCCCTTCGCCGGCGCCGCCGGCGGCAGCAAGACCATCTACACCGTCGGCGCAGCCGTGGTCGAGGCGGCCAAGGACTTGCGGCGGCAGGTGCTGGCGGTGGCCGCCGATCTCCTTGAGGCGGCGCCGGAGGATCTCGAGTGGGAGGGGGAGCGCATCCACGTCCGCGGCGTGCCCGCCAAGGCCGTCACCCTTGCCCAGATCGGGCGCGCGGGCGAGCGCTTCGGCGGCAAGCATCCTCCCCTTCACGGCTCCGGGCGCACCGCCATCACCAAGGCTGCGTACGGCGTCGCCGCCCATCTCGCCAAGGTGCGGGTGGACCGCGAAACCGGCCAGGTGCGGGTGGTGGGCTACGTGGCCGCCCAGGACGTAGGGCGGGCCATCAACCCGGCCGAGGTGGAGGGACAGGTGCGGGGCGGCGTGGCACAGGGGATCGGGCGCGCCCTCTACGAGGCCATGCGCCACGACGACAGCGGCCAGCCCCTCAACCCCACCCTGGCCGACTACGGGCTTCCGACCGCCGCCGACCTGCCCGACATCGAAGTCGAGCTGGTGGAGGTTCCGTCGGAGCTCGGTCCCTTTGGCGCGCGCGGGGTGGGCGAGCCCCCCGCCATCCCCGGACCGGCGGCCGTAGCCAACGCCGTGGAGGACGCCGTGGGCGTCCGCCTCACCCAGGCACCGATCCGGCCGGATGCGGTGGTCTCCGCCCTGGCCACGGTGGCCGAGAGCGCCTGACCCGGGCCTAGCCCCTACCCGCGGCCCTCCCCGCCCGCCGCCGGCACCGGCGTGGTGGCGAGGGCCATAGCCCGTTCACGGGCCGGCCGCCGCGCGGCGGTGGAGAGCGGAAGAAGGAGCGGCGGTGCGCGTCGGCTACCGGGAGGTCTTCCCGCCCGCCCTGGCGCCCTGCGCGAGCCCGGGCCGGAGACTCCGAGGCCCGAGGGGGTGCGCACCGGGGCCTCGCGGACGAACGGCCGCTCTCGCGACATGCCCGGTGAAGGCGCGAGGCGGAGCGGGGTCGCGTCTGCCGCTCCTCGGTGCCTGGCGCGAGGCGGAGTGCTTCACGCCGCGGCAGAGAGCCGCCCTGGCCCCGGTGCGAGGCGCTCACCCCCTGGCGGCGTCCAGGCGCGCCCGACATCCGGTTCGCCGAGGCGGAGCGAGCGTTCGATCCCCGCCAGATGGTGGCCGTCACCCGAGCCGCCATCGCCATGGACACCTTGAACCGCCTCGCGGCCGCCTTCCGCCCCCCGGTCGGCCTCTCCCTACGCTCCGCCGACCGGCGCCGCCTCGCCGGCTCACCTCCGCCCACCGTCCCGGCCCCGGACCCTAGGCCGACTCCCACTGGGGACCGATGCCCGCCGCCCCTACCCCGCCTACCGTGGGAGCCGGAGGTGGCGACCGGTGAACGAGCTCCTCGCCCGCATGGCGCGCCTTCGCCAGGCCGAAGGGTTGGCGGCAGCGGCGCGCGAGCGCCTACGGAGGGTCGGCGTCCAGGAGGGCGCGGGCGCGCGCCAGGACGGCGTCGAGCATCTCGGGCGTCAGGCGCCCGGTGTTCGTGTTCTGCCGGCTCGGGTGGTAGCTGGCCAGGAGGTGGAGGCCGTCGGGCTCCAGGCGTTCCTCCCGACCGTGGGCGAAGGGGACGCGCGGCCGCCCGAGCCCCACCGATCGTCGATAGGCGGAAAAGCCGTCCCAGGCGATGCGGCCGAGGGCGACGACCGCGCGCACGCGCGGCAGGAGGGCCACCTCCCAGGCGAGGTAACGGCGGCAGGCGGCGATCTCTTCCGGCAGGGGGCGGTTTCCCGGGGGCGCGCAGCGGACGACGGCGGTCACGTACGCGTCGTGTAGGGTGAGGCCGTCGTCCCGCCCCCGGCTCACCGGCTGGCTGGCGAACCCGGCGCGGTGTAGGGCGGCGAACAAGAAGTCGCCGCTCGCGTCGCCGGTGAACATCCGGCCGGTGCGGTTGCCGCCATGGGCGGCGGGCGCCAGGCCCACCAGGAGAAGGCGGGCCGCGGGGTCGCCGAACCCCATGAGGGGGAGTCCCCAGTACTCTTCCTGCCGGAAAGCGCGCCGGCGTTCGCGCGCCTTGCGCTCGCGGTGTTCGACCAGGCGAGGGCAGAGGCGGCACCCGAACACCCGCGTCGCGAGCTCCCCCAGGTCCCGCGGAGCCTCTCCCGCTTCGGTCATGCCCCGCCGACCTCCGGAAGAGGCGCCGCCAGGGCGCGCGCCAGGTCGGCCGGGGTCACGTTCGCACCGCTCACCACCAGGACGAGCGGTCCCTCCCCCGCCAGGAGCCCCTCGAGCGCTGCCGCCACCGTCGCCGCCCCCGACGGCTCGGCCAACAGGCGCTCGCGCTCCACCAGCCAGCGCATGGCGGGGTACAGGGACTCGTCCTCCAGGGGGAGGACGCGGGCGTAGCGCGCCACCGTGCGCAGCGTGCGCTCCGACACGGCGCGGGGCGCCAGTCCGTCGGCCACGGTGTGCACGCGCTCCAGGGCCACGACGTGTCCGGCCGCGAGCGAGCGCAGCATGGAGTCTGCGCCCCGCATCTCCACCCCGACCACGCGTGCCGCCGGCGCCCACAGGGCGAGCGCCGCACCCACGCCGGCAGCGAGGCCGCCGCCGCCGACGGCCACCGCTACCTCCGCCACGTCGGGCAGGGAGCATGCGATCTCGCGCCCGACCGTCGCCTGGCCGGCGATCACCGCAGGGTCGTCGAAGGGATGGGCGAGCCGCTTCCCCGTGCGGCGGGCACATTCCTCCGCCGCCTCTGCCGCCTCCTGGTAGTCGATCCCCGTGCGGCAAACCTCCGCACCCAGGGCGGCGATGGCCGCCACCTTCACCGGGTTGGCGCCGCGCGGTACGTACACGGTGACGGGAAGGCCTGCACGTCGCCCGGCCCAGGCCACGGCCAAGCCGTGGTTGCCGGCCGAGGCGGTCACGAGCCCGCCCGCCTCGTTCCGGGCGCGCAGTTCCGCCACCTTGGCCACCGCACCGCGCACCTTGAACGCGCGCACGGGCGTGGCCACCTCGGCCTTGAGCCAGACCGGCCGGCCCAGACGGCGGGACAGGTCGGGGCTCTCCAAGAGAGGGGTGGGCGGCATGGCGGCGCGCACCGCCCGCCATGCCGCCCGCAGACGGCGGAGCGTCAGCCCCTGGGCGGCGAGGAACGCCGCCTCCTCCCCCGCGCCCGGCAGCCTCTGCGCCCTCATGCCGGCGCCGTCCGCGCCGCGGCCTCCGCCGGCGCGCGCCATACGCGGGTCCCGTGCGGCGAGGGGCGGACGCGGCGGGGCGTGGCCGCCACCCCTAGGGCCGCCATGGCCGCCACCATGGCCTCCGCCACGGCCCGGCTCTCCCCTGGCCGGGTGAGGGCCATGACGCTCGTGCCCGAGCCCGACAGGGCGGCGAACAGGGCCCCGGCCGTCCTGGCGGCGGCGATGGTCGGCTGTAGGTAGGTCATCTGCCGGCTGCGCGCCGGCTGGTGCAGCCGGTCGTCGGCCGCCGCCCACAGGAGGTTCCAGTCTCCCGCCGCCGCCGCCGCCAGCCACAGCCCAGCCCGCTGCAGGTTGTGGACGGCGTCCTCGAGGGCGACGCTGTGCGGTAGCCGTGTGCGGGAGCGGCTGGTGGCGATGCCGTGCCGGGGCACGGCGAGCGCCACCTCGAGGGGAGGGGGTTGGAAGGTGAGAGCGCGCGTGTGCTCCCCCTCCCGCCACGACCAGGTCAGACCGCCGAACAGGGCGGCGGCGGCATTGTCCCCATGGCCCTCCAGCTCGGCCAGCAGGTCCAAGAGGTCGCCGTCCGACAGCGGTCCCCCTACGAGCAGGTTGGCGGCCACGATGCCGGCCGCCTGCGCCGCCGCGCTGGAGCCGAGCCCCCGCCCAGCCGGGATGGGGGAGTCGAGGGCAAACCGCACGGCCACGTCGGGCTCCCTTCCGACGCGCCGGTACACGGCTGCGGCCGCCCCCTCCGCCAAGCGGAGCAGACCGTTGTCCCCGCGACCTGCGGCCCCCTCCCTCGCTCCCGTCACGCGCAGGCGAAGCCTCAGGTCGAGGGCAAGAGCCAGGGTGTCGAAGCCCGTGGCCAGGTTGGCGCTGGAGGCGGGCGCGGTGACCGAGAACGGCATGAGGCCGGCGTCGCTCACACCCACGCCTCTCCCAGGATGGCCTCCTCGACGGCGGCGCGCTCGGCGGGCACCCGGCGCACCTCCCCGCCGCCCAACTCCCCCTCGGCCGTACCGGGGTCCTTGAGGCCGTGACCGGTGATCACGGCCACCACGTCGTCGTCCGGCCCCCAGGTCCCCTGCGCCAGGAGGCGGGCAAAGCCCGCCACGGCGGCCGCCGACGCGGGTTCGGCGAACACGCCCAGGCGCCGGGGCAGATCGCGGTAGGCGGCCAGGATCTCCCGGTCCTCCACCTTGAGGAAGGCCCCACCCGTGGCCCGTACCGCCTCGCGCGCCAGGGCGGCCGAGGCAGGTCGGCCGATGCGGATGGCGCTCGCCACCGTCTCGGGGTGCTCCACCTCGGCCCCGTCCACAAGCGGCGCCGCCCCGGCCGCCTGCACGCCGAACAGGCGCGGCAGGCGGTCGATCCAGCCCAGCCGCCTCGCTTCCTCGAAGCCGCGGTGGTAGGCGCTGATGTTTCCCGCGTTGCCCACCGGCAGCACGAGCGCCGTCGGCGCCCGCCCCAGGGCGTCGACGATCTCGAACGCGGCCGTCTTCTGACCCTCCAGCCGCAGGGGGTTGACGGAGTTCACGAGGGCGATCTCCGGATGGAGGGCGGCCACCTCCCGCACCAGCGCCAGGGCGCCGTCGAACCCCGCCTCGATGGCGACCGTGCGTGCCCCGGCCGCCCGCGCCTGGAGGAGCTTGCCTTGCGCCACGGCGCCGGCGGGAAGGACCACGACGCACGCCATGCCGGCGCGGGCGGCATAGGCCGCCGCCGAGGCCGCGGTATTGCCGGTGGAGGCGCAGACCACGGTGCGCGCCCCCGCCGCCCGCGCCGCCGTCACCGCCACCGTCATGCCCCGATCCTTGAAGGACGCGGTGGGGTTCATGCTCTCCAACTTGAGCCACAGGCGAGGGCCGCCGGGCGAAAGGGCGTCGGCCGGCAGAAGGGGGGTGTTGCCTTCCAGGAGTGTCACCGGCTCGGCACCAGCGGGGAGGGGGAGGCGCTCACGGTACCGGACCACCACCCCCGGCCACGGCGACGCGCTCACGCCAGCGCCCCCTCCCGCGCCGCCGCCGCCCATGCCTCACCCACTGGCGGCCGCCACCACTCCTCGCCCTCCGCCCGCTCCGCCCGCCACCTTGTCAGCGCCACCCCCACCTCACGCACGCCCGCGACCGCGCGCAGGCGGCGGCGCACCTCCGCCACACGGGCGTCGTCCATCGCCTCGGTGGCCACGGCCGTCCATCCCTCTCCTTGGGCCGCGACGCCCCGCACGCCCGGCACCGCGGCGAGGTCGGGCGGCTTGGCCCCCGCCGTCACGACCCTCATGACGTGGCGCCGCGGCGGCGGGGCAGGGGGCGACGCCGGCGCCTCCCGCCAGGCGAACGTAGGTCCGCGCCCGCCTGCCCGCCGACGGCGCGCCGCCGCCAGGAGATCGCCGGCGAGGGCGCTGGCGGTAGGGGCGCCGCCCGCACCCTGCCCGGCCACCAGCGTCTCCCCTCCGGGGATGGAGGCGATGAGGACGGCGTTGGCTGCCCCCCGTACGGCGGCCAGCGGGCTGGTCGCCGGCACGAGGGCAGGCGCCACCCAGGCGGCGAAGCCGTCCTCCGCGCGCTCGGCCACCGCCAGGAGCTTCACCTCGCACCCCAGGGCTGCGGCCATCTGCAGGTCGTCGCCCGTCAGTCCCCCCACGCCGCGTACGGCGACGCCCTCCGGCGCGAGGTGGCGGCCCCCGGCGAGGGAGGCGAGGATGGCGATCTTGCGCGCCGCGTCGTACCCGTCGAGGTCGTCGGCCGCGTCCGCCTCCAGGTAGCCGAGGGCCCGGGCGCGTTCGATCGCCGCCGCGGCATCGTCCCCGGCCGCCATGCGGGCGAGGATGAAGTTCGTGGAACCGTTGAGGACACCGGCGATGGCGAGGACGCGGGCGGCACCCAGGGCGTCCTGCAGGGTGCCCACGACCGGCACCGCCGCCCCCACGGCCGCCTCGAACCTCAGGTCGGCACCGCTCGCTGCCGCCGCGCGGAAGAGCTCCGGCCCGGCCCCGGCGACAAGCGCCTTGTTCGCGCTCACCCAGTCGGCCCCCCGCCCCAGGGCGCGCAGGGCGTACGTGCGCGCCGGCTCCAGGCCGCCCATCGCCTCGACCACGATCTCCACCTCGGGGTCGTCGACCACGCGGCCGGCATCCGTCGTGAGTACCGCCCCTGCGGGCATGGACAGGCGGCGAGGGCGTGCGCCGTCGCGCACCACCACCGCCGCCACCTCAAGGGGCTCGCCCAGGCGTTTTCTCAGGTCATCCTCGTGCTGCACAAGCAGGGCGAGCAGCGACGACCCCACCGTGCCCGCCCCCAAGAGACCGATCCGCATCCGCCAACCGCCTTCGCCCACCCCCGCCCGGGGGTTCGAGTGTGGGACGAGAGTACCATGGCGCGGCGATCGGGGTCCAGGGTTGCCCCAGGAGGTTCAGGGGAGCGGCCAGTCGCACGCCGCCGCCACGTCCGCCGCCACCTCTTCCAGCAACCGCACCTCCGGCGGGCCGAAGCGGTCCGGCTCCGGGCTGTCGCAGTCCAGCACGGCCACTACGCTTCCGCCCCTGTCCCGCATCGGCACCACCACCTCGCTGCGCGAAGCCGGGTCGCAGGCGATGTGGTCGGCAAAACGGTGCACGTCCGGCACCACCACCGTGCTCCCTCGCTCCCAGGCGGTGCCGCACACGCCGCGGCCGCGCGCGATGCGCACGCAGGCAGGCAGGCCCCAAAACGGCCCCAGCACGAGGTCGCGCCCGCGCACGACGTAGAACCCCACCCAGTTCACGCGCCGCAGGTGGTGGCCCAGAAGGGCGGCCGCGTTCGCCATGTTCGCCACCGCGTCGCGCTCGCCCGCCATCACCGCCCGCACCTGCTCCGCCAAAAGGGGGTAGGCGAGGGCGGGATCGTCGGGCAGCTCGACCGTCACCCCCTCGGACACGGCGCGCACCTCCCCCGGTCGACCGGCGTCACTTCACGCGTGTGGTGAGGAAGGCCACCACCGCCTGCACCTGGGTGGGGGTGAGGCCGAGGTTGGGCATGGTGGCGGAGGGCCATACCGCCTGGGGATTGGCAATCCAGCGCGCCAGCCAGGTGGGGTCGGTGGGCTTTCCGCCCGGCACCATGCCGGGCACCGTCTGGCCCGCCATCACCTTGTCCAGGTCGGGGCCGATGGTCTGCCCCTTGCCGCCGATCACGTGGCAGGCCTGGCACTGGGCGGTGACGATCGTCGCCCCCATGCTGGCCAGCTGGGCCGTGCTCGTGCCGCCCTTGGGGGCGGAGGGCGGCGCCGACGGCGTCGACGGGCGGCTCGCCTTCCCGGGCGCCGAGGGCGCGCTCGGGGCGGGCGTCGGCGCCGACGGGGAGGGCGTCGTGCTGGACAGGTACTGGCTGGAGGAGAGCGGGGTCGCCTGGTTGATGGCGATGAACCCGACGACGGCGAACGCCACCATGCCCAGGCCGATGAGCCAGCCGACCACGGTGCCGAAGAGACGATCTCCACGCTTCAAAACCCTGGCGCCTCCGTTCCGGGCCGCCGGCGCGAGGCGGCCGACTGCCGGGATCGATGTCCCTACGCCCGTTACTGTACCAAAACCGCCTCGTCCCCGCTGCGACGCGAGTCTCAGGCCAACCGGCGCACCGGCCGGCCGTCCAGGAAGGCGGCAATGTCCTCCACCGCCTGGGAGTAGAAGAGGCGATAGGTGCCCTCGGTCACGTATCCCAGGTGGGGCGTCAGCAGGACGTTGTCCAGGGTGAGGAGGGGGTCGTCCGGCGCAAGCGGCTCGCGTTCGAACACGTCGAGGGCGGCGCCGGCGATCCGTCCCCGGCGAAGGGCGTCGACCAGCGCTCCGACGTCCACCAGCCCCGCCCGCGCGGTGTTCACGAGCAGGGCCGTGGGCCGCATGAGGGAGAGCTCCCGCGCGCCCACGAGGCCCCGCGTGCCCTCCCCCAGCACGAGATGCAGGGTGACCACGTCGGACGTGGCCATGAGCGCGTCGAGGGAGGGCGCCGGCGTCACCCCTACGGCCTGGGCGCGCTCGGGCGTGAGATGCGGGCTCCAAGCCGTCACCTCCATCCCGAACGCCAGCCCCACGCGGGCCACGCCCGTGCCGATCCGCCCCAGCCCCACCACGCCGAGGCGCCGCCCGGCCATGTCGGCCCCGACGGTGCGCTGCCAGGGTGTCACGCCGCGCCGGCAGAGGTCTTCGTCCGCAAGGTGGCGGGCCAGGGCGAGGATGAGGGCCCAGGTGAGCTCCACCGTGGGCTCGCCCCGGCCCTCCGTGCCGCACACGACGATGCCGCGCTCCCGCGCCGCCTCAAGGTCGATGGCGGCGTTGCGCATGCCCGTCGTGACGATGAGGCGCAGGCGCCCCAGGCGGTCGAGGGCGGCCGCGTCCAGGCGCGTGCGTTCCCGCATGGCCACGAGGATGTCGCAGTCACCCACCTCCCGCCCGACCTCCTCCGGACCGCGCAGGGGCACGGGCACCGCCCGCACCTCCACCCGGGGCGCGAGCGAGCCCCAGTCGGCCAAGGCCAAGGCCACCCCCTGGTAGTCGTCCAGCACGGCGCAGCGCATCATGGAAAGACCACCTCGCCCGCCGGTTGGACGGCGATGCCGCCGGCTCCTGCCAGCGCGTCCCGGGCCGCGCCTAGGGAAGCTCCGCCTCCGTCCCCTGGGAGCGAGGCGGGTCGAGCTCTCCCTCCCGCTCCGTCTCGGGTGCCGGGGCGTCCGGGCCCGTCCCTTCCCCGCCGGCCGCGTCCCGGAATTGCCTCCACCAGGCCTCGTGGTGGCCGATGTACGCCACCAGGCGCTCCACCCCTCGCAGAGCCTGGGGGCCGAAGTGGTGCTCGATCCCCTCCACCGTGCGGTCGAGCTCCGGGCCCGGCCCAAGCCCGAGGGCGACGAGCCAGGCCCGGAGCACGCGCTGGCGCTCGACCAGGGCCCGGCCCCGCCGGCGCCCGGCGGGCGTGAGGTTGAGGCCGCGATACGGCTCGTACGTGGTCAACCCCTCGGCGTGCAGGCGTCGCACCATGCGGCTCACGGAGGCGTGGCGGATGCCGAGGCGGTCGGCGATGTCGCTTACGCGCGCGTACCCTTTGGTCTGGATGAGGGTCCAGATGGCCTTGAGATAGTCCTCCTGCGTCGGCGTCGGCATGGCCCTCTCCTCCCCGCGAGCGCCGCGTTGGATCCATTACTCTATGCGTCGTCCCTCGGCGCAGGGCGCGTTCGGTGACGGGGCCCGCCCGTGCCACTACAAGCGAGGGTATACAACTGCTGGATAGTTTGTTGAACAGCGAGGTTGTTTATGGGAGAATATACCTATGAAACTATCCGATTGAGCAAAAGGGGTCTTACCGCCGGCGCAAGGCGGCGCTTTCCGTGGCCCGGCTTCACCGGCGGGTTCGCAACCGGCGGCGGGACTTTCACCACAAGCTCTCAACGATGCTGACGAGAA
>JAILZS010000073.1 GCA_023512375.1 Bacillota bacterium | reverse complement strand
GCGCCCCGGGGGACGGGGGCGCCGCCGCGGCGCGCCGGTTGGTTCGCATGGATGCACCGCGCCGGCGGGGCGGCCGGGCGGTGGCCGGTGCGGCGGCTGGCGGCATAGCGTATCCCGACCGTCCGCAGTCCGGCCCGGAGGCGACGGCGCGCAAAAGCGTCGGCCGAGGCGTAGGTCGCGGACACGGGGGGTGGAACGTGTTCGGTTCGGCGCGCGACCTGGAGGTGACCCGCCATCGCATAGGCCTCGGCCGCCGGGTGGCCCTCCTCACCGACCTGCACCTGGACCGCACGGCGGTCGAGGCCGATCGCGTGGCCACGGTCCTCGACGAGGTGGGTGCCGAGGTGGTGGCCCTGGGCGGCGACTTCTTCGACCACCGCTACCTGCCTGAGCGCCTGGACGCCTGGCTCAAGGCCCTCGGGGGGCGGCCGGCGGTGGCGGTTTTGGGCAACCACGACTACCGCCTGGGGGAGGGGGCGCTGGCCGCCCTCGTCGCCCGCCTCGAGCCCCGCGTGGCCGTCCTGCGCAACGCGGCGGCGACCGTGGGAGGCGTGCGCGTCTTCGGGTACGACGACCCCGTCACGGAGCGGGCGCTGGCAGCCCCCCCGGGCGAGGCGGTCGACCTCGTCCTCGCCCACAGCCCCGACCTGCCCGTTCCGCTCGCGGCGCTGGGCGCGCCGGTCCTTTGCGGGCACTACCACGGCGGGCAGGTGCGCGTCCTGCCGCCGCGCCTTCTCGCTCGGCTCGTCCTGCGCCACGAGCCGCTCGCCCTGCGCGGGGTGCTGTCCGGCTGGACGCCGGACGGTCTGGCGTACATCTCGCGCGGCCTGGGCATGAGCCACGCGGCGGTGCGCCTGTTCGCGCCGCCGGAGATCGCCGTCTTCGACTGACCGACGGGGGGCAGGGAGGACGCCGCCGGCTCCGCGGGGGACAGGCCCGCCCCGTCGGCGCCCGCAGCGGCCCTTCAGTGGCGGGTGGTCAGCGGCAGGCCGGTCTATAATGGGTGGGGCGCCCAGGCGCGGATGCGACGCGGGAGGTGTCGGGTTGGACGACGACGGCAAGCCGGGACGCCTGCGCACGCTGGAGGATGTCGACTTCCGCGGGCGGCGGGTGCTGTTGCGCGCAGACCTCAACGTTCCCCTCACGGCCGACGGCGCCGTAGCCGATGCGAGCCGGATCGACGCCACCCTTCCCACCCTCCGGCGCCTTCTCGACGCGGACTGCGCCGTAGTCCTGGCCTCCCACCTCGGACGACCCAAGGGCCGGGTCGTGCCGGCCCTCTCGCTCGCCCCCGTGGCCCAAGTCCTGAGCCAGCGCCTGGGCCGGCCCGTCCCCCTGGCGCCCGGCGTCACCGGGCCGGAGGTGGCCGCACGGGTGCGGGCGTTGGGCCCGGGGGAGGTGCTCCTGCTCGAGAACCTGCGCTTCGACCCCCGGGAGGAGAAGGACGACCCTGCCTTCGCCGCCGAGCTGGCGCAAGGTCTCGACCTGTTGGTGGACGACGCCTTCGGCGCGGTACACCGGGCCCACGCCTCGGTCCACGCCCTGGCCGGGGTGCTGGAGTCGGTGGCGGGGCTGCTCGTGGCGCGCGAGGTGGAGATGCTGTCGCGCCTCTTGGGGCAGGTGGAACGCCCCTACGCGGTCGTCCTGGGCGGTGCCAAGGTGGCGGACAAGCTGGGCATGGTGGCGACGTTGGGCGAACGCGCCGACCGCCTGATCGTGGGCGGGGGCATGGCCAACACGTTTCTCCTGGCCCGGGGCGGACGGATGGGTCGCTCGCTCGTCGAGCCGGACCGCGCGGCCGACGCCCGCGCCCTCATGGAGCGCTTGGGCGAGCGGCTCCTCCTGCCCGTGGACCTGGTCGTGGGCAGCGCGCCCGACGACCCCGAGCCGCGGGTGGTGGGGGCGGACGCGGTGCCGGACGACGCCATGGCGCTCGACATCGGGCCCCAGACGCGCGGGCGGTTCGCCGCCGCCCTGGCCGAGTCCCGCACCGTGTTCTGGAACGGCCCCATGGGCGTGTTCGAACGCCCCGCCTACCGCGCCGGCACCCAGGCCGTGGCCGCGGCGGTGGCGGCGGTGCCCGGTTTGAGCGTGGTGGGCGGGGGCGACAGCGTCGCCGCCCTCCACGCCGCCGGCGTGGCGTCGCGCATCGGCCACGTCTCCACAGGCGGCGGCGCCTCGCTCGAGTTCCTGGAGGGGAGGGACCTACCCGGGCTGCGGGTGCTGGGTTACCGCCCCCCGGGGGCGAGGTGACGGCGGGGGCGGGGCGCGAGCGCCTCGTGTTCGCCAACTGGAAGATGCACAAGGGGCAGGCGGAGGCGCAGGCCTGGTGCCGGCGCGTGGCGGCGGCCCTTGCCCTCCGCCCGGGACGCGTGGTGGCCGTCTTCCCGCCCTTCACCGCCCTGGCGGCGGCGCGGGCGGGGGGCGCGGGCGGCGAGAGCCTGGCCCTCGGGGCGCAAGACGTCTACCCCGCGACCGCTGGCGCCGTCACCGGGGAGGTGGGCACCGACCAGCTCGCCGACCTAGGCGTCCGGTTCGTTCTGTGCGGCCACAGCGAGCGCCGCCGCCTTCTGGGGGAGGACGACGCGCTCGTGGCGCGCAAGGTGGCCGCAGCCCTGGCGGCGGGCATGACGCCGGTGGTATGCGTAGGGGAGGACGGGCCGGAGCGAGAGCACGGCCGCACCGAGGCCGTGCTGAGGCGCCAGGTGGCGGGGGCGGTCGAGGGCCTGGGGGCGGAGGCGGTGCGGCGCGTGGTGTGGGCGTACGAGCCGGTCTGGGCCATCGGCAGCGGCCGCCCGGCCACCCCGGAGCAGGCGGCCGAGGCGGCGGCCACCCTGCGCCAATCCCTGCGCGCCCGCTACGGCGCCGCCCTCGACGGTCACGAGGCCCCCGTCCTGTACGGGGGAAGCGTCGATCCGGAGAACGCTGCCGCTTTCGCCCGTGCACCCGGGGTGGACGGTGCCCTGGTGGGCGGCGCCAGCCTGGACGCCGAGGCGTTCGTGACGCTGGTGGAGCGGGTGGCGCCATGACCGGGAAGGGCGCGCGCCCGCGCCCGCTGGGCCTCGTGGTGTGGGACGGCTTCGGTTGCGCCCCTCCCGGGCCGGGCAACGCCGTCTCCCTCGCCCGCATGCCCCACTATGCCGCCCTCAAGGCGCGCTTCCCCCACACGCGCCTTCGAGCGTCGGGGGAGGCCGTGGGCCTCATGCCGGGGGACATGGGCAACTCCAACGTCGGCCACCTCACCATGGGGGCAGGGCGCATCGTGCGGCAGGGGCGGGCGCGGGTGGCGGCGGCGGTGGCAGACGGCAGCCTCTTCGCCACCACCGTGGTGCGCTCGCTTGTGCGCGCCCTGGGGGAGGGGCGGCGGGTCCACCTTCTGGGCCTTCTCTCCCCGGGGGGCGTACACAGCGACCAGGCGCAAGTGTTCGCCCTCATCGACTACCTGCGGCGGACGGCGGGCGAGGGGGCGGCCGGCCGCCTGTTCGTCCACGCCTTCCTCGACGGGCGCGACGTCCCCCCCCGCAGCGCCGAACCCGACCTGGCGGAGCTGGAGCGCCATCTCGCGGGCTTCGGCGCCCTGGCCAGCGTGGGCGGCCGGTACTACGGCATGGACCGCGACCGCCGCTGGGAGCGGGTGGAGCGCGCGTATCGTGCCATCGCCGGGCAGGAGGGGCCGACGGCGGCAAGCGGCCGGGAGGCGCTCATGGCCGCCTACGGTCGGGGGGAGGGGGACGAGTTCGTCCTGCCGACCCGCATCGTGGACGGCGAAGGGCGGGACGTGGGACCGCTGCGTCCCGGGGACATGGCCTTCTTCTGGAACTTCCGCGCCGACCGGGCGCGCGAGATGACGCGCGCCCTGGCGGAGGCGGAGTTCACCCCCTTCGACCGGCGCCAGGGACCGGTGGAGCTCGCCACGCTCGTGGCCTACGACGAGGCCTTCCCCCTGCCTACCGCCCTGGGTCCGGTGGAGGTGCGCGACACCGTGGGCGAGGTGGTAGCCGCCGCCGGCCTGACCCAGCTCCGGGCGGCGGAGACGGAGAAGTACGCCCACGTCACGTACTTCTTCAACGGCGGGCGGGAGACCCAGTTCGCGCGCGAGGAGCGCATCCTCGTCCCCTCCCTCAAGGTGGCGACGTACGACCTGGCGCCGGCCATGTCGGCCTACCCGCTCACGGAGCGCGTGGGCGAGGCCCTGGCCGGCGGCGACTACGACCTGTTCGTGCTCAACTACGCCAACGCCGACATGGTGGGGCATACGGGCAACCTGGAGGCGACGGTCCAGGCCCTGGAGGCGCTCGACGCCTGCCTGGGGAGGCTGGCGGAGACGGTGTTCGCCCGGGGCGGGGGGCTGTGCCTCACGGCCGACCACGGCAACGCGGAGCAGATGCGGGACGAGGCCACGGGCGAGGCGCGAACGGCCCACACCGATGCGCCGGTGCCGTTCGTCCTCGCCGTCCCCGGACGGGAGGGGGCGCGTTTGCGCCCGGACGGCGGCCTGCGCGACGTGGGGCCCACCCTCCTGGCCCTCCTGGGCCTGGCCCGGCCTGCGGCCATGGAGGGCCGAAGCCTGATCGAAGACGACGACGCGCCTCAAGGGCGCGACGGGGGGTAAGCGGATGGCGCGGGAGTGTCGGATCGAGGCGGTGCGGGCGAGGGAGATCCTGGACTCGCGCGGCAATCCCACGATCGAGGTGGAGGTGGAGGTGGACGGGGCCGTAGGCCGGGCAGCCGTCCCGTCCGGTGCCTCCACGGGCAGCCACGAGGCGGTCGAACTCAGGGACGGCGACCCGGGCCGCTACCGGGGGAAGGGCGTGCGCCGGGCGGTCGAGCACGTGCGGGGGGAGATCGCCGCTCGGGTCGTGGGCCTGCCCGCCGACGACACCGCGGCGGTGGACGCCGCCCTCGTCGCCCTGGACGGCACCCCGAACAAGGGGCGGTTGGGGGCCAACGCCGTCCTGGGGGTGTCGCTGGCGGCGGCGCGGGCGGCGGCCAACTGGCACCAGATGCCGCTGTACCGCTTCCTCGGCGGGGCGGGCGCCGACCTGTTGCCGGTGCCGTTCATGAACGTCATCAACGGCGGCAAGCACGCCGACTCCGGCCTGAGCGTGCAGGAGTGCATGATCGTGCCCCACGGCGCTGCCACCTTCGCCGAGGCGTTGCGCATGGGGGCGGAGGTGTACCACGCCCTGCACGACGTCCTGGCGGAGGAGGGCGCGGGGGTGGCGGTGGGCGACGAGGGCGGCTTCGCCCCCCACCTGGGGAGCGAGGAGCGCGCGCTCGACACGCTCATGCGGGCGATCGAACGCGCGGGCTACCGCCCCGGTGAGGACGTGGCCCTGGCCCTCGACAGCGCCGCCACCTCCTTCCAACACGGCGACGTGTACCGGCTGGGGGAGCGCACCCTCACCGCCGAGGAGCTGGTGGAGGTGTACGCCGGCTGGGCCGACCGCTACCCCCTCGTCCTGCTCGAGGACGGCCTGGGGGAGGAAGACTGGGAAGGCTGGAAGCGCCTCACCGCCCGCCTGGGAGGGCGGCTCGAGCTCGTGGGGGACGACATCTTCGTCACCCAGGTGGAGCGCATCGAGCGCGGCGTGCGGGAGGGCGTGGCGAACGCGGTGCTCATCAAGGTGAACCAGGTGGGCACGCTGACCGAGACGATCCGCGCCGTCGACGTGGCCACCGCCTGCGGCTACCGCAGCATCGTGTCGCACCGCAGCGGCGAGACGGAGGACCCGTTCATCGCCGACCTGGCGGTGGCGCTGGGCACCGGCCGCATCAAGACGGGGGCGCCGGCGCGGTCGGAACGGGTGGCGAAGTACAACCAGCTGTTGCGCATCGAGGAGGAGCTGGAGCGGCCGCGCTTCGCCGGTCGCCTTGGCAGGCCGGGACGCGTGTGATACTTTGGACGAAGCGCAACGGGGAACGGGAGGGTGGCCGTCGTGTTGCACGCCCTCGTGTGGGTGTTCACGGTCCTCATCGCCGTCGCCATCGTCGTATCGGTGCTCCTGCAGTCGGGCCGTACCTACGGCCTGAGCGGAGCGGTGATCGGTGGCGCGGAAAGTATGTTCGGCCGGCGGCGCGGCCTGGACGAGGTCCTGGCCCGGGTCACCACCGTCCTCGGCATCCTGTTCCTGGCCATGATGCTCCTCATGGGGGCGAAGGTGGTCTGAGCGGGCGGGAGGGCGCGGCCGTGGGTGCAAGCGACGCCTGCGGCGCGCGTAGGCTGGAGCGGGCGGGGGTCGACCGCGCCCCGGACCGGTGCCTCGGGGGCCGGGGGCTAGGCGGGGCGCGACCCTCCCGCCGGTGTTGACGGGGGGCGGCGAGGTGGCGGAAGGGGCCCGACAGGACGGTCCGCCGGCAGTCCGGACGGACTGGACGGGCCAGTCGCGCCCGGTTGCGCCGGAGGAACCCGAGCCCCTGCGCCGGCGCGTGCTCACCTACCTCAAGGGCGAGGGGCGGCGCACGGGAAGCGCCGAGGCGATCGCGCGCGCCCTCCTCCTGAGCGGGGAGGAGCGGGCGGAACTCCCCTCCCTGTTGCGCGACATGCAGGCCGAGGGCGAGGTGCTCGAGGACGAGCCCGGCGTCTTCGTGGCCCCCGAGACGGTAGGGCTGGTGCTGGGCCGCATGCAGGCCAGCGCGAAGGGGTTCGGGTTCGTCGTGCCCGACGAGCGCGAGGCCGAGGACGTGTACGTGCCGGCGGAGGGCATGGCCGGGGCGATGCACGGCGATCGCGTGCTCGTGCGGGTGGTGGGGCCGGGCCGGGACGGCGGCCACCCGGACGGAGTGGTGGAGCGCATCGTCCGGCGCGCGCGGGAGAGCCTGGTGGGCAACCTGGAGCGGCGGGCGGAGGGGCTGTGCGTGGTTCCCGACGAACGCCGCATTGCGTACGAGGTGTGGGTCGAGCCCGACGCCGCGTTGGGCGCGGAGGAGGGCGAGAAGGTGGTGGTCGCCATCACCACCTGGCCGGACGGCCAGGTGCCCTGCCGCGGGCGCGTCGTCGCCCGTCTCGGGCGCGTGGGCGAGCCCGGCGTGGACGTCCTCGGCATCGTCCACCGCTACGAGTTGCCCACGTCCTTCCCCGACGACGTGGTGGACGAGGCGGAGGCGATCGAGGAACGGGTGCGGCCCGAGGAGATCGCCGGGCGCTGGGACCTGCGGGACCTCACCACGGTGACGATCGACTCGGAGGAGTCGCGCGACCTCGACGACGCGGTCTCCCTCGAGCGGTTGGCCGACGGCGGCTACCGGCTGGGCGTCCACATCGCGGACGTGAGCCACTACGTACGCGAGGGCACGGCCCTGGACCGGGAGGCGTTGGAGCGCGGCACCTCGGTCTACCTCGTGGACCGGGTCATCCCCATGCTGCCGGAACGCCTGTCCAACGGCATCTGCTCCCTCAACCCCCGGGTGGAGCGGCTGACGATGAGCGTGTTCATCGACTTCGACCCTGCGGGCAACCGCCGCCGCTACGAGATCGGGCGCTCCGTCATCCGCACGGCGGAGCGCATGACGTACAAGGCGGTCAACGCCGTCCTGGCCGGCGACGGCGAGGCCAGGCGCCGCTACGCCCCCCTGGTGGCCACGTTCGAGGCCATGCGGGAGCTCATGGAACGCCTACGCGCCCGACGCGATCGCCGGGGGGCGATCGACTTCGAGCCCTCGGACGAGAAGGTGGTGCTGGACTCCGAGGGACGCCCCGTGGAGATCGTGCGCCGCGAGCGCACGGTGGCGGACCAGATCGTGGAGGAGTTCATGCTGGCGGCCAACGAGGCGGTGGCCGAGCACTTCGCCCGCCAGAAGGTCCCGTTCCTGTACCGGGTGCACGACGAGCCGGACCCCGACCGGATCGAGGCGTTGGGCGAATTCCTCGCCCACCTCGGGTACACCCTGCCCAAGGCGGACACGCTCCACCCACGCATGTTGCAGGCGGTGCTCCAGCGCGTGGCGGGCCGCCCCGAGGAGCACCTGGTGTCCGCCGTCACCCTGCGGGCCCTCAAGCGCGCCCGCTATGCCGCCGAATGCCGCGGCCACTTCGGCCTGGCGGCCGTCTACTACACGCATTTCACCTCCCCCATCCGCCGCTACCCCGACCTCATGATCCACCGCATCATCGGCGAGAGCCTGGCTGGCACTCTGACGGCGGAGCGCCGGGCCCACTACGAGGCCATCCTGCCGGCGGTGGCGGAACAGTCGACGCAGCGCGAGCGGCGGGCGGAGGACGCGGAGCGGGAGAGCGTGGACCTGAAGAAGGTCGAGTACATGGCGGCGCACGTGGGCGAGGAGTTCACGGGCCTGGTGTCGGGAGTGACCTCGTTTGGCCTGTTCGTGGAACTCGAGAACACCTGCGAAGGATTGGTGCACGTGAGTTCGTTCCTGGACGACTACTACCAGTACCACGAGAGCCGTTACGCCCTCGTGGGCGAGCGCACGGGGCGGATGTTCCGCCTCGCCGACCCGGTGAAGGTGCGGGTCATGCGCGTCGACCCCTCGCGCAACCAGGTGGAGCTGGCCCTGTCGGACTTCGCGGAGGCCGTCCGGCGCCGACAGGCGATCTCGGCCGGTCCCCGCGGAGCCTCCCGGCCCTACTCGGGACCGCCCCGCACGGCGGGCGGCACGCCGAAGGGGGGCGCGCGCTAGGTGGCGGAGCGACACGCACGCGGGCGGCGGCCGCAACCGTTGTCGGCGGCGAAGGTGCCCGAGGAGGGTTCGCCCCGCCCCATGTGGCTCAAGCCTCCGCCCCAAAGCCGCCGGCCGCGCCTGACGTGGGACCAGATCATCGCCGGCGCGGCGGCGCGGCGGCGGGCGGAGGAGGCGGGCGAGGAGGTGCCGGCGGCCCCCCTCGCGGAGGAGGCGCCGTCGTCGGCGGCCGGCGGACGGCGCCGTCGGATAGACTGCGCGGCTGATTCCCTTCGACATTCCCGGACCGCGATTCCCCCATGAGCATCACCTTAGAACGTGTCAACGAAGTCCTGAAGACCGTCGTCGATCCCAACACCGGCAAAGACTTCGTCTCCACCAAGGCGCTGAAAAATCTGCAGATTTCGGGCGGTGACGTGTCGTTCGACGTCGAGCTGGGCTACCCGGCGCGCAGCCAGCATGCCGAGTTGCGCCGCGCCCTCATGGCCGCGGCCAAGGCGGTTCCCAGCCCCAGCTTGCCCTCGCGACGCATGCATCGAAGCCGAGGCTCGGTCGCCATTTTGGACTCGCACCATTGGCTGGTGCCGTCGGGCGAATTGTCGTCGATCACGAGGATGTCGACATCCGGCGCGTGGCGCAAGACTTCCTCAACCAGTCGAGGCAGGGTGGCGATTTCGTTATAGGTGGCCACGACCACCAACGTTCGATTCGGCATTTTCCGTTCAAGTTGCACGAACCGCGCAACCGATCCTCTTGTCCTTGAACAACGTTCCAAGTATACTATCACCTTCTCGTTGGTGCTTGCGACTCCACTTC
>JAILZS010000072.1 GCA_023512375.1 Bacillota bacterium | reverse complement strand
ACCCCCGCGGTTGCGTGGGCCTCTACCGCGCTCCGGGGGCCTCTACCGTCGACTCCCTTTTCCACCACTCCGTGAGAGTGCGACCGGTCGAAAGCCGTCACGCAAATGCCCGCAAGGGCCATCGCCCACCCCACGGCGATGAGGCCACGGTGGCCAGCCTGGCGCCGAGCAGCGCTAGGTTGGAAGCCCACCCGCAACGTACCTCGCGACCGGGTATCCCGACCCGATCGACGAGGGCAAGCCCCGTCAGCCCGGCTACGTAAGAAACCCTCGCCTGAAGCGCCGTGATTGGTGAGCCCCTGGAAACTCGGGAATGGGGGTAGGTGTCGGGGTTCGGCCCTTCTCTCTGGCTGGACCCACCGCCACCAAGGCGGTGCGCCGGGCTACAGGGGTATAAGCCCGCCGCCATGGCACCCGGCGTAGAGAGGGAGCCGCCAGCTGATCCGTGGTTGCGTGATTGGACACCGGTGAACGTTGGCCGCCGGCCTTCGGGCTGGGACCGCTTCGTCTGATGTGGCGGTCAACGGGCGGAGTTCCCGTAGTAGTCCGAGCACGGGAAAGCCGTGTACATGGCGAAGGGGAACAGGTTCCGGGCCCTCACAAGTAGGCCGAAAGGAGCCTCGATGCATGAGGCCAAAAGCGGCTCCCGACCCAGCCGCGCTGGGACGGCGCCACTTTGTCAACCGAAAGCGAGAGAGCCTGCACAGGCTGAGCGTTCAAGGGGCCACATTCGACGGACTCTACCAACTCCTGGGCACGCCCGCCTGGGTACGCACGGCACTCGACCGCATCCTGCGCAACCGGGGCAGCAAGACGCCCGGCGTGGACGGAGCGACCCGCGACGACTTCAAGGCGGAGTGGTCCAAGCAGGCGCTGGTAGATGAGGTCGTCCGGGAGATGCGGTCCAAGTCGTACCAGCCGAGTCCTATCCGACGAGTGTACATACCGAAGCCCTCCGACCCAAGTAAGCAGCGACCGCTGGGAATCGCCACGCTGAAAGATCGGGTTGTGCAGGAGGCGGTGCGGATGATCCTGGAGCCCATCTATGAGCCCAGGTTCTACCCCCACTCCTACGGATTCCGACCTTTCCGCAGCGCGCACCATGCCCTGGCCCGCATCCACTACCTCGCCACCGCCCCCAGAAAGTACGAGTGGGTCGTTGAGGGAGACATCAGGGACTGCTTTGGCAGCATCGACCACGGCATCTTGCTTCGCATGATGCGACAGACCATCCACGACCGTCCGCTTCTGCACGTCATGCAGGAGATGCTCAAGGCTGGAGTCCTGGACGGTCTGGCATACCACGAACCAGAGGGCGGATCGCCCCAGGGCAGCGTCGTTTCCCCGTTGTGGGCGAACATCTACTTGACCGCGCTCGATCGGTTCGTGGCCGCCAAGTACGCGAGCCAGGAGGTCAACCTCCGGCGACGGGAAGCCGCCCGTGGGCAAACCGTGCCTTGCGACATCGTGCGGTACGCGGACGACTTCGTAATCATGGTCCGTGGCTCGCAACAGGACGCGGAGCGGATCAAGGCGGACGTGGCACGCTTCCTCCAAGAGGAGCTGCACATGGACCTGTCCTTGGAAAAGACCCTGGTGACCCACATCACCGACGGCTTCGACTTTCTAGGATACGAAATGCGCGCAGTGGACCACGGCAGCAAGAGAGTCGTCTTCACGCGGCCGAGCAAGAAGTCCAAAGAGAGGTTTCGCGCCAAGGTGCGCGACATGCTCCGGCGGATGATCTGCATGCCGCGGGAGGCGGCGCTGATTGCGAGCCTCAATCGCCTTGTACGGGGCTGGTGCTTGTACTTCGCCCACGGATCCAGCGCGTCAACCTTTCGCGGTCTAGAACGCTGGCTGACCCGCTTGGTAAGCAAGGCGCTGTACAAGAAGCACAGAGGTCGACATTACAGAAGCCGGAAACTTCACCATCGCGAGTTCTGGATTCCATTCAGGTTCAGCATTCGGGACGAAACCCGATGGCACAACGGAGCCGGCCTGGGGGTCTGGCTTGATGTTCGGCGCACCCGCGCCTTGCACCTGTGGCGTCCTTCCCATACTCGCATCGTGTACACACACCAGTTCGGCCGGTACGACGCCTACGACCCCGCCGACCGTGCCCTGCTCCTGAGCCGTCGTATGGCCAACCGCCAGCGCGGTCGCACCGAGCGGCTCGGTCCAAAGCGGCAGTCGCAGGGCTGAGCGCCGCCTTGGAGCCGGAGAGCCGGATGCGGTGAAAGCCGCAAGTCCGGTTCGGGAAGGGCCCGCCAGTAACCCCTACATGGGGCGGTGGCGGGCTACTTCACCTCCAACCACTCTTGCCTGTCCAGGGAGCCGTCAAGGTGGTGGCGTACGATATGGCTGAGGTGACGCCGTGTGTTCATCGGTGATCTGGCACGCCGCACGGGTCTAACGGTCAAGGCCATTCGGTACTATGAGACGATCGGCATCCTCCCGCCCTCGGATCGCACCCCGGCTGGCTATCGGGTCTACACGGCTCAGGACGAGGAGCGTCTACGCTTCGTCAAAGCGGCGAAGGCCGTCGGCCTGCGCCTGGGGGACATACGGGAGGTCCTCGCCTTTCGCGACCGCGGCGAGGCGCCCTGCACGTTCGTCCGAGAGCGCATACGTGAGGAGGCGGCAGGACTCGATCGGAGGATCGATGAGCTTCGGAGGCTGCGCGACCAGCTTGAGGCTCTTGATCGGCTTGCCGACATGTTGCCCCCGGAAGCTTATGGAGACGGCTGCATCTGCCATCTCATCCAGCAGCGACATGCCCGCGCACGGTAAGCCGCCCATGTGATGGATCGTGGGCAGCACGGCAGGGATTTCTTGACCTTCCCCTTAGGGGGAGGGTTTACTCTTTGCCCGGTCGCCGGCACGACCCGGCGCCGCCGGAGGATCCATACCGCACAGGGGGATGCAGATGGCTCAAACCATGCGCCTTCGTGTGGAAGGCATCCACTGCGAGAGGTGCGAAGCCCAGATCGAAGGCGCCCTGTCAAAGGTTCCCGGCGTGGTGAAGGTCACGGCCAGCCGTGCGGCGCAGGGCGTCGACGTCGTCATGCAGGGCGACGGTGCAGCGAAAACGGTCAAGGACCGGCTGCGAGACCTTGGCTACGAGCCTGCCGTCTGAGCCATGTTCCGACAAGCAGTTGCGCGGCCTACCGCCGACAACATCGGTCAGGCCGAAGAGGAAACCCTGCACCTCAAAGTGGGCGGTATAGCCTGTTCGTTCTGCGTCACGACGCTTGAGAAGGCCGTGGGCCGCCTGCCCGGCGTCGCTGAGGTGCACGTCAACCTCGCCCACGAGGAGGTGCTCATCCGCTACCGGCCCGCGCTGCTCGAGCCGTCCCGAATCGGCCAGACGATACGAGAGATCGGCTACACCGTACGTGATCCGCGCAAGGTGCAGGCGTTCGAAGAAGAGGAGCGCCGGCTGGGGCGAGAACGGCTGCGCCTGATCACGGCGGCCAGCTTCGCCGTTCTCAGCCTGGCCATGATGGCCCACATGTGGCTCGGGGCGCCGGCGTCACGCTACCCTGTACCCCTCCTGGTCCTGGCCCTGGTTACGGTGCTTGGGCCGGGGCGGGAGATCCTGCGCATGGCCTGGGGGTCGATCCGGCGGGGCATCCTGAACCAGCACGTTCTTCTCGAGTTCGCCGCTCTGAGCGGGCTTGCCGGCGGCATCCTGGGCATGTTCGAGGCAACCGTACCCGGCGCCGACTTCCTTGCAGTGACGGTGTTCGTGACCACTTACCACCTTCTGAGCGGCTACGTCTCCCTCGTCGTGCGCACCAAGAGCTCCCAAGCGGTTCGCCGCCTGATGCGGCTTCAACCAGATACGGCAACGGTGATCCGTGAAGGGCGCGAAATGGAGATCGCTCTCGCCAACGTCCGCGTAGGCGACCTGGTGCGCGTGCGACCGGGCGAGCGCGTGCCCGTGGACGGCGTTGTGCGCAAGGGAACATCCAGCGTCGACGAGGCGCTGGTGACAGGCGAACCCCTGCCTGTGGACAAAGGCGAGGGCGACAGCGTGACCGGGGGCTCGATGAACCTCACGGGGAGCCTCTCGATCGAAGCAACTGCAGAAATGGGCGACTCCTTCCTGGCGAAGGTAACCCGTTATGTGGAGGAGGCCCGTGCCCTCAAGCCGAGTATCCTTCAACTCGTAGACCGCGTGCTCGGAATCTTCGTGCCTGCGGTGCTTGCCGCGGCCGCGCTCACCCTGATCGCGTGGGTCGGCATCACCTGGACTGCAGCTGGCCACCCGGATCTCGTGTCGGCAGTCCTCGCCACTCTGGCCGTGCTCGTCATGGGCTATCCGTGCGCCCTCGGTATGGCCACACCGCTGGCCATGATCCGTGGCGCCGGTCGGGCGGCCGAGCACGGCATCCTCATGCGTTCCGCCGACGCCTTCCAGGTGATGAGCGACGTCCGGCGAGTGGTACTGGACAAAACCGGCACGATCACCCAGGGGCGGCCCCAGGTTGTGGAGGTCCGAACGCATGGTGTCGACGACGACGACCTCGTGCGCATGGCGGCCGCGGTCGAAGCGCTGTCCGAGCACCCGCTCGGGCGGGCAATCGTGAAGGCGGCGGCCGAGCGCGGGCTCGACCTGCCCGGTGTGAACGACTTCGTCGCCTTGCCGGGCGTTGGGGTTGAAGGCCGTGTCTGTGGCAAACTGGTTCGGGTCGTCCGCCCTACGGCTGCACATGACTCGGGCATCCCGGGCCTAGCTGCCCTGGACCAGGACCGGGTGCGGCTCGAATCCATGGGAAGGACGGTCGTTGCCGTAATGGTGGACGATGAAGTGCAGGGACTCGTGGCCATCGGCGATGCCCTTAGGGCGGACGCTGTGGCGGCTGTGCACCTTCTCAAAGCGCGGGGGATTGAGCCTGTGATGGTCACCGGCGACAACGCCCGAGCGGCACGGACGGTGGCCGATCAGGTAGGCATCGAACGGGTGGTGGCGGAAGTCCTGCCCGAGGGCAAGGCGGCCAAGGTGCGCGAGCTGCAGGCGGGCGGCGTGCGCGTCATGGTGGTGGGCGACGGCATCAACGACGCCCCGGCCCTTACCCAGGCCGATGTCGGAGTTGCCATGGGCGCCGGCACCGATATCGCCATCGAGGCCGCCGACGTGGTCCTGGTGGGCGGTCGTCTGACGGCCCTAGCACAAGCCATCGACATCGGCAAGGAGAGCTTCACAAAGACGCGCCAGAACATCTTCTTGGCTTTTGCTTTGAACGGCGCCGGCATCCCACTCGCCGCTGTGGGCCTGCTGCACCCGATTTGGGCCATGGTGACCATGCTTCTCAGCGTAACCCTGGTTCTCGCAAACTCCTTTGGCGACGGGCTTACGCGTCGGCAAGGGAGGATCTAAGCGGCCCCAGACACTGCGTTCCAAAGCATGGCAACTGTCAGAAGGGGATTGGAGGATCTCCATGCGAGGCTGCCTTTCCCGAACCGAGACGCTGTCCGCCGCCTAAGCGGCACGATCCTGGCCGAGGAGGACGATGAGTGGTGAACGCTGCGGCGGTACTGCAGCGAACAATGCATGGCTGCGATCAACCTGCCTTGCCTTTCACCTTGCCCGACCGAGGTACCGCACCGATCAAAGA
The DNA here is from genome assembly GCA_023512375.1 of Bacillota bacterium. Classification (GTDB taxonomy): domain Bacteria; phylum Bacillota; class Sulfobacillia; order JAJZYS01; family JAILZS01; genus JAILZS01. The sequence goes on along the minus strand of JAILZS010000072.1, from coordinate 3,900 downwards.
GGAGATGGTGCCGCTTGCCAAGTCGGCCGGCGCAACCCGCGTCAGGTCTCCTGGCTGGATTGCAACCTTTGCATGGGCGAGTCCGACCTTCACCACCCACGTTGCCAGCGCGGGGAATTTCAGGGCGCTAGAGGTTTGACGGTCACGAAGAGGTCGCGTCGATGTTGAGCAGCGCCAGGATACGTGCCTCGGCGGGCTTGATGGTCTGGAGGATGCGCCGACGCATTCCGTTCTTCAGGTGCAGGTGAACGACGCGCGTACACCAGGTACGCGATCAAGGCCATCGAGGCCGAGGTCACCCAGTACATCGGTGCCGGGCGCTACGAGCGCACCGCCGAGCGCACCAACCAGCGCAACGGTAGCCGCCCCCGCCAGCTCGACACCCCCGCCGGCACCCTCCACCTGCACATCCCCAAGCTCCGCCACGGCAGCTTCCTGCCCACGCTCCTCGAGCCACGCCGCCGCGTAGACCGCGCCCTGGTCAACGTCGTCGCCCAGGCCTACGTCCACGGCGTCAGTACCCGCAAGGTGGACGACCTGGTGCGGGCGCTGGGCATCGATGGCATCGACAAGTCGACGGTCTCTCGCATGGCGCAGGCCCTCGATGAGGACGTCCAGGCGTTTCGCTCCCGGCCGCTTGCCGACCCGTATCCGTACGTCTGGCTGGACGCCACCTTCCCCAAGGTGCGAGAGGGCGGCCGGGTGGTGAGCATGGCGCTGATGATCGCGGTGGGGGTGAACGACAAGGGCCAGAGGGCGGTGCTGGGGGAGGATGACCCAGACTTTGTTGAACAAGGCGAACACCAGGGTGGTGACCAGGCGGGCCAGGGGCCCGCTGGTGAGAAGGGAAGGACCCGCCCTTGGCGAGCCAGCGTATCGTCAGCACTGCAATCCAGCCGCTTGATGACATCTCCCGTGAGATCGCAGCGCGGCTGAGGGAGTTCGAGGCTGCCCTGCGGGTGGTCGATGCCCTGCGTGCCGTGGTCGGCGCGAGCGAGTTCGCGGATCGACGCGGCGACGCCCTGCTCAAGCACCTGCTGCGCGCAGAACCCAGAGCCAGGGCGTCTGGCGCACCCTCGAGCAGCCCAGCCGACGCCCCCTCGCCCTCCGCCGCACCGGTCGACCTCCCATCCCGCACGCTCGAGGCGCTGCCGGTGCTCGTCATCGCCACGGCAGCCTACCGCGGTCGCGACCAGGTGGGCGTGGTGGGCCTGACCGCCGACGGCCAAAAGCGCGTGGTGACGTTCCAGGATGGCTCCACCGCCGATCCCGTGGCGATGGACATGCTGGTGCGCGAACTCGAGCGCCGTAGCTTGTCGCCCCGTCTGTGCATCACCGACGGTGGCAGCGCCCTCGACCGCGAGATCGCCGACTCGTTTCCCTCCTGCCTGATCGCCCACGCCGACCCCTACGTCGAACGCGCTGTGCTCTCACATCTCGCCGACGGGCCCGCCCAGGCGGTGAAGACGAGGCTGCGCGCCGCGTTCGACCTCCCGGGCCGTCAGGCCGAGGCCGAGCTCATGGCCATCCTGGCCGACCTCAGAGGGCGCGCGCCGGGCACCTACCAGACCTTGAGCCGCCATCTCGAACACGTCCTGGCCCTGCGTCGGCTCGACATCCCGGGTGTCCTCGAGCGCTCGCTGCGCCGCGGCGCGCTCGTTGCCACCTGCGCGCACGAAGCCCGTGCCCTCGGCCGCCGCCACACCCCGGCCGGGCAGGACCTCCTCTACGGCGTCGAAGCCTGGGAGGCAACGACCCGCCGCCTGATTGGCCACGAGCACTTGCCTTCGCTGTTTGCGGCCCTTTCGCGTCCGCCCGCCGAGCGGCGCGTCGTCTGAAGCAACAAACGAAGAGGGACGGCCGTAACCCGTCCCCCCGGAGGTGTCCTATGTTGTTGTGCCACGACCAAGCCTACGCGACCGAGGGCCCGGACGTAAAGGGGTCGCGCGGTCGGCGCCGCCAGGTGGCCCGCCGACACGGGCTCGACCTCAAAAGCCGGCGTCGTCAAGACCTTGCGCGCATCTGCCGCGACGGGATGGAGGCGTTCTGTCTCGATGTCGGCCTTGGGGCGTTTGCCGAGGCGATGCAGGCGGAGGTCGAGGAGATCTGCGGGCCGCGCGGGCGGCGGATGGGCAAAGGAGAACGCCGCTACGCGCGCTACGGCACGGCGCCGGGGAGCATCGTGATCGGCGCGCGCAAGGTGGCGATCCAAAGGCCGCGGGTGCGGGAGCTGGGTGAACACGGCGGGGAGGTCCGCCTGGAGTTCTACGAGGCAGCGCGTGGGGAAGGCTTCCTCGAGGCGGCGGTTGTCGGGGCGCTGTCGAGAGGCGTGAGCCAGCGTGGCTACGGCGAGGTGGCAAGGGCGGTGGCGCCGGCGGGGCGCGAGGTCATGGGGCTTAGTGCCTCGAGCGCTGGGCGGCGGTTCATCGAGGCCACGCGGCGCGCGGCCGAGGCGTACCAAAAGCGCCCGATCGAGGGGGAGTTCCTCGCCCTGTTCATGGACGGGGTAGCGTTCGGTGGCTACGTGATCGTGGTGGCGGTGGGCATCCGCGATGACGGCACGAAGATGGTCCTGGGCGTGCGCCAAGGAGACACGGAGAATCGCGCGCTGTGCCAGGAGATGCTCGAGTCGATGGTGGCGCGAGGTCTTGGCTGGCAAGGGCGGCGGATGCTGGTGGTGACCGACGGCGGCAAGGGGATCCAGGCGGCGGCCAAGGCGGTGTTCGGCAAGGCGCTGGTGCTGCAGCGGTGTCGTTCCCATCGCGGGCGCAACATCACGGACAAGCTGCCCGAAGGTGAGCGCGAAGGCGTGCGTCGGCAGCTGTGGCGGGCGTGGATGACGGAGGATGCCGAGCAGGCGAAGGCGCGTCTTGAGGGGCTGGCCCGCCGGTTGGAGCTGAAGGGGCATCGCGACGCCGCGGCGAGCGTCCGCGACGACCTGGAGGACACGATCGCCCTCAATCGATTGGGGGTGAGCCCGAATCTGGCACGCCTTTTGGGGACGACGAATGTCATCGAGAGCCCGTTCGCGCTGTGCAAGGATCTGACGCGCGGGCGGGTGAAGCGCTGGCGCCACAGCGAGCAGGCCGAGCGCTGGGCGATTTTGGGTCTGGCCAAGGCCGAGGCGTCGTTTGGCCGGTTCGCCACCGCTCACGATCTGGCTGCGTTAGCGAAGGCTCTGGCCATGCCGGCCGAGTCGCACACCAGGCCCCGGGCACCGGCAGCGTAAGTCCACCGCCCACCGTGGGGGTCGTCCAAGGCGACCCTGGTTTGGTTTACCCAGCGGGGCGCACATCACATTCGGGGATGGCTGTCAGGCCGCCTCGGCTGGCGCGGTCGCGGCGTAGATCAGGGAACGAACGGGTGGTCGCCGGGTCTGGGGCGCGCTGGCGAAGAAGTGGTTCCAGGACTCGAAGGCGGACAACCTTAGGGCGCGCAGCGTAAGGATCTCCTGTACGCCACCGTGCGACCAGCGCATCCCAGGCTCCTTTGTGCGCAGATTCGAGACCAGCCGGCACGTGGACTCGACGATCCCTGACCCCAGCGGCCAGCCCCGAGCCGCATACGTCGGGTAGTCCATGCGTGTGGCGTTGTCCTCAAAGTACCTGAGCGTCTGCCTGAGGATCTTCCTCTGCTCCTTTCCGCGCGGCTTCATGCCCGTCAGCTCCTCGATCACGGGCCAGGGTCCCTCGTCACGGAGGCGGTCGGCCCAGCGCTCGGTCCATGCCTGGGCCGCCTTCTCATCTCGTTGCAGCGCCTTCGCGAGGTCCCCCAGATGCTCTTTGGCATGGAAGAAGTCCAGGATCTCGACGACCTCATCATCCGGCCCGGCCACGAACGCACTGCGCGGCCAGATCCAGCTACCGCCATCGCCGATCGCCAGGATGCGCACCGGCTGTC